>JADLEF010000173.1 GCA_020846295.1 Acidimicrobiales bacterium
CGCCACCCGGTCGATGCCCTCCGGCAGCCACGAGCGCACCAGCCGGTCGCACAGCGCCTGACGATCCGGGGTGGACCAGGGCGGGATCACGTAGTCCACGGTGGCCGTGGCCCGCGCCGCGACCTCGGCGATCTCCGGGCGTCCGTGGCCGATGTTGGTCACGATGGCGCCGCCGCCGGCATCGAGGATGCGGCGACCGTCGGAGAGCACCAGCTCGGCGCCCTCGGTGGCGACCACGTGGGGCGTGGCCGGACCGGGGACGAAGTTGTAGTCGGCACCAGGGCGCATGGACGGAGGCTAGCGCCGCGCTCCCGGCGCCGCGAGTAGTGGCGTTCGGTCACCGGTCGGAGCAGGGCGGGCAACACCTGCGCGACGCTTCGGTTCTCCACTGGCTCGGCGGCGGTGGAAAACTGACCGGATGGCCCGGGGGAGACAACGCACAGCGCGAGCAGGCTCGGGGAGCGAGGCCACGCGCAGTCGCATCATCGAGGCCACCCTCGAGACGATCAGGACCGAGGGGATGCTCGGCGCCAGCGCCCGGGCCATCGCCCGCACCGGCAAGTTCAACCAGGCCTCGATCTACTACCACTTCGGTTCGATCAACGAGGCCGTGCTCGCCGGCCTGACCCACATGAGCGAGGAACGCCTCGCCCGCTCCGAGAAGCGGCGGGCCGAGGTCACCTCGCTGTCCGCGCTCGTCGAGGTCGGCGCCGAGCTGCACCAGGAGGACGTGGCCAGCGGCACCATCCACATCCTGTCCCAGGTGATGGCGGCCGCCGCCGGCGACGAGGTGCTGGCCAAGGAGATCGGCCAGATCTTCCAGCCGTGGATCGAGGTCGTGCACCGGTCCCTGCAGCGGGTCCTCGGCGGCTCACCCCTCGCCGCCGCCCTGCCCCTGCAGGATCTCGCCTCCGCGGTCAGCGCGCTGTTCCTCGGCATCGAGCTGCTCGGCGAGCTCGGCTCGCCCATGGGGCGCAACGAGTCGCTGTTCACCGCCATCGCCGGGCTCGCCCGCCTCGTGGAAGCGGTGCTGCCCGCCCTTCCCGCCGCCCCTGCCGGGGTGCCGGCGGTACCGGCGGTCGAGCCGATCACCCCCGCGGTACCGGCGGTCGAGCCGATCACTCCCGCGGTACCGGCGGTCGAGCCGGTCACCCCGGCGGTCTGAAGGTCGGCGGGGAGCCTCGGCGGCCCCGCCCGAGCACCGTTCGCGCCGGCGGTGACCGGCTGTTCTCCGCACGTCTACCGCAGTTCGGGCTCCGGTGCCGATGGCGGCCCGAAGTCTGCCGCCGATGGATGAACCGGCCGAGATGCGCTGATCTTTTTCCTCACCCCCGCCGTTGTTCTGCCGACGTGTTCCGGGGAAAGGAGCTCGAACGTGAGCGGTTGGGACGTGATGGCGGAGCCGTTTCTGACGGCTGCACGTCTGGGGCTGATCCTGTTCGCGCTGCTGCGCGTCCGGGCGGCGTTGACCCGGACACGACGCGGCCGGGCCCGGGTCCTGGCCTTCACCGGTCGTCGCGGCACCGGCGCGCGGGGCGCCGGGGCGGCCAAGGTGACCGACACGTCGATCGTGTCGGCCTACAACGACGCGCTGCTGTCGGGCTGGCCGGCAGGCGAGCTCGCCACCTTCGACGAGGTGGCCGGTCGCGTCGGCACCTCCGCCGAGCACGTCCGCACCGTGATCGCCCGCCACTGGGCGGCCTGACCCGCCCTCGTCCGGAGCCCCCGGCTCAGCGGGTCTGCATCGGCAGCAGCTCGGCGGCCAGCTCCTCGAGCTCGCGACCCCAGTCCTGCGGCTCCTCCACCGGGATGAGCACGAACTTCGATGCGCCGACGTCGATGAACCGGCGGAGCTGGTCGCGGATGGCGTCGATGCCGATGGGCACGATGTCGGTCGGCTCCACGTCGGGCCGCCGGGCTCGCGAACCGGCGACGTAGGCGTCCGACAGCGGGCCGTGCGAGTAGGGGATCAGCACCCCGTAGTGCTCCGGGTCGATCTCGCGGTCGTGTTCGGCGGCGACCTGCTTGATGGTGTCCATGCCGGCTTCGACCTCGGCCGGGGTGGTGAAGGAGGGCAGCCAGCCGTCGGCGAGGCGGCCCACCCGCCTCAGCTCCGAGGGCGCCTGGCCGCCGAGCCACACATCCGGTGGGGACTGGAACGGCTTGGGCAGCACCCGGATGTTCTCGAAGTTGTAGAAGCGGCCCTGGTGGCTGACCGAGTCCTCGGTCCACAGCCGCCGCATCAACGGCAGCGCCTCGTCGAACATCGGCGCCCGCTCCTTGCGCTGCACCGAGAACGCGCTCCACTCCGCCAGCGTCGGCGCGCCCAACCCGAAGGCGGGCAGCATCCGGCCGCTCGAGAGGCGGTCCAGCGAGGCCAGCTGCTTGGCCACCAGCACCGGGTTGCGGCCGGGCAGCACCATCACCGACATGCCGAACTTCAACTTCTTGGTCCGGCCGGCGCAGAACGCCATGGCCACCACCGGGTCCGACGAGTGCCCGGCGATGCGCTCGGACACCCACAGCGAGTCGAAGCGGAGCCGCTCCAGCTCGTCGACGAAGTGCCCGAAACGCTCCTCGTCGTTGGTGAGGCTGTTCACGCCGAGCCCATAGCCGATGCGGATCTTCACCGTCGCCACCCCCGTGGTCGGCCGGTGGCGGACGTGCCCACCGGTGCGGGCCGGAGCCTACGCGCCCGCCGCCCCGACCCGCGAGCCGCCGATCCGCCTACGATCCCGGCCCGTGACCAACATCGATCTCAGCAGCATGTGGGACCTGACCGGCCGCGTCGCCATCGTGACCGGGGCCAGCAGCGGCTTCGGTGACCGCTTCGTCCGGGTGCTCAAGGCCGCCGGCGCCGAGGTGGTGGCCGCCGCCCGCCGCCTCGACCGCCTCGAGGCGCTCGCCGCCGAGGTGCCCCGCGTGCTGCCGGTGGCCTGCGACGTGGCCGACGACGACGCCTGCCGCAACCTGGTGCAGGCCACGCTCGACCGCTTCGGCCAGGTGGACATCCTGGTCAACAACGCCGGCCTGTCCGACGCGCCGTGGAAGGCCGAGGAGGAACCGCCCGACGTCTACCGCCAGGTCATCGAGGTCAACCTCAACGCCTGCTTCGTCCTGGCGTCGCTGTGCGCGCCGAGCATGCTCGAGCGCGGCCGCGGCTCGGTCATCAACATCGGCTCCGCCCACTCCTTCGTCGGTTCCAGCCCCAACAACCAGCTGGCCTACGTGGTGTCCAAGCACGGCGTGGTGGGCCTCACCCGGGAGCTCGCCCTGCAGTGGGCCAAGCGCGGCGTCCGCGTCAACGCCATCGGACCGGGCTACTTCGAGACCGAGCTCACCCAGGAGATGTTCGCCGGCGAGTCGGGCATGGGCTGGATCACCCGCAACACCCCGATGCGCAGGGCGGGGGAGCTGGCCGAGCTCGACGGGGTGCTGCTGTTCCTCGCCTCCGATGCGTCCAGCTACGTCACCGGTCAGATCATCGCCGTCGACGGCGGCTGGACCAGCCGCTGACGGCGGCCCGGCCCGGCCGGAGTGGGGCGGGCCGGTTCAGCGGATCACGAGCGGGTGCTGGGTGACCGATCGGCGCACCGCCGTCACCCCGTCGCCCGCCACCTGCGCCACCACCGTGACGGTCAGGGTGCCCGATCCCTGCGACCCGCCCTGCACCGTGACCCGGCCGCTGGGGGCGACGTGGGTCCATGCGGTCGGGCCGTGATCGATGAGCCACGTCGGCTCCGCCCGCACGTCGACCCGCACCGGCTGCGCCGCGCTCAGGTCGAGCTCGAGCCGACCGGACCCGGGCTCGTCGACACCGGGCCGGTCGACACCGGGCTGATCGAGGCCCACCGAGAACGGCACCGCCACCGTCTCGCCGGTCCCGGCCTGCAGCGCGTCGCCCCACACCACGTCGGGCTCGCGCTCCGGTAGGGCGAGCACGTCGAGCTCCAGCGGGGTGGCCGTGCCGTCGGAGGGGTCGACGAACACGATGCGGTGGTTGGCGCTGTCGGCGATGACGAGGCGGCCGTCGGGCAGCGCGTCGATGCCCGACGGCTCGCGCAGCGGCACGCCGCCCGCCACGTGGACCGGCAGCGTGACCAGGCGCTGGTCCCGCCACCAGCGCAGCGCGTGGTTGTAGGTGTCGGCCACGAACAGCGACGTGCCGTCGAGCGAGGCGACCAGGCCCTGCGGGTGCTGCAGCCTGGCCTGCGAGGGCCGCCCGTCGCGTCGGCCCCAGTCGAAGAGGCCCTCGCCGACCAGCGTGCCGACCCGCCCCCGGCCGTCGAGCAGGCGCAGCGACGAGGACTCGGCGTCCACGAAGGCGACGCCGTTGGGCAGCCGGGCCAGCCCTGACGGCTGGGCCAGTTCGGCCTCGTCCCCCGGGCCGTCGAGCAGGCCCTCGAACCGGTCCCCGGCGATCACCGCCGGTGACGAACCGTCGACCGGGATCCGCCACAGCCGTTGGCCCGCCGCCTCGGCCACCACGTAGGAGTGGTCGACGTCGGCGATGACGTCCCAGGGCTGGGCCAGGTCGGTGGCGATGACCTCGTTGGGCAGCACCCGCAGGCGGATGATGCCCGCCGGGTCCGCCTCGACCGGCTCGTCGGGCCCGGGCCGCTTGGCCAGGTCGATGGCGACCACCCGGTCGTTGCCGGTGTCGCACACCACGAGCGTCGAGCCGTACAGCCGCACGCCCTGGGGACGCCGGAACCCGCCGACGACGTGGGTGATGCGACCCCGATCCTCGCCCCGCAGCCCGATCACCGCCACCCGATCGTTGCCGGTGTCCGCCACCGCCAGGCGGCCCCGACGGTCGGTGGCCACCTTGGACGGGAAGCGCAGCGATCCCGGCCGGTGGCGGCGATGCTCGGGGGGCACCCGCACGGGCAGCGGCGTGAGCGACAGGTGGGTCCGGGAGCGGTGCTCCTCGACGAGGTCCTGCACGATCTGGTGCAGCAGCGCGCCCTTGTCCTCGCCGGCCAGGGCCCCGACGACGTTGCCGCGCGGGTCCACCACCGCAACGGTCGGCCAGCCCCGCACGCCGTACTGCTGCCAGGTGACCAGCTCCGGGTCGTCGAGCACGGGGAACGGCATGCCGATGCGGGCCACCGCCCGCACCACCGCCTGGTGCTCGCCGGCGTAGGGGAACTTCGGGCTGTGCACCCCGACGACGGCGAGCTCGTCGGGGAAGCGCCGTTGCAGCTCGCTCAGCTCCTCGACCAGGCGCAGGCACTTGGCGCACGAGAACGCCCAGAAGCCGAGCACCACCACCTTGCCCCGCAGGGCCTGGAGGGACAGCTCTCCGTCGACCCCGATCCAGCCGCCGTGGCCGACCAGCTCAGGGGCACGCACCATCATGTCGGCAATTGTGCCCGCTCCGGCACGAGGGGTGGGCGACCCGGGCTCAGGGGAAGCGCAGCGCCCCGGCCTCGTCGGCCACCCGGTAATAGCAGGTCGTGCGGGCGGCACCCTCGCCGTCCTTGGTGTGGCAGACGCCTCCGGTGCGGGGGCGCACCCGGTACAACAGCGAGTTCTGCTCGCAGTTCACCCGCACGTCGACCAGGTCCAGCGTGTCGCCCGAGGTGGCGCCCTTGTGCCACAGCTCGTTGCGGGAGGTCGACCACAGCACCGCGCTGTTGCGGGCGAAGGTCTCGCGCACCGCCAACTCGTTGGCGTAGCCGATGAAGAGCACCTCCCCGGTGTCGGCGTGCTGCAGGACCACGGGCACGACCTCGGCGCCGGTGGCGGCGACCTTGGCGAGCTTGCCGTAGTCGAGTTGGAGGGAGAGGCCTTCTTCGAGGTCGTTCACGGTCGCAGACGCTACTTCGGCGGGGTGGGGCCGACGTTCTCGGTTTCGCCAGGGCGGGCGGGAGGCCAGTTCGGGGCCGGCGCCAGGACCTCGGGACCATCGCGCGGCGACAATGGTCACAATCCGAGCAGCCGGGGGATTTCGCCTAACGACCAACAGTGATCTCGCGCCTACGGTGAGCACCGAGATCGCCGGGCCGTCCGCACAGGCGGACCGCTGCAGCCAGGAGGCCAGTACAGATGAACCAGATCGATCACATCGAGGCCGCCTGGCACATCGACCCCGTCACCGTGCAACGGCTGTGGCCCGTCATCGACGTCTACGGCCGGATCGCCCGAGCGCTGCTGGCCGATGCCGCACCGGTCGACACCGGGGTCGCCCGCCTCACCTCCCGCGACAGCGCCGCCTGACCCACACCTGCCGCCACGACGTGGCGGCGGGTTCCCCCGCCGCCACCGCCCAGCGATAGCGTCGGGCCATGGTCGCATTCGAGTACCAAGAGCTGTTGCCGCTCGGCGCCGACGAGACGCCCTACCGGCTGATCACCACCGAGGGCATCTCCACCTTCGAAGCGGCCGGCCACACGTTCCTGCGGGTCGAGCCCGAGGTCCTGACCCAGCTCACCACGGCCGGCATGACCGACATCGCGCACCTGCTGCGGCCCGGCCACCTGGCCTCGCTGGCGAGCATCCTCGAGGACCCCGAGGCCTCCGACAACGACCGCTTCGTCGCCCTCGAACTGCTGAAGAACGCCTGCATCGCCGCCGGTGGTGTGCTGCCCTCCTGCCAGGACACCGGCACCGCCATCGTCAAGGGCAAGAAGGGCCAGTTCGTCTTCACCGGTGGCGGTGACGAGGCCGCCATCGCCCGCGGCGTGTACGACACCTACCTCACGTCCAACCTGCGCTACTCCCAGATGGCGGCGCTGGACATGTACGAGGAGAAGAACACCGGCACCAACCTCCCGGCCGAGATCGAGATCTCCGCCGTCGACGGCAGCGCCTACACGTTCCTGTTCATGGCCAAGGGCGGCGGCTCGGCCAACAAGAGCCTCCTGTTCCAGGAGACCAAGGCCCTGCTGAACCCGGCCAGCCTGCGCCGCTGGGTCGACGAGAAGATCCGCACGCTGGGCACGGCCGCCTGCCCGCCGTACCACCTTGCCATTGTCATCGGCGGCACCTCCGCCGAGTACGCCCTCAAGACGGCCAAGCTGGCCTCCGCCCGCGACCTCGACACCTGGCCCACCAGCGGCAACGAGCTGGGCCGCGGCTTCCGGGACCTCGAGCTCGAGGCCGAGGTGCTCAAGGTCTCCCAGCAGAACGGCATCGGCGCCCAGTTCGGCTGCAAGTACTTCTGCCACGACGTGCGCATCATCCGTCTGCCCCGCCACGGC
>JADLEF010000174.1 GCA_020846295.1 Acidimicrobiales bacterium
ACGCCGAAGAACATCTGCTGGAAGCCGATGATCTTGGCCGGTCGAGGTGCCGCGCGCACTGCTGCGACGTTGAACATCGCAACCGCGGCGATTGCGACGGCCGCCGCCAGAGGGACGGCGTCGACCAGCCATCCGGCGGTGACCGCGATCACGGCGACAGCTTGTGCGAGGTCGCTGTGCCACAGCTGGTACCGCCGGCCACGCGTCCTGATCACCTGTGTTCGTGCATAGGGGATCGCCGCTGCGGCGCGTGCCGCGACCGCGATCCACAAGCCCAGTGCGACAACCGTGTCGATGCCATCGGCGAGCGCGATCGCAGCAGCCACCGAGCCGATGCCGACGGTTGCCGGCGAGCTCTGGCAGGAGCCGGCGGCTGCGGCTGCGCATGTCGAACCATAACTCGATCGCCACGAGCGGTGCCGCGGCGAGCAACGGCCACCAGAACCGCGCATCGGCTGTGAGTGCCGCGGCTGTGACGAGCGTCGCGAGGACGAGGAGTTCCGCGCCTGCGACCTGAGCGGCGACGGTGGTTCGAGTGAGCCAGCGTCCACGCCAGCCGTCGACGAGCACGAGCTTCACTGGTGTCCGCGCCAGGAACGCCAGCATCGCCGCGACACCGAGCGACAGGCCGGGCCAAGACCATGCGACCAGCAGACCGAGCAGGACCGGTTCCAGCGTGAGACTCCAGCCGCCATGCTCGGTGGGTATGGCGACCGCTCGCAGCGTGGATCGCTCGCGGGCGGCGACCTTGTCGGGAGTGGCGTCTGCGTGGTGGACGGTCACGATGTCTCCTGGTGTTCTGTCGGTGCGTCCCAGACGGCTTCGACGGCTCGGTGGGCGAGTTCGATGTCGTCCCACTGCTCGGGGTCGAGGGCGTGGAAGATGTGGGGGAAGAGGTCGTACTCCTCGTCGTCGATGTGGGTCACCAGCAACCGGAGCGCGTCGGGTACGCGCGGTCCGGTGAGACCGTCGGCGAGCCAGCGGTGCAGGTCGTCGTGTTCGCGGCACAGCGCGTCGATCTGGTCGCTGAGCGGAGTGGACGATCGGGCGTGCACGAACAGACCGACCTCCTCCTTGGCGGCGTGCATCTGGAGTAGGCGGACGAACTCGTCGAACACGTCGGAGGCGTCGACACCGTCGTGGAGAGCTGTGTGCAGCAGGCTTCCAAGGTCCTGCAGGTGTTCGTGCTCGGCTGCCAGCTCGGCAGTCGGTCCGGATCGGCGGCATCCGCAGTAGTCACACATGTTGATCCTGTCGCGTCGGGAGCACGAGTCGTCCGGCGCAGATCGCGATGTCGGCGAGCCAGACCGCGAGCGCGAAGGCGAGGGCCCGACCCGAGCCGGTGAGCGCAGCGAGCGCGGCCGCGTTGCCGGCGGCTAGCGACGTCCACGAGCGTGTGATGGCGAACCCGGCGCTCAGGCGTCGATGGCCGCCGCCGCGCAGCACCGGGCCGAGGTAGGCGAGCGAAGCGACGAGGATCTGCGCGAAGCCGCCGATCACGAGCGCCTGCAGCACTGCGCGGTCATCCGTCTCGCGGCGGCTCGTGACGGCGAGGGCGCCGGTCATGGCGATCCACCAGGCGATTCCGGCCACCAACTGCACGACTCGGGGTCCGGCCCACGACACGCGCTTGCGGGCGTAGATCGGCAGCATCGCACCGACCGCGACCAGCCCGAGCGCATACACGACGAGTCCGCTGGCGACGATGATCGGTTCGGCCGCGAGATGGCCGACGGCGGTCACCCCCGTCGCCGCCGCAAGCACGGCGGACGTCGCGCGCATCAGGGCCGGCGTGGCGCGAGGCGACATCTTCGAGCGCACCTGGGTCGCGGCGAAGAAGGGCAACGTGCCGGCGATGACCAGTCCGATGAGCCCGAACACGTTGAGGGTCAGGTGGACCTCGCGTAGCTCGAGAGCGTTGGATCCTGCTCGACCGGCGCCGAGCAGGATCCCGATCGTCATGCCGACGGCCCCTGCGAGGACGGCGGACACGTAGGCCTCGATGGCGGGGGCGAATCGTGCGGTGACCGCGTCGCGTCGGATGCGGATGAGGATCGCGGCGAGGCAGAGCATCGCGACGACCACCGCCGCACCGCCTGCGACGAACAACCGGGTCCGGCCGGTCTCCCGACCGACGACCAACGCAATGGTGCCGGCAGCGACGAGCCCGCGCTGGGTCGCGACCACGTCCGGCCGTGGGGCGGGGGCGGCCGACCAGGTGACGGCGAGCATCTGCGTGACGGCGGAGATCGCGGTCAACAACGCGCCGACGACGAAGAGGTGCAGCGGGAGCCACCAACCATCACCGATCCCAGCGGCGCCAGCGATCACTGCCGACGCCACGAACGCTGCCGTCATGACGAGGCCGCGGCGGGTCTGTGCGTGTACCTGCGCCACTCGGCCAGCGGCGCCGCGTTCTTCCGCGGGAACGATGTCCTCGTTCGCGGCACTCGCTGCCGGTGCAGGTCGGCTCATCGCGACACCCTCAGGTCGCAGTGCCCGAGCCGGCCGTGACCGCGTGGCCCGACAGCTGGTGGCTGTGGACGCGGGCGACGTTGTCGGCAATGTCGAGCGCTCGTCGGGCGTTGGGACCGGTCCAGCCGAGCTCGATCGTCTCGTGGAACAGGGCCAACCACCGCTCGAAGTGTGTCGGTGTGAACGCGCGCTGGGCGTGGACGAGCAGGTGGGCGCGGAACGGGTTGCCCTGATAGCCGGGGATGCCGAGCAGCGCGCGGCTCCAGAAGGCTGTCAGCTTCGGGAGGTGTTCGGACCAGTCGACCCGCGCCACCTCGTTGAACATCGGACCGAGCAGGTCATCCTGGGTGACGTCGGCGTAGAACCGGCGCACCAACTCGGCAATCTCCTCGGGGGTGTCCAGGTCACCGGTCGGGTCGGGCCGTGGGATGTCTCGCATCGTATTGATCTCCAAGCAGCACTCTCGAATATTTCTAGCATACACTGTGAGAAGTCTAGTTGGAGGAGAGCGTGTGATGTCGAACATGGTCGAGGAGCTCGTCGAGCGGGAGTACGCGTTCGGGTTCCACAGCGATCTCGACACCGAGCTGGCGCCGAAGGGGCTGAGCGAGAACGTCGTGCGGCTGATCTCGGCCAAGAAGGACGAACCCGATTGGCTGCTCGAGTGGCGTCTCGGTGCGTTCCGTCACTTCCTGACGCTCGAGGAGCCGAAATGGCCGAATCTCCAGCATCCGCCGATCGACTACCAGGACATGCACTATTGGGCAGCTCCCAAGCCCAAACCGCAGCTCGCCAGCCTCGACGAGGTCGATCCCGAGATCCGC
>JADLEF010000175.1 GCA_020846295.1 Acidimicrobiales bacterium
GCTCGCTGCTGCTGCGGCCGCTGCGGGTCGTGGTGACGCGCCACTGCGACAGGCCGGGTCAACAGCGCCTGCTCGTCGCCCACGACGTCCGTCTCCTGGGTCGTGGGTGGCTGGTCGCCCGGTTCGACGAACGGCACAGCCCGCACGCCGCGGCCGCCGCGCTCGCCGAGGTGGCCCGCAGGTCCCGCCCGCTCGTGCCGGGCGCGCCATGAGCGGAGGTCAGCGCGGCCGCGCCAGGCGCTGGCGGCCGTCGGCCGGGTCGAGGGCCAGCACACGGCGGGCCTCGCCGCCCGAGGCGAGCGGCAACCAGCCGTCGCCGCACCCGGCCGGGCGAGCTGCGCCGGCGCGCACCTGGGTGCCGAGGTACCGTGCGCCGCCGAGCACCGCCGGCCCGCGCCAGCCCGGATGCGATCCCAGCCCGTCGCGCCAGCAGGGCACGCCGGCCACGTCGATGGCGGTGGCCACATCGAGATCGATCGAGCCGACATCCTCCCCGGTACGGCCCAACACCAGCTCCTCCTGCCAGCGCAGCGCCCCGCCCTCGGCCACCGCCACCACGGCGTCGCTCACGTAGTTCGCCGCTCCGGCGACGATCGTCGGCTCCGGCGCCCACAACAGCGAGCACCCCTCGCCGACCTCCGCCTCGATCCGCAACCTGGCCCGGCCGCCGTCCGGACAGGGGTGCACCAGCTGGGCGGCGACGCTGCGCACCGCCAGGCGGGCCCCGCCCGACAGCGACACCGACAACGTCAGCTCGTCGCCCTCCAACAGGCTGGCGCCCGAGCTCACCAGCCACAGCGCCCGTCCGCCGAGCTCGTCGCGGCAGACCTTGGCCGCCAACGGCGGTTCGCACACCAACCGGCGCAGCGCTCCGCCCTCGAGCTCGGCGTGCAACGTCGCTCTCAGAGCAGCTCCTCCAGGTAGCGCGCCACCTCGCCGGCCTGCGGATCCTCGACCAGCGACACGAACGCGGTCGGTCGGGCGCCGCGCGCCGCGGCCGCGTCGCGCGCCATCACGCCGAGGTCGGCGCCTACCAGCGGGGCCAGATCGGTCTTGTTGATCACCAGCAGGTCCGAGCGGGTGATGCCCGGCCCACCCTTGCGGGGCACCTTGTCCCCGCCGGCCACGTCGATCACGAACAGCTGCACATCGACCAGGCGCGGGCTGAACGTCGCCGTCAGGTTGTCACCGCCCGACTCGACCAGCACCACGTCGAGGTCCGGGTGGCGGGCCACCAGCGTCTCGATGGCATCGACGTTGGCGGCGATGTCGTCGCGGATGGCGGTGTGCGGGCAACAGCCCGTCTGCACCGCCAACAGGTGGTCCTCGGCCACCACCCCGGCGCGGCGCACGATGGCGGCGTCCTCCTGCGTGTAGATGTCGTTGGTGATCACCGCCACCCGATGGGCCGGCTGCAACGCCCTGCACAGCGCCACCACCAGCGCGGTCTTGCCCGAGCCGACCGGCCCGCCGATGCCCACCTTCAGCGGGCCGGCTGCCGGCCGCCGGGGGCCGGCACCCGGCCCGGCATGGTCGTGGTGGTCGTGGTCGTCGGCGTGGTCGTGGGGACCGCCGCTCCCGAACGTTCCCAGGTCATGAAGCAAAGAGACGCACCTCCCAGGCGCGATGGTCCTCGGCCCGCAACTCCTGCCACGGGGCCGAACGGGGACGGGGGGCCGCAGCCGCCGCCGCGGTGACGGCCAGCGCATCGACGTCGGTCGCCAGCCCGGCAACCACCGCGAGCGCATCGGCCATGTCGAGCGCAGCCAGCTTGGCCGCCGCCGACGCGATCGTCATCGCCACGCCGTACACCGCGAGGCGCGCCGCAGCCACCGGGTCCAGGCCGGCCACCGCCGCCACCGAACCCAGCACCACCGGGTACACCTCGCAGCGCAACCCGGCCACCGCAGGCCACAGCACGGCGGCGGAACGGCGCAGCCCGCGGCCCTGGGCGCGGGCCGCCTCGCGCAGGAACGGCGACGGCTGGTGCGCCTCGGCCTCGACATCGAGCCGGGCCAACGCCGGCGCGGCGCGCTCGGCGCCCGACCCGCCCACCGCCCGGCATGCCGCCGACGCCAGCCATCCCTCCACCGAGCCGGCGCTGTGCAAGCGGCCGGCGATGAAGGCGCCCAACGACCGCACGTCGCGCACCGACCCGTCGGCCACCGCCGGCTCCAGTCCACCGGAGTGGGCGAAGCCCCCGCCCGGGAAGCGGCCGTCGGCCAACAGCAGCTCGAGCGCACCCATCAGAACAGTGAGTAGCGCTGGGCCAGCGGCAGCGACGCCACCGGATCCTCGGTGATGAGCTGCCCGTCGATGCGCACCGCGAACGTGCGGGGATCGATCTCGATCTGCGGGCACGCCGTGTTCTCGGGCAGATCCGCCTTGGTCAGCGGGCGGGTGTTGCGCACCGCGAGCAGCGGGCGTTGCACGGCGATGCGGTCGGCCAGGCCGTCCTCCAGCGCCGCCGGCGCCACCCACGCCACCGACGTACCAGCCGGTACGGAGGCGCCGAACATGGGCCGGGCCATCACCGGCTGCGGGGTCGGGATCGACGCGTTGGCGTCGCCCATCTGGGCCCAGGCGATCACCCCACCCTTGACCACCACCGACGGGCGCACCCCGAAGAACGCCGGGTCCCACAGGCACAGATCGGCCAGCTTGCCGACCTCGATCGAACCGACCTCGCCGTCGAGGCCGTGGCTGACCGCCGGAGCGATGGTGACCTTGGCGATGTAGCGCCGCGCCCGCAGGTTGTCCGCGCCGGCCACCGGCTCGCCGTCGAGCGCGCCGCGCCGGTCCTTCATCACGTGCGCGGTCTGGAACGTGCGGGTCACCACCTCGCCGATGCGTCCCATCGCCTGCGAATCGGAGCCGATGATCGAGATCGCCCCCATGTCGTGCAGCCAGTCCTCCGCGGCGATGGTGGAGGGCCGGATGCGGCTCTCCGCGAAGGCGAGGTCCTCGGGGACCTGCGGGTTGAGGTGGTGGCACACCATCAACATGTCGAGGTGCTCGGCGATGGTGTTCACCGTGTGCGGCCGCGTCGGGTTCGTCGAGGACGGCAGGATGTTCGGGAACGACGCCACCGTCATGATGTCCGGTGCGTGGCCGCCGCCGGCGCCCTCGGTGTGGTAGCTGTGGATGTTCCGTCCGGCGATGGCGGCCAACGTGGACTCCACGTAGCCGGTCTCGTTCAACGTGTCGGTGTGCAGCGCCGCCTGCAGCCCCCACCGCTCGCACGCCCGCAGGCAGGCGTCGATGGCGGCGGGTGTCGTGCCCCAGTCCTCGTGCAGCTTGTAGCCCGCCGCGCCGCTGCGGGCGGCGAGATCGAGCTCGGCGGCGGAGACGGTGTTGCCCTTGGCCAGCAGCGCCACGTTGACCGGCCACACGTCGAGCGCCTCGAGCATGCGGCCCAGGTAGAACGGGCCCGGCGTGACCGTGGTGGCCTTGGTGCCCTCGGCCGGGCCGGTGCCGCCGCCGATGATGGTGGTGATCCCGGCGGCCAACGCCTCGAGGATCACCTGCGGGCAGATCAGGTGCACGTGGGTGTCGATCGCCCCCGCGGTCAGGATGCGACCCTCCCCGGCGAGGATCTCCGTCGACGGCCCGATGACCAGCTCGGGGTGCACGCCATCGGTGATGTCGGGGTTGCCGGCCTTGCCCAACGCCACGATGCGGCCGTCGCGCACGCCGACGTCGCACTTGATGACGCCCCAGTGATCGAGCACCAGCGCGTTGGTGATGACCAGGTCGGCGGTCGAGCGCAGCGCCTGGCCCATCGACTCGCGGATGGTCTTGCCGCCCCCGAAGACCGCCTCGTCCCCCGCGCCGCCGGCGCCCATGGTCCGGTCCTCGGTGGGGGAGATGAACAGGTTCGTGTCGCCCAGGCGAACGCGGTCCCCGACGGTGGGGCCGTACAGCGAGGCGTAGCGGGCCCGGCTGATCCTCATGACCGCACCTGCGCCGCGACCTCGGGCTTGCCCAGCGCCAGGCCGGGCACCACCTGCGCGCCGGCCAGGCGCACCAGCTCCACGTCGCGGGCCAGGCCCGGCTCGAAGCGCACCCCCGTACCGGCAGGTACGTCGAGGCGGAAGCCGGTGGCGGCGGCGCGGTCGAAGGCCAGCGCGGCGTTGGTGTCGGCGAAGTGGAAGTGGCTGCCGACCTGGATCGGACGGTCCCCGGTGTTCTCCACCCGCAGGGTGCGCCGCTCCCGGCCGGCGTTCAGTTCGATGTCACCCTCAGCGGCGACGCATTCCCCTGGTTGCATGACGGCTCCGTGATCGTGGGGTGGGCTCAGACGATTGGCTGGTGCAGGGTGACGAGCTTGGTGCCATCGGGAAAGGTCGCCTCGACCTGCACCTCGTGCACCAGCTCGGCGACGCCGTCCATCACGTCGTCCCGGCCGAGCACCGCCCGGCCGGTTTCCATCAGCTCGGCGACCGTACGCCCATCGCGCGCTCCCTCCATCACGAAGCTCGACAACAGCGCGACGGCCTCCGGATAGTTCAACTTCAATCCGCGGGCGCGCCGTTGCTGCGCCACGAAGCCGGCCATCGACAGCAACAGCTTGTCGATGTCCCGAGGTGCGAGTTGCATGGACCGTCCCGTCCCTTCCTGCCCGATCCGTTTTCGTGGAAGACGCTTCCACCAGGGCCGTCATCGGTAGATGACAGCAGCCTGAACGGCCGGAAACCTAGGCAGTGCGCATGACGCGGGCATGTCCGAGGCATGAACGAGGCGTGTCCACCACCTGATGCCAAGCTGACCTCATCGCGGAGGCGAACGTCACTCCGCCACGTGGCGGGCTGCGGGCGACCCGGTCATTCACATTCCAGAAATATTCAAGTCGTCTTCAGGAAACGCAGCTTCTTTAGGTTGCCGCCCGTCATCCGCTGGGAGGAGAGAGACAAACGTGAAGAGAACACGCAGCATGCGGGTCGCCCTGGCCGCAACGTTGAGCCTGGCCGTACTCGGCCTCGCCGCGTGCGGGGGAGACGATTCCTCAGGGGGATCGTCATCGGGCGGCGAGGCGACCGAGTCGTCCACGGGCGGGGCAGCCGCCTCGGGCGAAACCATCAAGGTCGGCGTCCTGCAGTCCTTGAGCGGCACCATGTCGATCAGTGAGGTGGCCGTACGCAACTCCGAGGTGATGGCCATCGAGGAGATCAACGCAGCAGGAGGAGTGCTCGGCAAACAGCTCGAGGTGATCGAGGAGGACGGTGAGTCCAAGCCCGAGGTCTTCGCCCAGAAGATCGACAAGCTGCTCAACACCGACAAGGTGGCGGTGGTCTTCGGCGGGTGGACCTCGGCCAGCCGCAAGGCGATGAAGCCGGTGGTGGAGGGCTCCAACGGCCTGCTGTTCTACCCGGTGCAGTACGAGGGCCTCGAGGTGTCGCCCAACATCTTCTACACCGGTGCCACCACGAACCAGCAGATCATCCCCGCCCTCGACTACCTCAAGGAGGAGGGGCTGACCAAGGTGTTCCTGGTCGGGTCGGACTACGTGTTCCCTCGCACCGCCAACAAGGAGATCAAGGCCTACGCCGCCGCCAACGGGCTCGAGATCATGGGGGAGGAGTACCTGCAGCTCGGCGACACCAACGTCCAGGGCGTCGTGCAGAAGGTGCTCGACGCCAAGCCGCAGGTCGTGTTCAACACCCTCAACGGCGACACCAACGTCGCCTTCTTCAAGGAGCTGAAGGCCAAGGGCAACACCCCCGAGCAGATCCAGACCATCTCGGTGTCCGTCGCCGAGGAGGAGGTCAGCGGCATCGGGGTCGACAACCTCGAGGGCCACCTGGTCGCCTGGAACTACTACCAGACCACCGACACCCCCGAGAACGAGAAGTTCGTCGAGGCGTACAAGGCCAAGTACGGCGCCGAGAAGAACACCGCGGATCCGATCGAGGCCGGCTACAACTCCGTCTACATCTGGAAGGCAGCGGTCGAAAAGGCCGGGACCACCGAGGTCGACAAGGTGATCGCCGCCGCCGGCGGCCTCGAGCTGGCCACGCCCGAGGGCCCGCTCACGGTGCACCCGAAGAACCACCACGTGTTCAAGACGGCCCGCATCGGCGTGATCAACGGCGAGGGCCTCATCGACGAGGTGTGGAACTCCGGCAAGCCGATCGAGCCCGATCCGTGCCTCGACACCTACGACTGGGCCAAGGGCCTGGCCGACGGCGAGGCCCGCAAGGAGTGCGACGCGGTCAAGGGCTGAGCGGCCCGCACCCGCATCGACGAAACGCAAACGTGACGGCGCCGCCGGCCGGCTCAACACCGGCCGGCGGCGCAGTGCCCACCACCGGCACCAGTGATCTGGGGGAACGTGCAAACCATTCTCAACAACCTGTACATCGGCATCACCCTGGCCTCGATCTTCCTGCTGGTCGGCCTGGGCCTCACCTTCACCTTCGGCCAGATGGGGGTGATCAACATGGCGCACGGCGAGTTCATCATGGCCGGCGCCTACGTGCCCTACGTGCTGCAGACCACC
>JADLEF010000176.1 GCA_020846295.1 Acidimicrobiales bacterium
CACGCCGCGCACGCTGGCCCCGACGCCCTCCACCAGGCGGATCAACGGCACCTTGAGGTCGTGGGCCATGCGCTCGGCGTGGGGCCGCTTGTCCATCAGCCCGCCCTCGATGGCGCCGCCGCGCACCGTGTAGTCGTACCCGGTGACCACCGCCGGCCGGCCGTCGACCTCGAGCGACCCGCACAGGAAGTTGGCCGGCGTCACCGACTCCAGCACACCGTCCTCGCCGCGATGGGCGCGGCCGGCGAGGCGGCCCACCTCCTCGAAGCTGCCCGGGTCCGCCAGCAGCTCGATGCGCTCGCGCACCGTGAGCCGGCCGGCGGCGTGCTGCTTGGCCACCGCCTCCGGCCCGCCGAGTGCGGCCGAGAACCCGACGCGGTCGTGCAGTTCACCGAGCTCGGCGGTCCAATCGCCGTCGGGACGGGCCATCGCCGCGGCTCAGCCGAACTCGATGCCGTCGTAGCCGCGGTCGGTCACCTCGTTCAGCCGGCGCACGTAGCGCGGGCCGCCGCCGTTGTAGACGAAGTAGCGGATCGTCCCCTGCTCGTGACCGTCGACGTTGGAGTTGTACCCGGTGAACCAGCTCTTGGCGTTGCGCATGAGCACCATGGAGTACATGTCCTTGACGTGCTCGGACCACGCCTGCTCCGCCGCCTCGGTGGCCTCGAAACGGGTGTGGCCACCGGCCCGCACGTGCTCGATCAGCTGCGTCGTCCAGTCGACGCCCGACTCGATGCCGCGGGGGAAGTTGGCCGACGCCGAGCCGCTCTGCGGTCCGGCCAGCATGATGAGGTTGGGGAAACCGTGCACCTGCATGCCGAGGAACGTCACCGGGCCGTCCTTCCACTTGTCGCGCAGCTTGAGGCCGCCCGAACCCTGGAAGTCGATCCGGTCGAACGCGCCGGTCATGGCGTCGAACCCGGTGGCGTAGACGATGATGTCGAACTCGAAGTCCTCGCCGGTGGTGCGGATCCCGTGCTCGGTGATGCACTCGATCGGCGTCTCGCTCAGATCGACGAGGCGGACGTTGTCCCGGTTGTAGACCTCGAAGTAGTGGGTCTCGAGCGGGACGCGCTGCACGCCGAAACCGTGGTCCTTCGGGATGAGCTTCTCGGCGAGGACCGGATCCTTCACCCGCTGGCGGATGCGGTCCGCGATGTAG
Source organism: Acidimicrobiales bacterium (assembly GCA_020846295.1). Lineage (GTDB taxonomy): Bacteria > Actinomycetota > Acidimicrobiia > Acidimicrobiales > CAIXPF01 > CAIXPF01. The sequence goes on from JADLEF010000176.1 coordinate 1,163, forward strand.
GCGGAGATCTCGGCGTTGGCCTCTTCGTCCATGAAGATCTCACGGAAGTTCGCCATCCAGATGCCGAAACCGGGCTGCTCGTAGAGCTCGTCCCAGAACGCGCGGCGCTCCTCGGGCGTGAAGTTGTAGAAGCCCCGCTTGTCGGGACGGTGCTCGAAGCCGCCGGGAGTCTCGGCGCAACGGGCGAAGATCTCGTCGTAGCGGGAGCGGATGTCCGCCATCTCCTCCTCGGTAATCGGCCCGTTGTGCAGCGGCGCGCTCCAGTTCGGCCGGCGCTGGAACACGGTGAGGGTGCCCACCTTGTCGGCGATGTCGGCGATGACCTGGATCCCGGTGGCGCCGGTACCGACCACCGCCACCCGCTTGCCGGCAAGCTCCACCGGCTCGTGCGGCCAGTAGTAGGTGTGCCACGACTGGCCCTTGAAGCTGTCCACCCCGGGGTAGCGCGGCGGGGTGGCGGCGGAGAGCAGTCCCAGGCCGGTGATCAGGATGCGGGTGGTGAACACCCGGCCGTCCTCCAAGGTCACCGTCCACCACGAGCCGGCGTCGTCGAAGTGGGCCGAGCGCACCGTGGCGTTGAACTGCATGTGCTTGCGCAGGTCGAACTTGTCGGCCACGTAGGAGAGGTAGCGGTAGTTCTCCGGCTGGCTGGAGAACCGCTCCTTCCAGTGCCACTCCTCCAGCAGCTCCTTGGACCACGAGTAGCCGTAGGTGTAGCTCTCGGAATCGAAGCGGGCGCCGGGGTAGCGGTTCCAGTACCACGTGCCGCCGAGGTCCCCGCCGGCTTCCAGCACGGTGGCCTTCATGCCGAGGTCGGTGAGCCGCTTGATCTGGTAGATCCCGGCGACGCCGGCGCCGATGACGATGGCCTCGTAGTCGAGCACGGTGCCGTCGGCGCCTCTGTCCAGAACTGCCTGCTGCTCCACGCGTGCTTCCTCTTCCCCGGTCGATCGTGCGAGGGTGCAGCGTAGGCGAATCCGACGGTCAGCGGGGTTGGTCGGGCACCCGGGCGAAGCCGCTGGGCGGGGCGTCGCCAGCGCCGAACGCCCACTCGGCGATGGTCTGCGCCACCCACCACGGCTCGTTGAACGCGTTGTTCCGCTTGCGATCCCGGAACCAACCGACGCTGGGGAAACGCTCCTCGGGCATGGTGCGGATCAGCTCCTGCATCGCGGTGTCCACCAGCCCGGGCGCCACCGACCAGGCGGCGCGCAGCCGCACCGTCTCCTCCTCGGCCACCGTCTCGGTGAGGCGGTCCACCGCGGCCTTACCGGCGCAGTAGGCGCTCCAACCCGCCCGTCCGGCGAGCGACGCCCCGGAGCTGATGTTGGCCAGCACACCCTGGCGGTCGGCCGCGTCGAGCACCGCCAGATAGGCCTGCGTACCGTTGAGTACGCCGCCGACGTTGATGGCGAGGTGCCCGGCCAGCGCCGCCGCCGTGAGCTCCCGCTGCGGCACGACCGGCTCGAGCACGCCGGCGTTGTTGATCCACAGGTCCGGTGGGCCCAGGCGCTGTGCCGCCGCGTCGGCGAAGGCGCGCATCGCGACGGCGTCGGTGACGTCGACCGAGGCGGTGTGGGCCGGGACCCCGGCGGGTGCCTCGGGCTGGTGACGGGCGCACAGCGCCAGCGCCGCACCCTGCTGGGCGAACCACGCCGCCATACCCTGTCCGATGCCCCGGCTGGCGCCGGTCACCACGATCACGCGTCCTGTCAGCTCCACGGGCGGCACGCTACCGCGACCGCGTCGGGCGCCGACGGCCCGGCCGCTATCGTGCGCCCATGACCGGGGACGCAGCGCCGGGAGCGATCCGATTCGGGATCAGCGCGCCCGGCTTCGACAGCCTGGAGGCGCTGGTGGCCCGTGCCCGCTGGGCGGAGCGGGCCGGCTTCTCGACGTTCTCGGTGTCCGACCACCTCAACGCGCCGTCGCCCTTCGTCACGTTGCAGGCCATCGCCGGGGTCACCGAGCGCATCCGCCTCGGGACCCTGGTCATCAACAACGATCTGCGCCATCCCGTCGTGCTGGCCCAGGACGCGGCCACCGTGGACCGGCTGAGCGGTGGCCGCCTGGAGCTCGGACTCGGCGCCGGCTGGGCGCTGGCCGAGTACCGGCGGGCGGGCATCGCCTACGACGCCCCGTCGGTGCGGATCGAACGCCTGGCCGAGACGGTGGGCGTGCTGCGGGCGCTGTTCTCCGGGGAGCCGGTGAGCGTCAGGGGCCGCCACGTCCAGCTGGACGGGCACTTCGTGGTGCCCCGCCCGCCCCAGGCCGAACGCCTGCCGCTGCTCATCGGTGGCAACGGCGATCGGCTGCTGCGCCTGGCGGCGGAGGAGGCGGACATCGTCGGGTTCACCGGCTTCAGCCCCGACCGTCAGGGCCACAACGTGCGCAGCCACTTCAGCCGCGCCGGACTGACCGATCGCGTGGCGCTCGTCCAGCGCTGCTCGGCAGACCGCGCGGTACGGCCCGAGCGCAACATCCTGTTGCAGCAGCTCACCATCACCGAGGATCGGGAGTACCTCGCCGAGGCGATCGCCCGCCGCCACGGCACCACGTTGGTCGACGTGCTGACCTGCCCGTTCCTGGCCCTCGGCACGATCGAGGACATCTGCCTCCAGCTGACCCGTCTGCGCGACGACCTGGCCATCACCTCCGTCACCGTCTTCAACCCCCACGCCGACGATGCGGCGAAGGTGATCGCCGCGCTGGGCACGGCCGCGCCATGATCCGCCGCCGTACCATACGGTGTGGCATGGCATTGGCCGCGCTGGCCTGGCTCCCGGTCGCCTGCTCCGGAGGCGAGCGCAGCGATGCCCCCGATCTCGAGGCCGCACCGTCCGAGGCCGCACCGTCCGACGCTGCGCCGTCGTCCGTCGAGTTGCTCGACGCCGCCGAGCGGGGCGATGTGGCGGCGGCGGTCGCCGCGCTGGACGCCGGAGCCGAGCTCGAGCGGCGCGACACCGCCGGACGCACCGCGCTGCTCCTCGCCGTGACCGGCGACCACGTCGCGGTGGCCCGGGAGCTGGTGGCGCGCGGCGCTGACCCCGACGCCGTCGATGATCGCCACGACACGCCGTGGCTCGTCACCGGCGTCACCGGCAGCGTGGCCATGGCCGAGGTGCTGCTCGCCGCCGAACCCGACCTCACCATCCGCAACCGCTTCGGCGGCATCTCGATCATCCCGGCCAGCGAGCGCGGCCACGTCGACTACGTGCGCTGGGTCACCGAGCACACCGACATCGACGTGAACCACGTGAACGGGCTCGGCTGGACGGCCCTGCTCGAGGCGGTGATCCTCGGCGACGGCGGTGCGCGCCACCAGGAGATCGTGCGCATCCTGCTCGGCGCCGGCGCCGACCCGAAGCTGCCCGACGGCGAGGGGGTGACCGCGCTCCAGCACGCCGAGGCCCGCGGGTTCACCGCGATGGCCGCCATCCTGCGAACTGGCTGAGCGGCGGACCGCTACGCTTCGACGGCAAGCCGACCGGGGGGTGCCATGGCTGCCGAACGAGTCATCGATCTGGACATCTTCGATCCCGACTTCGTGCGCGATCCGTTCCCTGTGTACGCCGAGCTGCGCCGGAGCGAGCCGGTCGCGTTCAGCGAACGGTGGGGAGGCCAATGGATCCCCACGCGCTACGCCGACATCGAGGCGATCGCCCGCGACAACGACCACTTCTCGTCGGTGACCGTGAGCGTGATCGGACCCAAGCCGGGCGACGGTCCGCTGTTCGTCGGGCCGCCGGTCACGCTCGACCCGCCGCTGCACGGCGACGTCCGCCGCCTGCTGCTGCCCGCCTTCTCCCCCGCTGCCATCGAGCGGCTCACGCCGATCACCCGTCGCATCGCACGGGAGCTCGTGGCGGAGATCGCCGAGCGCGCCGCAGGGACGGGCGGTCGCTGCGACGCGGCGGAGGAGTACGCCCAGCACGTCCCGGTGCGGGTCATCGCCGGGCTGATCGGGATCCCCGTCGAGGAGGAGGACCGCTTCACCGACTGGGTGACCCGCATCCTCAAGACCGGCGCCACCCAGCCCGAGGTCCTCAATGCCGCGGCCAAGGAGGTGCGCGAGTACTTCACCGCCCACATCGACGCCCGCCGGGCCGACCCGAGCCCGCCCGATGATCTGATCACCTACCTGGTGGGCGCCGAGCTCGACGGCGCTCCGCTCGACCAGAAGCACATCATCGGGATGCTCTACGTGCTGCTGCTCGCCGGCATCGACACCACCTGGAGCTCGCTCGGCGCCAGCCTGTGGCACCTCGCCACCCACCCGGCGGACCGAGCGCGGCTGGTGCGCGAGCCCGAGCTGTTGCCCGTGGCGATCGAGGAGCTGCTGCGGTTGTACACGCCGGCCACGATGGCGCGCATCGTCAAGGAGGAGGTCGAGGTCGGCGGGCGCACCCTGTCGCCCGGCGAGCGGGTGCTGCTGCCCTTCCCCGCCGCCAACCGGGATCCCGAGCTGTTCGACCGGCCGGACGAGGCGGTGCTGGACCGGCCCGTCAACCGCCACGCCAGCTTCGGGTTGGGCGTGCACCGCTGCCTCGGATCGAACCTGGCGAGGATGGAGCTGCAGATCGGGCTCGAGGAGTGGCTGAAGGCGTTCCCTGCGTTCCGCATCGATGAGACCCGCCCGGTCACCTGGACCGGCGGGCAGGTGCGCAGCGTCAACACGCTGCCGTTGGTGCTGGGCGACTGACCGACGGGCTGGCGGCGGACCGCCGGCGGTCGGTCCGCTGCGCTCAGCTCTCGCGCACCCGCCCCTCGGTGCGGGCCCGCTCCTGCTCGGCGCGGCGGGCGGCACCGGCCGCTTCGAGCCTGGCCATCGTGGTCTCGTCGACCCGCATGTACTCGTCGCGCCAACGGTCGTCGCCCCAGTCGGCGTCGGCGTGCACGGTGGTGCGGGGCGCAACGGCCGACTCGAGCAGCGCGAGCGCCTGGTGGCAGATGCGGCGGTGCTGCGCGTCGTCGCCGGGCCGGCCGACCGGGTAGCCAAGGGGGATGTCGACGAAGAGGAACCGGGGGACGCCGATCTCCTCCACGATGTCGCGCGCCGAACCGACGAGGACGGTGGGCACGCCGTTCGCCTCGAGGTGGCGGACGACCAGCGACAGGCTCTGGTGGCACACCGGGCAGTGCGGCACGGCGACCACGGCGTCCACCGCGTCGGCCCGCAGCAGCTCGAGCACGGCCGGCGCGTCCTGCTCGGTGGTGCGGCGCTGCGAGTAGTCGAACGGGGCACCGTAGAACCGGGGCGACAGGTTGCCGATTCGTCCGGCAGCGGCGAGCTCCGCCAGGGTGGCGAGCGGCAGGAACGACTCCCGCTCGTTGGCGGGGGCGGCGAAGGTGTCCCGGTTGTCGTGGGCGGTGAACCGGCCGGCGGGCAGCGGATCGACGTCGTGCGCGTACGGCACCTCGACAGGGACCGGCGTTCCCGCCGGAGGGAGCGGGAACGCGCTGGTGATCACACCGATGCGGAGCTGCGACAGCGGGGCCGGCAGCGGGCACAACGCCGGCAGCTCCGCCGGCCGGGCCCAACGGTACGGGTTCCCGAAGTTCTGTGCTCCGTAGTAGTGGCGCGACTTGTCGATGTAGGACACGAACTTGCGGTAGGCGGCGTCGGTGCTCATCGGAGCGGACCCTAGCGGTTGGGTCGGGGACCGCATTCGGGTCACCGGCGCGACCGACCATACCAATCGGCATGCTCGGCATCGGGCGCGGCAGGAGATGGATCGGTGGTTCCCGACGCCGCAGCCGCCGACGAGTGCGGAAACCGACACCCGGAGTGCCGCCACAGCGAGCAACGATGCAGGTCGGAGCTGCGGAGCTGCGGAGCTGCGGAGCTGCGGAGCTGCGGAGCTGCGGAGCTGCGGAGCTGCGGAGCTGCGGAGCTGCGGAGCTGCGGAGCTGCGGAGCTGCGGAGCTGCGGAGC
>JADLEF010000177.1 GCA_020846295.1 Acidimicrobiales bacterium
CCCCCAGGCCGCTCGCCGCGGTCGCCGACCACGCCTGGCCGGCCGACGACGCCGACCGGCTGCTGGTGGCGGACCGCCCCGTTCGGCTCATCTTCCATGCGCTGCTCATCGGCTCGGTCTTCGCCCTGTTCGCCGGGCACAACCAGCCCGGCGGCGGGTTCGTCGGCGGCCTGCTGGCCGGTGCCGCCATCGCCCTGCGCTTCGTCGCCGGTGGGATGGACGAGGTCCGCCGGATCACCGCCCTGCGCCCGTGGACCATCCTCGGCGCCGGGCTCGTCCTCGCCGTCGCCACGGCGCTGGCGCCGCTCGCCGCGGGGCGACCGTTCCTCCAGTCGCTCGAGCGCAGCATCGACCTGGGCGTGCTGGGCACCGCGAAGCTGAGCACCACCCTGGCCTTCGACGGTGGCGTCTACCTCGTGGTGGCAGGGTTGGTGCTCATGGTCTTCGAGGCCTTCGGCGACGAGCGACGCATGGAGGTCGCCCCGTGAGCGTGCTACTGGCCTTCACCGCCGCCGTGCTGGCCACGGTCGGCACCTACCTGATCCTGCAGCGCATCCTGTCGCGCATCATCATCGGCCTGGGCCTGCTCGGTCATGCCGCCAACATCGTGCTGCTCACCTCCGGGCGACGGGGCCGGCCGCCGATCATCGGCAGCGGCGCCGAGGCGGCCTTCGCCGACCCGCTGCCCCAGGCGTTCGTGCTCACCGCCATCGTCATCACCTTCGCCGTCAGCGCCCTGCTGCTCGCCCTCGCCTACCGCAGCGTGCTGCTCACCGCGGACGACGTGGTGGCCGACGACGTGGAGGACCGGCTCATCGCCCGCGAAGGTGCCTACGACGAAGAGCTCGACGAAGGAGCGGCATGATGGCCACCAACGCGCTGGTGGCGCTGCCCATCGCCGTGCCCATCGCCGGCGCGTCGCTGGCCATACTCGCCGGTCGGTCGCGGCCGGTGCAGCGGACGATCGCGCTGACCTCGCTCGCCGTCGTCGCCGTCGTGGGCATCCTGCTGCTGATCGAGGTCGACCGCCACGGTCCCGTCGCCCTCCACGTCGGCGGCTGGGCCGCACCGATCGGCGTCACCCTGGTGGCAGACCGGCTCGCCGCGGTGCTGGTGGTGGTGGCCAGTGCGGTGCTGCTCGCGGTGGCCGTGTACGCCATCGGCCAACCGGGGGCGGAGCGCAACCACGTCGGCTTCCAACCGGTGTACCTGGTGCTGGCGGCCGGGGTGTCGGCCAGCTTCCTGACCGCCGATCTGTTCAACCTGTTCGTCGCCTTCGAGATGATGCTGATGGCCAGCTACGTGCTCATCACGCTGGGCGGACGCCTCGAACAGGTCCGCGCCGGGATGACCTACGTGGTGATCAGCCTGCTCGCCTCGGCGCTGTTCCTCACCGCCCTCGGCTTCGTCTACGCCACCACCGGCACGGTGGATCTCGCCGATCTCTCGGTGCGCATCGCCGGGTTGTCCCCCGGGCTGCGCCAGGGACTCGCCTCGCTGCTGCTGGTGGTGTTCGGCATCAAAGCCGGGTTGTTCCCGCTGTTCTCGTGGCTGCCCGACGCCTACCCGACCGCGCCCTCACCGGTCACCGCGGTCTTCGCCGGGCTGCTGACCAAGGTCGGTGTGTACGCCATCATCCGCACCCAGACGATGCTGTTCCCCGGCGACAGCCCCACCACCCTGCTGCTGGTGGCGGCGGGGGCGACCATGCTGACCGGTGTCCTCGGTGCCATCGCCCAGGGCGACGTGCGGCGGATCCTCTCGTTCCAGATCATCAGCCACATCGGCTCGATGGTCATGGGGCTGGCGCTGTTCACGGTGGCCGGCCTGGCCGGGGCGATCTTCTACCTGGTGCACCACATCGTCGCCAAGACCGGGCTGTTCCTGGTGGCCGGGCTCATCGAGCACGTCGGCGGCTCAACCCGCCTGACCAGGCTGGGCGGTTTGGTCCGCACCCATCCGGCCATCGCCGTGCTGTTCGCCGTGCCCGCCCTCAGCCTCGCCGGGATGCCACCGTTCTCCGGGTTCGTGGCCAAGCTGGCGTTGGTCGACGCCGGGTTCGCCGCCGGGCAGGACGCCATCGTCTGGGTCAGCCTGGCCGCCGCCGCGCTCACCATCTACTCGTTGGTCAAGGTGTGGTCGGCGGTGTTCTGGAGCCCGGCGGAAGGCGAGACCGCTTCCGCCCCGGTCGCCCCGGACGCCCCGGACACCGCAGCGGGGGTCGCCCGGCGGCCCCCGCCGCTCATGATCGCCCCGGCGGCGGCGATGGCCGTGCTCAGCATCGCCATCGCGGTGGGGGCGGCGCCGCTCTATCGGTTCAGCGAGCGGGCCGCCGAGAACCTGCTGCGCATGCAGCCCTACCTCGAGGTGGTCGGCCCGTGAGCCGGATCCTGTTCGTCGGAGCGCTCGTCGCCGGGTGGCTGCTGCTGTGGGGCGACCTCAGCCTGGCCAACATCCTCAGCGGTACCGTACTGGTCGGTCTGCTGCTGGTGGTGTTGCCCACCGGCCGGCCCGACACCGGCACCCTGCCGCTGCGACCGCTCGCCCTGGGACGCTTCGCCGCCGCCGTGCTGTGGGACTTGGTGCGCTCGAACCTGATCCTCGCCCGCACCATCCTGCGGTGGCGGCCGGTGCTGCACAGCGGGGTCATCGCCGTCGAGGTCCACGACTGCTCCCCCGCCATGTTGGCCTTCATCGCCAACACGCTCGGACTGAGCCCGGGGACCATGGCGGTGGCCACCTCGCTGCACCCGCCCACCGTCTACGTGCACGTGCTGCAGCTCGGCGACGCCGACACCGCCCGCCGCGAGGTCCACGCCCTGGCCGACCGGGCGGTGGCCGCCTTCTCGATCGACGCCACCCCGTCGCACGTCCACACCGACACCCCTTCGGAGGAGCCGTCATGATCACCGTCGCTTCCGTGCTGCTGTTGTGCGCCGCCGCCTGCTTCGGCTACCGACTGCTGGCCGGTCCGTCCCTCGCCGATCGCGTCCTCGCCGTGGACGGGCTGCTCGTCGTCGGCATGGGCGGTGTCGCCACCCACGCCGTGGCCACCGGGATCGGCGCGTACATCCCGGCCGTCGTGGTCGCCGCGCTGATCGGCTTCATCAGCACCTCCGTCATCGCCCGGTTCATCGAGGGCAGGGGCCGGTGAACGCCGCCATGGACGCCGCCGGGCAGCTGCTGATCCTCCTCGGCGCGATGCTCACCCTGCTGGCCGGTATCGGCGTGGTCCGCTTCGGCGATGCGCTGGCCCGGATGCACGCACTCACCAAGGCGTCGACGCTCGGTGTGGTACTCGTGCTCGTCGGTGCCGGTGTCGTGCTCGACAACGTCAACGACCGCACCTCGCTCCTGCTCGCCGCCCTCACCCAGCTGCTCACCGCACCGGTCGGGGCGAACCTCATCGGGCCGACCACCTACGCCGCCGCGGGCATCCCCACCGTCCTGAGCGGACCCGACGAACTGGCGGAGGACCATCGCCCTGGAGCCTGAGACGGGACCGGTTCGATACCCGCTGGATGTTCCGCTGGATGTTCAACGGCGACGAGCCCGCGGCGAGCTGACCGCTCCGTTCGCGTCGCGACGCCGGGCACGACCACCGTAGGGTGACCGAAGCGTTCCAACCCCTCGAAAGGACCGACGATGACCACGCTGGAGAACCGGCCCGGCACAGCGCTGCTGGTGGTCGACGCGCAGGTCGGCCCCCTGGCGTGCGGGCACGACCGCGATCGCGTCGTCGCCAACATCGCCGGCCTGGTGGAGCAGGCCCGTCGAAGCATGGTGCCCGTCGTGTGGGTGCAGCACTCCGACGAGCACCTCGAGCGCGGCAGCGAAGCGTGGCCCATCGTGGCCGAGCTGGCCCCCCACCACACGGAACCGGTCGTCGAGAAGCACTACGGCGACGCGTTCGAGGACACCACCCTCGAAGCGCAGCTCGCCGAGCGGCGGGTCGGTCGGCTCATCGTCGTCGGGGCGCAGACCGACGCCTGCGTGCGTTCGACGCTTCACGGTGCGCTCGCCCGCGGGTACGACACCATCCTGGTGAGCGACGCCCACACCACCGAGGACCAGTCCGCTTGGGGCGCCCCGCCGCCGGAGCAGGTCATCGCCCACACCAACCTCTACTGGACCTATCAGACGGCACCGGGCCGCCAGGCCGGGACCGTCACCGCTGCGGCCGTCGACTTCGACGTCATCGACTCCCCGCAGCTCTGATGTCCGTTCCGCAACGGAACTAATCGAGGTCCTTCTCGGTCTACCTCCTCGGTGTCGCCGACGCGCGGCACCAACGCAGTCCAGGGAAGGCAGGCCGGCGTGTTCCGTTCAGCCTGGATCCACCGGTGAGGTGGATCCAGGTTCAGTGCAGGACGATTGGCGATCGAGCGAGAGCGCAGCGGCACCTTGGCCTGCGCCGCGCCGCCTACGGCTACGCCGCGGGCGCGGGCGCGCCGCCGCCGTGCTCGTGGGCGTATCGCTGCTCATGGCGGCCTGCGGTTCGAGCGACGACGGCGAGGCCACCACCGGCGAGACCGGCGCGACCACGGCCGGCGCCACCATGGGCACCGAAGCGAAGCCGGCGACCACGACCGCGGCGGCGCCCGCCGCACCGGCGCTGCCCGCGACCGTCACCGATGCCTCGAAGGCGATGGTCACGGTGACCAGCGTCGAGCGGATCGTCACGCTGCTGGGCAGCAACACCGAGACGGTCTACGCGCTCGGGCTCGGGGACAACATCGTCGGCGTCGACGTCACCAGCCAGTTTCCCCCGGAGGTCACCTCGAAGCCCCAGGTGGGCAACTTCTCCGCCATCACGCCCGAACCCGTCCTGGCCCAGAAGCCGACGCTGGTCATCGCCCCGGCGCTGCCCCCGACCATGGCTGCGCTCGAACCGGTGCGCGCCGCCGGCATCCCGGTGGTGTTCGTGTCGGAGGCACCCGAGGTCGCCACCGCCGAGCAGCGGATCCGGCTCATCGCCGACGCGGTCGGCCTGCCTGAACGGGGCGACGAGCTCATCGCCGAGCTGTCCGACACGCTGGCGACCGCCGTCGAGACGGCGGGCCCCGCCGCCGCCAGGTTGCGAGCCATCTATCTCACGTATCGCAACAACCAGCTCAGCGTGTTCGGACAGGGCAGCGCGCCGTACGCACTGGTACGCGAGCTGGGCGCCATCAACGTCGTCGACGAGCTCGGGGTGAAGACCGGCCCGATGACCGCGGAGGCGCTGATCGCCGCGAAGCCCGACGTGATCTTCTTCCCACAGGATGTCGCCGCCACGCTCGGCGGCGTGGAGGGGTTCGCGGCCCTGCCCGGGGTGTCCTCCACGCCAGCCGCCACCAGCGGCCAGCTCTACGCTGTCGACGCCACCATGGCCCAGTCCCTCGGGCCCCGGGCCGGTGATGCCCTGGCCGAGATGGTCGCGGCGCTGGCCACGGCGAAGCCGGCGAGCTGACCGTTGAGCGCACCGACGCCGGCCGAGCGGCGCGGGGCCACGTCACCTGCCGGCCGCCGGCTCGCGCCACCGCTGCTGGTGGCCGGCCTGGCCGGCACCATCGTGCTCGTCTGCCTGGCCGGCCTGATGAGCGGGGCGCTCGGCGTCTCGCCCGGCACGGTGCTCAGCGTGCTGTCCGAGCGCGTCGGTGTCGGCGACGGTTCATCGGACACCGTCCAGGCGGCGGTGGTCGTCGACATCCGCCTACCGCGGATCCTGCTCGGCCTGCTCGTGGGCGCCGCGCTGGGTGTCGCCGGATCCTGCCTCCAGGGGGTGTTCCGCAACCCCCTCGCCGACGCCGGCCTCATCGGGGTGTCGACCGGCGCGGCGTTCGGCGCGGTGTTGGCCATCGTGTTGAACCTGTCGTTCCTCGGGCGATGGACGGTGCCGTTCGCCTCGTTCGTGGCCGCCATGGCCACGATCGTGCTGGTCTACGGGTTTGCCCGCAGCCACGGCCGTACCGATCGGTTGGTCCTGGTCCTCACCGGCATCGCGGTCAACGCCATCGTCGCCGCCGCCATCGGCGTGCTCATCCTGCGGGCCGACGACGCCCAGCTCCGCTCGATCACGTTCTGGCAGCTCGGCAGCCTCGGCGGCGGCACCTGGTCGACGTTGAAGGTGGCCGCCCCCGTCCTGTTGCCGGCGCTGGCGCTGGCGCCGCGCTTCGGGCGCCCGCTCGACGTGCTGGCCCTGGGTGACCGCGAGGCGGCCCATCTCGGTCTGCGCCCGGAACGATTGCGGCTCGCGCTCATCGCGCTCAGCGCCGTACTGGCCGGTACGTCGGTGGCCCTGGTCGGCATCGTCGGCTTCATCGGCCTGGTGGTACCCCACGTGATCCGGCTCATCGCCGGGCCCGCCCACGGTGTGGGCCTGGTCGGTTCGGCGCTGGGAGGCGCCTTGCTGCTCACCGCCGCCGATCTGGCGGCGCGCACCGTCGCCTCCCCCAACGAGATACCGATCGGTATTGTCACCGGGGCCTGCGGCGGGATCTTCTTCCTGGCGTTGTTGCTCCAGCTGCGTCGAGCGAGGCCGGCATGAGCGGCACGCTCGCGCTCGAGGCGCGCCAGGTCACCTATCGGGCCGGCGCGGCGACCCTGCTCGACGGCGTGTCGCTGCCGATCCGCCACGGCGAGGTGGTCGCCCTCGTCGGGCCGAACGGGGCGGGCAAGACCACGCTGGTGCGCGTCCTCGCCGGCGACGTGCGACCCACCGACGGCCGCGTGTTCGTGGAGGGAACCGACCTGCGGGACTGGAAGCCGAAGGCGCTGGCCCAGCGTCGGGCGGTGCTGCCCCAACACAGCGCGCTGGAGCTGGGGTTCACCGCCCGCGAGGTGGTCGCGCTGGGCCGGACCCCGTGGAACGGCACCGACGCCGAGCAGTTCAACGATCAGGTCATCGACGACGCACTGGCGGCCACCGGGACGGCATCGCTGGCCGAACGCACCGTCCTGACGCTGTCGGGCGGCGAGGCGAGCCGGGTGCACCTGGCCCGCGTGCTGGCCCAGGCCACACCGGTGCTCCTGCTCGACGAGCCGACCGCGGCACTCGACCTGCGCCACCAGAGCGTGGTGCTCGAAGCGGCGTCGGCGATCACCGGCGAGGGCGGGTCGGTCGTCGCCGTGCTGCACGACCTCAACCTGGCCGCCGCATTCGCCGACCGCGTCGCGGTCCTGCGCGCCGGTCGCATCGAGGCGTTCGGCCCGCCCCAGGACGTGCTGCAGAGCGACCTGCTCAGCGACGTGTACGGCACACCTGTCGTCGTCATCGACCATCCCACCGCCGGCCACCCCGTCGTGCTCAGCGCAACGGCGCGGCGCCGCCCCACACCCGCGATCACACCGCCGGTCGCGCCGCACGGCGACGTTGCCCGGCGATCACAACCCCCAGGAGACAGCAGTCATGGCGTTCCACCCCGATGAGCTCAGCGACGACGCAGTGACCTTCCTCACCGTGCCGCGGGTCATCTCCTCGCTGGCGACCACCCGCGCCGACGGACGTCCGCACATCGCCGCCGTCGGCTACACCTTCGACCGCGCCCGCAACCTGGTGCAGATCGTCACCAAGCCGGGATCGCAGAAGGTGCGCAACGTGCTGGCCGGCTCGGCCGCCGTGCTCAACCAGATCGACGGGATGCTGTGGCTGCAACTGGTCGGCCCGGCGACCGTGTCCGACGACCCGGCCGTCCTGCACGACGCCTACGAACGCTTCGCGGCGCGCTACGGCCGCGTCCACGAGGGCGAGGAGCTCACCGTTGTGCAGCTCGCCGTGCAGCGCTGCATCGGGCCGATCAACGGGTGGGGCCGCGTCGGCTTCGACCCGGGCGCCGGTCATCCCCAGCACTGAGCGCCGCCTCCAGCACTGAGCGATCGCACCCACCCACCACCCGAAAGGACTGCAACCACATGCGCACCAACCGAATGGCAAAGGCCTGGATCGCGGCGGCCGTCGGCGCCGCACTGGCCCTGGCGGCCTGCGGCTCGACCGACGATCCCGAGGCCGCATCGAGCGCATCGGCCGAGACCACCGAGTCCACCGCCGACACCGGCGCCGGTTCCAGCACCGCGACGTCCGCCACCGGAACCTCCGCCTCCGCGACCTCCAGCGGTGCGGCCACCGCGACGACGGCCGCGATGGCTGCGTCGTGGCCGTTGACCGCACCCGCCGCGTCGCTGCCCGCCACCGTCACCGATGCCACCGGCGCCTCGGTCACGGTCACCTCCATCGAGCGCATCGCCTCGCTGCAGGGCGACATCACCGAGATCCTGTGGACGCTCGGCCTGGCGGACCGCATCGCCGTGGTGGACACCACCTCGGTGTACCCGGCGTCCATCCTGCAGCAGAAGCCCAACGCCGGGTTCTTCCGCACGCTCGCCGCGGAGGGCCTGCTGGCGCAGAACCCCACGGTGGTGCTGGCCCATCCCGGCGCCGGCCCGGTCGAGGTGATCGACGCGGTGCGCAACGCCGGCGTCCCGGTGGTCTTCATCCCCGAGCTCAACGGCACCGACCTGGCCGAGGCGGGCCAGAAGATCCGCCTGGTCGGCGCCGCGGTCGGACTCGCCGACCACGCCGAGACGCTCGCCTCCCAGGTGGAGGAGGAGATCACCGCGGCGACCGCGGCGGCCAAGGCGGCGGCGAAGGGATCGCCGGTGGCGGCCTACATCGTGCCGCGCGGCCAGCAGGTGTTCCTCACCGGTATGGACAACCCCTCCAACGCCATCATCACCGCGGCGGGCGGCACCCCGGCCGCCAAGGTGCTCAACCTCGACAAGGCAGCGCCACTGACGCCCGAAGCGCTCATCGGCGCCCAGCCCGAGTTCGTCATCTCCACCTTCACCGGCGTGGAGCAAGCCGGCGGCGAGGCGGCGTTCCTCGGTATCGCCGGCATCGCCGAGTCACCGGCCGGCCAGAACAAGCAGCTGATCGTGTTCGACGACTCGTTCATCCAGCAGTTCGGGCCGCGGACGGGCCAGGCGGTGACCGCGCTGGCCGAGCGGCTCCACGGCTCGTGAGCGTTCGGCGGGTCCCCGCACCGGTCCTGCTACCGGCGCTGGCTGTCGGCGTGGCCCTGGTGGCGGTGCTCAACGTGTCGACCGGCGCGTTGCACGTCAACGGACTCGACGTGCTGCGCACCATCGCAGCGCACCTCGGCCTCGGCGACGCCGGCGACGTCCCACGGGCGGCGCGAACGGTGGTGTGGGAGGTGCGCCTGCCGCGCACCCTGCTGTCCCTGATCGTCGGCGCCGGCCTGGCGATGGCCGGCGCCGCCCTGCAGGGCATCTACCGCAACCCGCTGGCCGACCCAGGCATCATCGGGGTCTCGAGCGGAGCCGCGCTCGGCGCGGTGGCGGTGATCGTGCTGGGCTTCGGGGCGCTCGGCTCGTGGTCCACACCGATGGCCGCGTTCCTCGGCGCGTTGGCCGTATCCACGCTGGTCTACCGCCTGGCCCGGCGCGGCGCCCGCACCGAGGTGGTCACGCTGGTGCTGACCGGCATCGCCCTCAACGCCATCGTGGCCGCCACCATCGGCTTGTTGACCACCCGGGCGGACGACCAGCAGCTGCGCAGCATCGTGTTCTGGCAGCTCGGCAGCTTCGCCAGCGCCCGCTGGCGCTACGTCGGCGTCGCCGCCGCGGTGGTGGCGGTGGGCCTGGCGACGCTGCCGCTGCTGGCCCGCAAGCTCGATCTCCTGGCGCTGGGTGAGCGCGAGGCACGTCACCTCGGCGTGGAGACCGAGCGACTGCGTCGGCTGGTGATCGCGGTGGCCGCGCTGGTGGTCGGCGGTTGCGTGGCCGTGTCGGGGATCGTGGCGTTCGTCGGGCTGGTCGTCCCCCACCTCATCCGACTCGTGGCCGGACCGCGGCACCAGGTGCTGTTGGTCGGTTCCGCCCTCGGGGGCGCCATGCTGCTCGGTCTGGCGGATCTCGGGGCGCGGGTGGCGGCCCAGCCGGCCGAGCTCCCGCTCGGCGTGGTCACCTCGGGCGTGGGCGGCGTGTTCTTCCTGTGGCTGTTGCTGTCGGTGCGCCGAGCCCAGGGCGGCTGGGCGTGAGCAGACCGTGGCCACAGCGACGAGGGCGTCGGCAGACGCCTGCGACCACCCCGGCATCCACCGGCATGGCGTTGCGGTCGGTGACGGTGCGCGTCGGCGAACGCTCGGTGCTCTCCGAGGTGTCCCTCGCCGTGGCGCCGGGTGAGCTGGTCGCCCTGGTCGGCCCGAACGGCGCGGGCAAGACCACCGCGCTGCGGGTGCTGGCCGGCGACGCCGTGGCGCACCGGGGACACGCCGAGCTCGACGGCACGCCGATCCGCGAGCTGGGCGCGCTCGAGCTGGCCCGCCGGCGGGCCGTGCTCCCGCAGAGCTCGACCATCGAGTTCGCCTTCACCGCGGGAGATGTGGTCCGCATGGGGCGGGCGCCGCACGCCGGCACGCCGGCCGAGCGGCTGGACGACGAGCTCGTGGTCGATGCCATGCAGCGCACCGACTGCTCGCATCTCTGCGAACGCGAGTACCGCAGCCTCTCCGGTGGAGAGCAGGCGCGGGTCAGCCTGGCCCGGGTGCTCGCCCAGGCCTGTCCCTACGTGCTGCTCGACGAACCGACCGCCGCACTCGACATCCGTCACCAGGAGGGCGTCATGGCGCTCGCCGCCGGCCTGGCGCGGGACGGCTGCGGCGTGCTCGCCGTCGTCCACGATCTCAACCTCGCCGCCGCCTACGCCGACCGCGTCGCCCTGCTGACCGGGGGTCGCCTGCTGTGCGCCGGCCCACCGGAAGCGGTGCTCACCGACGAGCTGCTCAGCGCGGCGTACAGCTGTGCCATCACCTTTCGAACCCATCCCACCCGCGGCTGTCCGCTGGTGCTGGCCGCTTCGCCGGTGGCACCAGCGGAGGCCCGAACCGACGCCAGGAGCGGATCATGACCGACCGGACCACCTCGCCAGCCGACACGGCGGGCCTCACCGCGCTGGCCGGCGCGCTGGCCCTGATGCCACCGCGCTTCCACCTCGGCCTCGAACCCGGCCTCGGCGCGGTCAGCCTGGCGTCGTTGCACGACCCGGCGAACGCGGTCGCGCTGATGGACCGCCATCTGCAGCAGCGCGGCCTGGACACCGTGGCGTGGAGCAAGCCGAGCCTGCCCGGCCAGATCGCCGCGTCGCTCACCGTGCAGGGCATCGCCATGCACCTGCTCGGCTCCGTACTGGCCGGTACCCTGCTGCACGGTATGTTGCTGCGCGCCAAGGCGGAAGACATCCACCTCGACGCCATCGGGCCGGCCTTCACCGTTGCCATCACCGACGCCGTGGTCGAGGTGGCCGACCGTCGGGCGGCGCCTGTCGACGCCTTCGCCGAGCACTGGCTCGATGGGCACATGCGCCGCCTGGTCGACGACCTGCGGGCCGGCCGGCGGGTGGGCGAGGCGCTGTTGTGGGGCAACGTGGCCTCCGCCGTCGCCGCCACCTTCGTGTTCCTCGACTGGTGGGAACCGGGCTGCGACGCCGCCGCGCTCGCCGCCGCGTTGCTCGCTACCGGGCACCCGCCCCTGCGCGACCACGCCGGCCTGGCCACGGTGTCGGTGCGAGGCCGCACCGGCCTGCGGTCCGAGCGGCGAGCCTGCTGCCTGCTGGCCAAGGTCCCCGGCGGCCACCTGTGCCCGACGTGCCCGTTGAGCAGCGAAGCCGAGCGGATCGCCACCACTGCGCAGCATGTCGAACACCTCTTCGCCGTGCGTTCGGGTGAGGCGGCCGGACCGCCACCGTGGGCCGGCCCTCCGAACTGACCATCCCGCCAGCTGGCCGAACCCTCTCGGGCCGACCGAATATTGTGGCCAGATACTCGACCGGAAAGGCGCCATACTGGGGAGATGGAAGCTGGAGTGCGTGAACTGCGCGACCACCTCAGCAAATACCTCGACGCCGTGCGCGCCGGCGGCGAGGTGACCGTGACGGACCATGGCAAGGCGGTCGCACGTCTGGTCCCCCTCGACCGGCCTCGTCCGCTCGATCGTCTCATCGCCGAAGGTCTTGTCACGCCGGCACGGGTTCCGAAGCGCCCTCGATCCGGACGTGGCATCCGAGCCGAGGGCACGGTCAGCGATCTGGTCGCCGAACAGCGCCGGTGATCGCGTACTTCGACACCTCGGCGCTCATTCCCCTCATCATCGAGGAACCATCGACGCTTGTCTGCCAGCGGCTCTGGAACGAGGCCTCACGCGTCGCCAGCGTTCGACTTCTGCATGCGGAGGCGAGCGCTGCGTTGGCGAGGGCGCACCGAATGGCTCGCCTCACGATGATGCAGCTCGACGCAGCCATGGAGGCGCTCGAAGAGATCGTGGTCGAGCTGGACCATGTCGAGATCACCGATGAACTCGTGCGAACTGCGGGAGCGCTGGCGCGGACGCACGGGTTGCGCGGCTACGACGCCGTTCACCTCGGGGCAGGGTTGAACCTCTCCGACGATGAGGTTGTGTTCGTCACGGGCGACTCGAACTTGGCCGCAGCGGCGCAGGCCTTGGGGATCGCCGTTTCCAACACGAACGCGTGAGGGTGTCCCGTTTTCGACCGGGCGGTACGTGTCAGCAGTTCCGCGGCCACCGCACGATCGATATGGAGATCTGCCATGCGGCCGAGTCCCGTGACTGCTCCGCCCGGGCAGCGCCGCCGTTGCGGCGAGGCTGAGGCCGGGCGACCGCACCGCCCGCCACGTCGGCCATCAGCTGCTCGAGCGCGGCTTCGGCGTCCGAGCCCTGCATGGCCGCCGATGGGAACGATGTTCCGTCGAATCGCATGGTCGGCGCTGCGGATGGACAAGCGCCACCAAACGAAGAAGAGGCCCTCCGTAGAGGGCCTCTGGCCAGGTACTTCTCCTGGAGCGGATGACGCGACTCGAACGCGCGACCCTCACCTTGGCAAGGCGGGGAGATCTCCCCGACCAGGGGTCTGTGTTCCGCTGAGCAGGAAATTCTCCAGGCGCCGCTCCGCCTGATCCGCAGAGTAGACCCCATTCCGGCGGCCGATGCACCACGCGTTAAACCGCTCTACGAGGACCCGTCTCCGGTTGCGTCGCCCGGGAGCACCTGCGGGCGAGGACGTGGTGCGAGACGAAGCCGATCCGCCAAGGAGTCGGTCCGTCGACGCCACCAGCTGCGCCGATTTCGCTCGGGGAGACCCGACGCCTCCAGCTGAGCAAGGACACCCTGCGCCGTCGCTCGGCGATCGGTCGCAACGACGGCGACCTCGAGCAAGCGGGCGACCTCGGCCGGGTCGGCCAAGCGCGCCCCGATGATGGCAGCGACGAAGTCGCGATCTTTCTGCCTGCCGGCGAGGAGCTTCGCCACGCAGAGGTCGTGCACGTCCAGACACCAGCCCGTGGTGCCCGTCGATCGGTCCACCAGCGGCACGAGACGCTCATCCCACCCGGGTGCCAGCATGGCGGTCGACAGCCCGACACCCTGGGCGTAGATGCCGTAGGTCTCGTGAAACATCGACGCCTCGCCGATCGCACCGTCGATGAGGTCGGCCCGCCGACCGTCGACATCGCCGAGTGGCACGATGTCGGCCTCGACTGAGAACGTCGCTTCACCGGGGAGCACCGCCTCGTCGTAGGAGCCCAGGATCGCCTGGCTTCCAATGACCACCACGTCGTCGGACTGGACGATGGCGCCGGCAGCGCGGATCAGGTGCTCCAGTTGGTCACGACGCACGTTGCTCCCCCCGCAGCGCCGCCAGACGTTCGGTCGAGCTCAACACGCCGGCGAAGGGCGTGCTCTGCCGCAGTTCGCACGCCTGCTCCGAGCGCGACAACAGCACGTCGACCAGCTCGACCAACGAACCGGCCAACAGCCGCTCCCACTCGTCGAGCCACCGCGTAGCATGCCGCGCGGTATCCGCGGCGCGCATCGTCGCCAGGTTCGCTTTCGCCTTGGCCATCGCCGCCTCCGGGTCGGCCACCAGCCGCTCGGCCATGGCCCGATGCAACCGCAGGCTCTTCTCCTCCGCCGCCGTGAGCGACTGCACCTCGACCGCCCGACCCTGCACGCCCGCCGCAGCCAACAAACGAAAATACAACTCCACCGACGGCACCACCGAACCCGACTCGTAGGCCGACAACCGGGTCCGCGACGTACCCACCCGCCCAGCCAACTCCGCCTGCGTCAACCCTGCGGCCCGCCGAGCCCCCCGCAACACCACCGACCAATCCATCGGGCCAGTGTATCTGATCCGATACATGCCCGGCGGACCTGAACGAAGCGACTCGGCTTCCCCGGCGTCCGACGCTCCCTTGTCAAGCGGCGGGAGCCTTGATCGGGCTGTCGGAGAGCGCCACCTACGACGCTGTCGGCCGAGGCGAGCTACCAGCGGTGCGCATCGGCCGCCGGATCCTGATCGAGCGCATCGAGCTGCTGGCCATGTTCCCCGGGTCGGACCTCGGCGAGGCGCCGGCGGGCCAGCGGTCCGACGACGAGGCCGGCGGCGAGCGGTGACGGTCACAGGCGGGCCATGGCGACCACGGCCTTCTTCTTGGCCAGGTTCGGCCCGGCGTCGTACCAGCGGCGCAGCGTCTCCTCGCTGTTGCCGGTGATCGAGGCCACGGTGCGGTAGTCGCCTGCGGTCACGTCGAGCAGCTCGGTGAAGACCCCGACCATTTGCTCGGTGAGCGGCACGTCACGCCAGTCGTCTCGCTTGGTGGCCTTGCGGTAGATGCCCACCCCCGGCCCGCCGTCGGCCAGCGATGCGCGGATGGTGACCACCGCGTTCCCAAGGTCGAGATCGGCGACCTGGACGGCGAGCAGCTCGCTTCGGCGGCAGCCGATCGTCGCCATGCCCAACACGTAGGCGTAGAGCAGGTAGTCCTTTGCCTCTGCCGCACGCAGGGCGGCGCGCACCTCGATGTCACGGGGCACATCGGGCCGGTGGGCGGGCACCTTGGGCCGGCGTGCCTCGCGCACCGGATTGTGGCGAACCCAGCCTGATCGCTTGGCGTGATCGATGACCTTCGACAGCGCCGAGCAGTACCGAGACTGCGTCGTCGGGTGCAGCCCTTCTACCGACCAGCGGGCGAAGACCTGTTCCACCGTGCGCCAGTCGAGCTTGCTCAACGCCAGATCGCCGAGCTGGTTGCCCCCCGGCAGCCGGGTGGTGACGATGCGCTTGCAGGCCGACCGGTCGGTGCGCCGGGTCTGCAGCTCGGTGCGGACCTCGCTCAGGTACAGCTCGCATGCGGCGCGCACCGTGCGGGCGTTGGTGGCGGACTGCAGCACGGCGTCGTTGTCGATGAGCCGTAGCCGAGCGAGCGCGATCTCGGCGTCGTCCCGGCTGCCGCGCACCACCTGCGTCTGGCGCCGCCGCGCTCCGGTGAGCGGATCGCGGCCCGACTCGATGCCGACCAGCCAGCGATCGGCCCCCAGTTCGCTGACCGCCCCTGACTGCTTCGCCCGGGCTGCGCCGCCCTTGCGGCGAGGCTGAGGCCGGGCGACCGCACCGCCCGCCACGTCGGCCATCAGCTGCTCGAGCGCGGCTTCGGCGTCCGAGC
>JADLEF010000178.1 GCA_020846295.1 Acidimicrobiales bacterium
AAGCAATCGCCGACTGCATGAAGCAGGAGGGGTTCGAGTACGTCGCCCAGGATCCGGCGGCGTTCATGGGCAGCTCTGCCTTCGATGAGGACATCGCCTTCGATTCGAAGGAATGGGCCGAGAAGTACGGCTTCGGCATGTCTACCGCGTTCGGGTCCGAAGGCTTCGGTGGCCCGGGGATCACGCCGCCCACCGATCCCAACCAGGCGTACACGGCATCGCTGTCGGAGGCCGAGCGTGCCGCCTACGAGAAGGCTTTGTACGGCGAGCTGCCCAACCTCGACCCGACCTCGGCCGCCACCACGGCCATGGCGAGCTTCGAGCCGAGCGGGTGCGACGGCGACGCCCGTCGGGCCGCCGACTCCTCGCAGGCGTTCTACAGCGAGTTCGGTGACGAGATGCAGGAGATCTACGAGGGCATTCAGAACGATCCGGCCATCGTCGCCGCCATCGAGCAGTGGACAGCCTGCATGGCCGAGGCGGGCTACGAGTACGACACGCCCGAGGAGATGTACCAGGAGGCGAGCGGGAAGATGGAGGGGTTCTACGGCATGGGCGAGCTCGGCGCCTCCGTCGCCACGGTGCTCGCCGACGGTCAGGCGATGAGCGAAGCCGGCGGTTCGGCCGGCATCACGTCGCTCGAACCCCCGCCGATCGACGAGGAGAAGCTCGCCGAGGTCCAGGCCTGGGAGCGGAAGGTGGCGGTGGCAAACTGGGACTGCAGCCGCGACCTGAATCGGGTCCAGCAGGAGGTGTCCGCCGAACGGGAGCAGGAGTTCATCGACGCCAACCGGGCGCGGATCGACGAGCTGCTCGCCGATCAGGACTGACCGGTGAAGCGCCGCAGCGTCCTGCTCGTGGTGGCCGCGGTGGCGGTGATCGCCGCGACCGCCGGTTGGGTGGCGGGCCGCACCATCCGCTCGCCGGCATCGGCGGCGGCGAACGCGGCTGCGCCGGCGCCGAGCCGGATCACGGTGCCGGTCGAGCGGCGGGCGTTGAGCCAGAACGTCGTGGTGCGCGGTGATGTGGAGCTGGCCGATTCGGTGCAGGTGAAGGTCGACGCGGCGATCGCCGGTGGCGGGCCCGCCATCGTCACCGCCGCCCCGGTGGCGGAGGGTTCGGCGCTCGTCGAGGGCACCCTGCTGCTCGAGGTGGCGGAACGACCGGTGGTGCTCCTCGCCGGTGAGCTCCCCATGTTCCGCACGTTGAGCCTCGGCAGCCGGGGGGACGACGTGGCGCAGTTCGAGGCCTCCCTCGCCCGGCTCGGCTTCGATCCCGGCCCGCAGGACGCCCTGTTCGACGCGGGGACCGAGGCGGCGGTGCGCGCCTGGTACACCCAGCTCGGCTACGCGCCCGTCGGGCCCACCACGGCGGAGGCGCAGCGCCTGCGCGACGCCCAGGACGCGGTCGACGCCGCCCAGAAGGCGCTGTCGGACGTCGGCATCGCCGAGTCGGAACGGCTGCAGCTCCTCGGTGCGATCGACGACGCCATTGCGGCGGCGGCCCAGGCCCGGGCCACCGGTGCGCCCGAGGCGGAGATCGCCCGTCTCGACCGCCAGATCACCATCGCCGAGGCGAGCTACGCCGAGCGCACCACGGTGGATGCGAGCGCCCAGCAGCAGACGCTCGACGCCGCGCTCGCCGAGCTGGCCCGCGTCCGCAACGAGACCGGGGTGAAGGTCCCCGCCGCCGAGGTCGTGTTCGTCAAGACCATGCCCCGCAAGCTCGACCGACTGGGGGTGAGCCGGGGCGACGCCATCGGCACCAACCCGGTGGCGGAGATCTCCAGTGCCACGGTGCGCATCCGCTCGGCGGTGGCGGCCGAGGACCGACCGCTGCTCGCCGCCGGGGACCGCGTCCGCGTCGAGGAGGAGGGCCTCGGCATCGATCTCGGGGGCACCATCATCGAGCTGGCCGACAAGACGGGGGGGACCGGGGTGCCGGCCGGGAAGTACTCGATGATCGTCGAGCCCGACACGTTCGACCCGGCCCAGCTCGGGATCAACGTGAAGCTCACCGCCGCGGTGCAGGCCACCGAGGGCGAGGTGCTGGCCGTTCCGCTCGCCGCGCTGTTCGCCACCGCTGACGGCTCTGCCCAGGTCGAGGTCGAGGACGCCCCCGACCAGCCCCCGCGGGGCGGGACGGTGCGCACCGGGTTGTCCGCCGACGGGTTCGTCGAGGTTGGTGCGCTCGAGGGCGACCTCGAGGCGGGCGATCGGGTCGTGGTCGGCCGCGACCAACCCGCCGGCGGCGCGTCGGCCGGCGAGGGGTCCGCCGGGCCCGACGAGGCCGACGAGTCCGCCGATGGCTGACGTCGCGCCGGTGGTGGAGCTGGTCGGTGTGGGTCGAACGTTCCCCGGACCACCCGAGGTGCGTGCCCTGCAGGACATCGACCTGGTCATCCCTCGCGGGGACTACGTGTCCATCCTCGGGCCGTCCGGCTCGGGCAAGTCGACGTTGCTGAACCTGCTCGGGTTGCTCGACCGGCCCACCGCCGGCGCGTTCCGGCTCGACGGCATCGACACCTCCTCGCTGCCGGAGCACCGGCGTGCCTTCCTGCGGGGCAGCCGCATCGGCTTCGTGTTCCAGTCCTTCCACCTGCTGAACCATCGCAGCATCGAGGAGAACGTCGAGCTCGCCCTGCTCTACAGCGGTGTGCGCCCGACGCAGCGCCGGCAACGGGCGGCCGCCGCGCTGGAACGGGTCGGCCTCGGTCACCGCCTCGGGTTCGCCCCGCTCACGCTGTCCGGCGGCGAGCGCCAGCGCGTCGCCATCGCCCGAGCCGTCGTCAACCGGCCCAGCCTGCTGCTCGCCGACGAACCCACCGGCAACCTCGACGACGCGACCACGGCCCAGATCCTCGATCTGTTCGATGAGCTGCACGCCGAGGGCCTCACCCTGGCGGTGACCACCCACGACGCAGACGTCGCCCGGCGGGCCCACCGCCCCGTGCGCATCCGCGACGGCCGCATCGAGCCGATCGTCGCCGCCGATCCGGGGATCGAGCGACCGTGAGGCGCGGCGCCCGTCGCCTTGACGGCCGGGCGCACCTGCGGCTCGGGGATCTCCTGAGCGAGGCCGGTGCGGCGCTCACCGCCCGCCCGGCTCGGACGCTGCTGACCGCTATGGGCACCGTGCTGGGCGTCGCCGCGCTCGTCGCCACCCTCGGGTTGGCTCGCACCGCCGGCACCCAGATCGTCACCCGCTTCGACGAGCTCGCCGCCACCTCGGTGCAGGTGCGCCCGGCGGGCCAAGGCGGGTTCGCCGGCGCCGACACCACGGTGCGGTCCTCCATCCCGTGGGACGCCGGTGACCGCCTGGCCCGCCTCAACGGGGTGCGCTCGGCGGGGACCTACACCGCGCTGGGGACGAAGGCATCGCGCACCGTGCCGCTGGTCGATCCGACGGGACGGGACGTGGTGCAGCTGCCCGTCGTCGCGGTGTCGGGCGGAACGTTCGATGCGGTACGGGCCCGGGTCCGCACCGGTCGGTTCTTCGACGACGGCCACAACGTGCGCCGTGACCCCGTGGCCGTCCTCGGCCCGGCCGCCGCGCAACGGCTCAACGTGACCAGGGTCGACCAGGGCCCGGTGGTGTTCGTGGACGAGCGACCGCTGATCATCGTCGGCATCCTCGACGGCGTCGTGCGCCAGCCCGAGCTGCTCGGAGCCGTGATCATACCGGACGGTATTGCAAGGACCCGGTTCGGGTTGCGGGCTCCCGCCGAGGTGCAGGTGGACGTCGCCGTCGGTGCCGCCGAGCTCATCGGTTCACAGGCCGCCCTCGCCCTGGACCCGAACCAGCCGGAACGCCTGCGCGTGGCCGTGCCCCGCTCGCCCCGCGGCGTGCAGGAACAGGTGCAGGCGGACGTGAACGGCCTGTTCGTCGTGCTCGGTGCCATCTCGCTGCTCATCGGGGCCATCGGCATCGCCAACATCACCCTGGTCTCCGTGCTCGAACGGGTTGGCGAGATCGGCCTGCGCCGCGCCGTCGGTGCGGCGCGACGCCATGTGGCGGCCCAGTTCCTGGTGGAATCGGCGGCGGTGGGGTTGCTCGGCGGCATCATCGGCGCTTCCGGCGGCGTGCTGACCGTCGTGGCCGTATCAGCGGCGCGGGGCTGGACGCCCGTGCTCGATCCGTGGCTTCCGCTGGCCGCCCCGCTCAGCGGGCTCGCCATCGGTCTGCTCGCCGGGGCCTACCCGGCCTGGAAGGCGACCGCCATCGAACCGATCACGGCGCTGCGTCAGGGAACGTAGCCGTGCCCCGGGGACGGAGGTAGGCATGCGCTGCTGTCACCCGGAGGCCCGGGCGAGCGGGTCGTAGGGGCATGGATCGCGAAGCGGGGACCGGCTTGTCGTGCGTTCGTGCGCTGACGGCAACCGCACCCCACTCCTCATCGGCCGCCTTTGACGCCTGGGCGCAGTGGTACGACGCGGAGGCGGTCCGGCTGGTTCGCTTCGCCACGTTCGTCGCCGGGCCCGATCGGGCGCTCGACGTGGTGCAGACGGCGATGGTTCGGGCGTTGCGCTCCTCTGCGGTGGTGGCGGACCGGCGGGCCTTCGTCAACCGCATCATCGTGCGGGAAGCGCAACGACTGGGCGAGCGGGAGGGACGCCGGGAGGCGCTCGAGCTGCGGGTGGTCGCCCTCGACGACGAGCGGGACCCCGCCGAGGCTGTGCAACACCGGCCGGAGCTGCGCGCCGCGGTGCGGGCGTTGAGCCCCCAGCAGCGGGCGGTGGTGTTCCACACCTACTGGGAGGACCGTACGCCGGCCGAGGTGGCTCGCTTGCTCGGCTGTTCGGAGGGTGCGGTGAAGCGACAACTGGCCCGGGCGCGGGCGAAGCTCCGAGAGGTGATGGCATGAACGAGCTGCACGATCAGCGCAACCTGCACGCAGACGCCATCCGGGCGCTGATCGGGGAGACGGTGGCCGAGGCGCCCGACCCCGACCCCTTCGAGGCCATCGCGGCGGCCTTCGATGCCAGGTCACCTCGCAGCGCCGCCCGACGGTGGGCAGCCCCCCGGATGCTGGTCGCAGCGGCGGCCGTCGCCGTGTTGCTGGCCGGTGCGACGGTTGTCTCGACGCGGCGTCCGGCTCCCATGCCGAGCGGGATGGTGGTGGACGTCGCCGACGTCACGCCGTTGTCGCCGGCCGCGCTGCCGGCCGACCTGCAGTTGGTCGACGCCTCCTCGGCGTGGTGGCCACGGCCGCGAGCCCGAGTGCAACGCTTCGTCGAGGGTGAAGCTGACGCGGCAGTCCGGCTTACCGTTGTGACCGAGGCCGGTGCCATGCCGTCCGGTATGACACCGGGTGACGACGGCCTCCGGGTGCTCGACGGCATGAACGCCGCCACGTTCTCGTGGGTCCCCACCGAGAACGGCGGGGTGCTCT
>JADLEF010000179.1 GCA_020846295.1 Acidimicrobiales bacterium
CATCGGTGGGTCCACTGCACCCACGTGTGCTCACTGGCCACGGGTGCGAGCCGGCACTCCGCCCACGCCCCGTCATCGATGGCCACCTCCACCCGCGAGACACCCACCGAGGGCAACCACGCCACACCGCCGAGCACGGTCGGGCCCGGCCCGATCGTCGCGCCCGCCGCCGGCACGTCGATGCGCGACGCCAGCTTGATCGGGCCCGTCTTCGACCAGCCGCGGGGCACCCAATAGCCATCGGCGCCGTCCCAGGTGGTGAGCTCGATCTCCGACAGCCACTTCGTGGCCGACACATAGCCGTACAGCCCGGCGACCACCAGCCGAGCGGGGAACCCGTGGTCGATGGGCAGGCGCTCGCCGTTCATGGCGTAGGCGACGAGCACCGGCCGGTCGTCGGCGAGCGCGGCGAGGGGGAACCCGCAGGTCCAGCCGTCGACCGATGTCGAGAACACCTGCTCCGCCGAGGGGTGCACGCCGGCACGCTCGAGCAGCGCGCGCAGCGGGACCCCCTGCCACACGGCGTTGCCGACGAGACCGTCGCCGACCTCGTTGGACACACACTGGAGGGTCACGACCTCCTCGACGCTGTCCATCGACAGCAGCTCCTCGTAGCCGATGGTGAACGGAGTATCGACCATCCCGTGAACGCGGAGCCGCCAGCCGGCGGGGTCGACACGGGGCGAGCTGAGCGCGGTGTCGATGCGGTAGAACTCGGCGTTGGGGGTCAGGTAGGACGACACACCGGCGTCGACGGCGTCGGCCAAGTCGGCGGGCTCGGGCACCGTGCGCCGGCGGATCGGCCGGGGCAGCGGGAACACCGCCGCCGCGGCGATGTCGCCGCGCGCCAGGGCCCGGCCTGCCGTGACGAACCCCGTCCCGACCGCGATGAGCGCTCCGCTGGCCAGGACGAAGCGCCGCCGTGACCAGGCCAACGCCGGGGGCGCGTCAGCGGCGGCGTCGAGCACGGCATCGGGATCGGGACCGGGACCGGGACCGGGACCGGGAGCGGGATCGGGATCGGGACCGGCAGGCCCGACCGTCGTCGTCGGCCGGGCACGCCCCACGGCGAGCAGCCAGCTGGTGGCGCCGGCGCCGGCCAGCACAGCGGCGATGGCCACCGCCACGGCCTCGAGCGCGCCCACCCGCCGGTCCGTCGCCTGGGCCCACGCGCCAAGCGCCCCGAACGCCCCGAACACTGCCCACGGGGCCCACGGTCGGCGGAGGGCGGCACGGCCGCTGACCGCACCCAACGCCAGGGTGATGACGACGGTGCCCACCACCAGCGCCGGCTTGTCGTTCGTGCCGAACACGGCGACGGCCAGCTCCTTGAGCGAGCCGGAGAACCGGTCGATGAACCGCCCACCGACGGCCAGCACCGGCGAGGGCGAGGCATCGAGCGCGGCCGAGGCCAGCTCACCGGTGGCGAGCGCGAAGCCCGCACCGAGCGCGCCGACCAGCATCGCTTGCGCCCGTTGGTGGCGGTGTGCTGCGGTTTGCATGACCGCCACGTTCGAGCACCGATCGAACAAGGCGGCGACGGAACTCGAAACGATCTCGAAACTCCTGCCGGGGCCCCTGGGCGCCCGCACCGTCGACCCGTACGCTGCGACCATGAGCTCCGTTGCGCCGCTCGACGCGCCCACCACCACGGTGCTGGTGGTCGACGACGAGCCGATGGTGCGCGAGGTGGTGGCGCGGTACATCGCGCTCGACGGCCACCACGTGCACGAGGCCGCCGACGGCGACGAGGCGCTCCGCTGGCTCGACCGGCCCCGTCCGGACCTGGTCGTGCTCGACGTGATGCTCCCGGGCACCGACGGGCTCACGATCCTCCGGCGGCTGCGTGACCGCTCCGACGTGCCGGTCATCCTGCTGACCGCCCGCGCCGAGGAGGTCGACCGGCTGCTCGGCCTCGAGCTCGGCGCGGACGACTACGTCGTGAAGCCGTTCTCTGCTCGGGAGGTGGCGGCGCGGGTGCGGACGGTCCTGCGGCGCACGCGAGGCGCCGACCGGACGACGACGCGGACGACGATCGACTTCGGGTCGCTGCACATCGACCTGCCCTCGCGCACGGTCGCCGTGCAGGGCGCCGAGGTGGCGCTCACGGCGAAGGAGTTCGACTTGTTGGCCCTCCTCGCCGGCTCACCCCGCCAGGTCTTCTCTCGCAGCCAGCTGCTGGAGCTCGTGTGGGACTCGTCCTCGGACTACCAGGACCCGGCCACGGTCACCGTGCACGTCGGCCGGCTGCGCCAGAAGCTGGAGGTCGACCCCGAGCACCCGCGGTGGATCGCCACCGTGTGGGGGGTCGGGTACCGCTTCGAGCCCGAGACACCGTGATCGGCTCGATGGCGACGGGGTTCGACGCCATCGACGCGCACCCCGTCGAGACGATCGCAAGCGCGCTGGCCGTCCTGTTGCTGACCGCCGGCATCGGGTTGGCCCTGCGCAGCGCCACCGTGCGGCTGTGGAGCCTGCGAGCGCAGCTGCTCGCCATCTCGCTCGCCGGCACGCTCATGGGGGCGCTGGTGGCGTGGCTGCTGGCCACGGCGATGATCCTCGAGGAGTCGCAGCTCGTCCCCACGCTGGCCGTCCTGGGGGTGACGTTCGTGCTGGCCGCCGTGGTCGTGACCATCGCCTCGGCGTCGCTGGGCGCCGCCGCCCACCGGTTGGCCGAGACCGTGGCCGCCATCGAGGGCGGGGACCGCGACGTACGGACGGGCATCGACCGCCGTGACGAGCTCGGCCGCGTCGCCGACGCGCTCGATCAGCTCACGGTGCGGCTGGCGACGCTCGAGGCCGAGCGCGGCCGCCTTGACGCCGAACGGGCCACGATGCTGTCGAGCATCAGCCACGACCTGCGCTCACCGCTGGCGGCGCTGTCGGCAGCGATCGAGGCCATGATGGACGGCGTCGCGCCCGATCCCGACCGCTACCTGCGGTCCATGCGGGCCGATGTCGACGCGCTCACGTCGCTCGTCGAGGATGTGTTCCTGCTCGCCAGCATCCAGGGCGGGCGGCTCGACCTCGACCGGGGATCGGTCGATCTCCTCGAGTGCTGCGACGAAGCGGTCGAGGCGTTGCGGCCCACGGCGGCCGCCCGCGGCATCGACCTGGCCCTGCGCGGGTCCCGCGCGACCGTGCCGGGCAACGCCCGCGCCCTCGGCCGCGTCGTGAGGAACCTGCTCGACAACGCCATCCGCCACGCGCCCGAGGGGTCGGTCGTCGAGATCTCGGTGGACGGCGTGGGGACAGCGCGCGTCACGGTGAGCGACACCGGAGCGGGCTTCCCCGACGACTTCGTCGACCGGGCCTTCGACGTCTGGGCCCGAGCGGACGGCTCACGCAACCGGTCCACAGGCGGGTCCGGCCTCGGGCTCGCCATCGCCCACGGCCTGGTCGACGCGCACGGCGGCCGCATCTGGATCGAACCGGCGCCCGGCGGCCGAGTGGCGTTCGAGCTGCCGCACACATAGCCATCCACCGCGGACATGTCCGTGGTGCCGCCGGCGGACGAGCCGACCGGGAACCGACCCGCGGACGATCGCCGTGCGCATCGCCCCAGCCGTCTCGGAGCCGAGCGCTGATCGGCGCTACCGTCGGCACATGTCTGCAGCTGCGCCCGCCCCGTCCACGACCCCCATGGGGGTCACCTTCGGAAGCCTCGGTGTCCTCGGCCCGCGGGCCATCCTCGACGTGGCCCAGCTGGCATCGGCCCAGGGCTACCGGTCGGTATGGACCGTCGAGGCGACCGGCACCGACGCGTTCACGTTGCTCGGCGCAGCGTCGGCCGTCGCGCCCGATCTCGATCTGGCGACCGGCATCATCCCGATCCAGATCAGGAACCCCACGGTCACGGCCATGACCGCGTCCACGCTCCAGGCGCTCAGCCCCGACGCAACGGTTTGGCTGGGCTTGGGGGTCTCCGCCCCCGGGATCTTGCGCCAGCACGGCGAGACGCCGTCGAAGCGGCCGATCGCCATGATGCGCGAGTACGTCGCGCTCCTGCGGGAATGCCTGTCCGGCGAATCGGTGACCTTCGAGGGTGACTTCTGGTCGGTGCGCAAGTTCCGTCTCGGCATGCGGATCGGCGAGCGGGTGCCCAAGATCGTCCTGGCGGCGCTGAACCCCCAGATGCTCCGTCTCGCCGGCGAGATCGCCGACGGGGTGCTGTTGAACTACCTGCCTTCGAGCCATGTCGGGCCATCGATCGACGCGGTGCGTGCAGGAGGCGATGCCACGATCTTCGCCTATGTCCACGCGGCGGTGGGCGACTTCGAGCGCAGCGCTCAATCCGCTCGAAAGGACCTGTTCAACTACGCCATGGCCGATGGCTACGCCAAGATGTTCGCGGCCGCCGGCTTCGAGGACGAGGTCACCGAGCTCCGAGCTCGCCAGGCCGCCAAGGACCGCGACGGTGCGCTGGCTGCGATCTCCGAGCGGATGATCCAGGCCATCGACTTCATCGGCTCCTCCGAAGACGTCACCAAGTTCGTCGCCGGCTACGTCGCCGCCGGGATCGACCATCCGGTGCTCATGCCACTGCCGTGGGGCGATGACCGCCGAGCGGTGACCGAATCGACGATGGCCGCAGCCATCAAAGCCGTCCACGTGTAGCCTTCTCCGCCCGCCGCCAACCGGCTACGTGACGTCGCGACGTATCGTCCGCACGACGCCGGCGGCGAGCGGGGCCACCACCCAGAAGACGATCGAGAACGAGATCTGCGGCACGTGTCCGGCCCAGTCGTTCTCGAGCACCCGGTTCCACGGTCCGGACATGTCGATCCAGTCAGCCACCAGCGTCGATGCCATGCCGAGGACCGCCAAGGCGGCGGGGAGCGCGAAGGAGGCGGCGATGGCGGCCGCCGAGCTCTGCAGCAACGCCCCGAGCGCGACGCCGGCGAGGACGTTGAGCAGCACGTAGAGCAGATAGCCGGTGACGGCGCCGACGGTCAGGTTCGCCTCCAGGGTGCGGCCCGAGGCCGCCGCCAGCCCGAGGCCGGCGGCGGCGACCACCCCGCCGAAGAGGGCACCGCCACCACCCAGCACCACCGACACCGCCAGCTTGGCGTTCAGGACTCGGATTCGTCGCGGTTCCTGGGTGAACGTGGTCATGATGCTGCCCTGGCTCCATTCGGCGGTGAGCAGCAGGATCGCCACCACCGGCAGGAGGATCGTCAGCCCGAGCGCAGCAACGCGCAGGTAGCCCGTATGGGTCTGATCGAAGGTCGTCGGGGCGAGGACGGGCACCAGCATCATCCCCGCGGTCAACAGCGCCGCGAGCGCGAGGAGCCAGCGGGCGGCGCGGGTATCGGTGGCCTTGGCCCACTCGACCCGGACGAGCCGTGAGAACGGGATGGGTCCTGGGGCCGACGGTACGGCGTCGAGGCCGAGGGTTCGGGCGAAGGGTGACGTGATCATGCTGCTGCCTCCTGGGGCGAAGCCGCCTTGGCGGCGGTGAGGGAGAAGAACAGCTGCTCCAGCCCGTTCGTCTCGGACTGGCGCAACTCGGTGAGCAACACCTGGTGGTCGCGGGCGACGCCCGCCAGCACCTCGGTCGTGACCCGCCCGCCGGAGACGTCCACGGTGAACGCATCTCCCGGCCCGGCGACGTAGTCGATCCCCGCAACCTGGAACGCCGCAGCCAGCGCGACGGGGTCGGGGCTGCGTACCAGGATGGTGGAGCTGGCCAGCAGATCCTCCAGCCGGCCGGCGGCGACCACGGCCCCGCCGGCGATGACGACGAGATGATCGGCG
>JADLEF010000180.1 GCA_020846295.1 Acidimicrobiales bacterium
ACGAAGAGGTCGTTCAGCGAGACGCCGAGCGCTTTGGCCGCCGACTTCGCGGCGTCGTGGTCGAGATCGAGGGTGCGCTGGGTGCGCCGCCGGCTGCGTCGGCCCCACAGCGGGGACTGGGCGCCCGGACCGCGGGGGTCGAGCTGGGCCAGGCCG
Organism: Acidimicrobiales bacterium; assembly: GCA_020846295.1. Taxonomy (GTDB): domain Bacteria; phylum Actinomycetota; class Acidimicrobiia; order Acidimicrobiales; family CAIXPF01; genus CAIXPF01. Next base: position 157 of record JADLEF010000180.1, read on the forward strand.
TTGCGGACCGTTCCCCACAGCTCCTCGGTCCGCTCCGGGACACGGCTCGGGTCGGCGAAGGCCAGCAGCGCGTCGCCGGCGAGGCGACGGGCGAGGCCGGCCGGCCGCCGGGCGGCATGGCCCGCGCCGCCGAGCAGTGAGCCGAGGAGGTCCGTCAGCCCCTCGCCGGCGCTTGCCCCAGGGGCCCCGTCGGCGCGCGCCGCGGAGGCTTCAGGGCCGGGTACCTCGTCCGCGGCCCCGGCGGCCTGGGCGGCGAGGTCGGCGGCGAGCACGGCGTCGAGGTCCACCGGTGGCGGCGCCGCGGTGGTGCGCTCGAGGTCCATGTACTGCTCGGCCAGACGGATCGCCCCGAGCCCGTCGGTGAGGCTGTGGTGCAACTTGACCACCAGCGCGCCCCGACCGTCCTGCAGCCCCTCGATCACGAAGAACCGCCACAGCGGACGGGTCCGGTCGAAGGGGTCCTCGAGCAGCCGGGCGGCGAGGGTGAGCAGCGCGGCGCGATCGCCCGGCGCGGGAAGCGCCAGGTGGCAGAGGTGGTAGTCGAGGTCGAACTCGGGGTCCGGCTGCCACGACGGTGGGGTGAGCCGGCCCAGCCGGGGCATCGCCCGGGCGCGCAGCCGGGGTATCGACGCGACCGCGGCGGCGATGCGGGCCCGGAACAGGGCGGCGTCGAGCGGGCGGTCGGTGAGGGCGACGGTGCCCATGGTGGAGGCCAGCCACGGGTCCTTCTCCACGTTCCACATGAGCGCCTCGGCGTCGCTCATCTGCTCGGAGAACCGCACCGCTCGCTCACCGTAGGGGGCCACCGTGTACTCCTCGCTCGACCGCCGCCACGCTACTGCCGCTCGCCGTGTGGCCCGGCTCCGGACGAGCTGCGCGAAGCTGGTCCCATGGTGCTCGTCGGGATCATCGCCATCGCCGGTCTGGCTCTCATCATCGTCGCCGCGCTGCGCAACCGGGGCCAGCGCGACCAGGACTTTTGACCCGTCCGAAAGGTGACTGCAGTCACGAATTGACGACGAATTCAAGTTCGATTATCGTCCTGATCGTCACAACGAGCCCGGTGATCCGCAGGGGTCTCCGCACTCGGTGAGGCTTCAGCAGGCGGTGGTTCTCTCGGCCGGGGGGAGAGAGAACCACCGCCTCTTTCCGTTCCCGGCGCCGTCTGGGCGACGTGCCGGACGCGCCCGGGTGGCGACGTCCGGGCTAGCGTCAGCGGCCGTGTCCGAGCGGCGTGGCCGGTTGCGATCGACCCGCCACCTCGGTCGGGAGCTGCGACTGTGGGCCCGTCGGCGCCTCGTCGACGAACTGCACGACCGGTGGGACGGCCTCGGGGTCACGGCATCGGTCCACGCCGGCACCCGGCGCGCCGCCCGCTTCGCCGCCTTCGGTGACGGCAGCCTGCTGTGCTTCCCGTGGACCGCGCTCTACAACGAGGGCGCCATCCGCATCGGCACCGGCACCATGATCGGTCCCTTCGTCAGCCTCTCGGCGGGGATGATCCCCGGTCAGGCGCTGCTCAGCGACGACGTGGTTCGCATCGGGGACCGTTGCCTCATCGGCCGTGGCAGTTCCATCGTCGGCCACTTCAGCATCGACATCGGGGACGACGTCTACACCGGCCCCAACGTCTACATCACCGACCAGAACCACGGGCTCGACGACCTCGCCATGCCGATCGGGCGGCAGTGGCCTGCCCCCGAGCGTGCCGTGCGCATCGGCGCCGGCTCGTGGCTCGGCACGGGCGCGGTGGTGCTGCCCGGCGTGAGCATCGGGCGCGGGGTGGCCGTCGGCGCCGGCAGCATCGTCACCGCCGATCTGCCCGACTTCGCCATCGCGGTCGGCGCCCCGGCCCGGGTGGTCCGCTACCGCGGTGGCGGCGCGCCCCCGCAGGGTCGGGACGGTCCTACAGCAGCGTCCTGACCTGTTCGGCGTAGCGGGTCAGCTGCTCGTCGGTCTTGTCGTAGCTGTCCCCGCTGAAGTTCGGGAACAGGCACAGGTCCTGCAGGGCGAGCTCGTCGCGGTACCGGGCGATGCCCTCGGCGACCTGCTCGGGTGAGCCCACGATCCACGTGCGGTTCTCGATCGACTGCTCGAGCGTGGGGATCAGCCCGGGTGCGGCGGGCTTGCCGTCGTCGCCCATGTAGCCCCGACTCCAGCCGTAGGGGCCGAGGAACTTCCAGAACTCGTCGTGGCCGGGCCGGGCCGAGGCCACCGCCTGCTCGTAGGTGTCCTCGATGCGGATGTTGACCACGAGCATGCGCTTGTCGCCAGGGGCCAGGGCGCTGCCGTGCGCCGCCTCGTAGAGCTCGCCGAAGCGGTCCCACCACTGCTTGATGAAGCTGTGGTGCTTCAACCAGAACACGCCGCCGTAGCCCCGCTGGGGGACCGCCTCCAACGTCGGGAGCGAGGTGACCGGCTGCCACCACTCCACCGGGTGCATCGGCCGCGGCACCAGGGTGAGCGTCTCCACGAAGCCGCCGCGATCGGGGATGCCCGGCGGGGGGAAGGTGAAGTGCTTGCCGTGGTAGCTGAACGTCTCGTTGGCGAACGCCGCTTCGATCACGTCGATCGCCTCGCCGAACTGCTCGCGGTTGAACGCGTCGGCATCGATCATGTCGGGGTTGTCGAAGCTGCCCACCTTGGTGCCGAGCGCCTCCGCCTCGCGCGGCACGGTGCCCCGCCCGATGCCCATGACCGCCCGGCCGCCGGAGATGTTGTGCAGGTAGGCGAAGTCCTCGGCCAGCTTCAACGGGTGCCACTGGCCGACCACGTTGAACATGGTCCCGATCTTGATGCGCTTGGCCCGCTCGGCCAGGGTCGCACCGAAGAGGATCCCGTTGGGGACGACCTCGTAGCCCTCGTACTGGAAGTGGTGCTCGGTCAGCCAGAAGATGTCGAAGCCGAGCTCGTCGCTGCGCACCCCCATGTCCAGGATCCGCTGGGTCGCGTGCCAGATGGCGTCGTTGCCGTAGCGGCGGTCCATCGGCGACGGGGGGCCCGACCCGACGTCGTCCATTTCCACTCCGCCGAAGACAAAGACGCCGGTTCGCATGGCCGCATGCTATTTCCGGTCCGCGCCGCGCTGCGTTGACGGAAGCGCCCGGCTGGCCGCTTCCTTGCTCAGCGCAGGGTGATCGGGCCCTTCGGCGTGTCCAGACGGGCCATCAGTCCCGGCTGCGGACCGGCGTCGAGCGCGACCGGGTCGCCGGTGCGGGCCAGGTACGGCCGCAACCGATCCGGGGTCGGGTGCGTGGCCCGCAGCTCCACCAGGCGGCAGCCCTGCGGGACGTCGACGGACGGATGAGGGCTGTCGAGCCAGTCGATGAGGAACGGGATCACCCCGCCCTCGGGGACGTCGGGGTGGGTGGCCAGCCGCCAGCGCAGCAACACCCCGTCGGGCCTGGCCCGCTGCATGTCGATCGGGTCGCCGGGGTCGAACCCGGCGGCGCGCAGTTCCTCGACCAGCCCGGCCAGCCGGTCGGTCGCCACCGCGTACCAGACCAGCGCCGGTGCGCCCAGCAGATCGATCCGGAACGGCAGCGGGGTACCGGCCGGCATGTCCTGGTCGGGATCGGGCCCGATGATCTCGAGGTAGGTGCGCCCGCCCAGGCCGAGCAGGGCGTTGCGCGTTCCCCGCCCGACGTGCCGGCCCCCCGGGCTGGCCCGCACGCCGAACCGCTCGGCGAGGTCCTCCACCGCGGCGTCGAGGTCCGGGGTGGCGTAGACGAGGTGGTCGATCACGGCGGCGCCCATGCCGGCACGGTAGCGCGCTGCGTCTCGGCCGGGGGCGGGACCGTTCGGCGGGGCGGGACCGTTCGGCGGGGCGAGAACTGTTGGAGAGCGGCGCAGGGCCACTACGATGCGCGCCGTGGTTCGACAGCATCGACTGACCCGCTCCCTGCTCCTCGCCGTCGGGGTCTCCGCCGCGGCAGCGGGCCTGGTGGCCTGTGGTGATCCGGTGGACACCGCCTCCATCACCCGCGTCGGCGGTGAGCGCTTCGAAGAGATCCGCTTCGAGGAGCTGTACCGGCCCCCGACCGCGACGTCGAAGACGAAGGAGAAGGTCGACCTCGTCCAGACCGAGACGCTCACCATCGAGAAGTCCGACCCCGAGCAGGTCGTCAAGACCTACGGCAAGGTCCTCACCGAGGAGGGCTGGTCCGAGGTCCAGGAGCCGACCGAGAAGCGGGACAAGAGCTGGTACGGCGCCTGGACGAAGATGGGCCGCAACATCGTGGTCACGGCCGAGTTCGGCACCGCGGTCGAAGAGGGCGCAGCGCTGCCGACGGACTTCACCCTCGCCTTCCAGCGGCCCACCAAGACCGACCAGATCACCGGCGTCGGCAACGACCCGATCACCGGCTGATCCCACCGATCGAACCGCCACCGGCCGCCTGGTCCCTTCCGGACCGGCGGCCGGTGCCGCGCCCGGGAGCCGCTCCGGGCGGTTCAGGCGCCCAGGAGCTGCGCCACCGCCTCGGCCCCGTCTCGATCGGTGCCGTCGAGCAGCCCCTGGGCCTCGATCCACAGACTGCGGGCCCTGGCGTTGTCCCCCGTCGCCTCGGCGCATTGCCCGAGGGTGACCAGCGAACGGCCCAACCCGGCGATGTCGCCCACCGCCCGGTAGGCGGCGATCGCCGCTTCCGCCTCCACCGCCGCCTCGGCGTAACGACCGAGGGCGACCTGGGTGGCGGCGACCCCGGCCTGCAGCTTGGCCAGCTCGTCGGTGTGACCGAGCCGGACCGCCAGGCCGCGGGCGTCGCTCAGCGCGCCCAGGGCGTCGGGCCAACGCCCGAGCAGTTGGTACACCAGCGCGAGCCGCACCGTGGTGCGGTACACGGCTTCCTCGTCGCCCAGGCGGCGGTAGTGACCGAACGCCTCGAAGCAGACCGGGAGGCTGGCCTGTGGTCCGGCGGCCTCGAGCAGCACGGCGGCCAGCAGATCGAGCTGGCGGCCGATCAGCTGCGGCTCGCCGACGTGGCGGGCGATGCGCAACGCCTGCTCGGCCCGTTCCCGGGCCAGCTCCCGCCGGCCGAGCTCGAGGGCGAGCTCGGCCTGCAGCCCGACGAGCACGGTCCGCGGGGCGGCCTCAGGGTCGGGGCCCGCCACCTGTTCGGCCCGCTGCGCCGCGGTGAGGGCGAGCTCGAGCTCGCCGAGCTGCCGGTGCATCACCGCGATGTTGCCCTCCACCCGGCTGCGGGCGGCGACATCGCCCATGCTCTCGAAGAGCTGCGACGCCTGGCGGGAGAGCAACATGCCCTCCCGGGGTTGGCGGGCGTGGCTCAGCGCAACGCCGGCGTTGGCCAGCGCCTGGGCCCGAAGCGCTACCCGTCCGGCGCGTTCGAAGCAGGCGGCGGCCTGCTCGAACTCCTCGGCCGCCTCGACGTTGTTGCCGACCGTGCCCAACAGGCGGGCAAGCTCCATGCGGGCGTCCGCCACCCGGTCCTCGTCGTGCAGGGCCAGCGAGTACTGCACCGCGTCGCGGGCGGCTGAGATCGCGTCGTCTGCCACGACGACCCAGCCTAACGGGCCGATGCCCCCACCTGTGGTGGTCGCACCGTGTCCGGTCCGATGCGAACAGTGGTCAGACGGTGGGGGTGGGCGACGCCGGTAGGCTGCCGGTGGGAGCTGGCTGTGTCGGACCACCTGAGCGAGAGGGCCCACGGGGCCGTTGCCGAGGCCGAGGCCGCCGCGCACCGCCTCGCCCACCACTACATCGGGACCGAGCACCTGCTCGTCGGCCTGGCCCGGGCCACCGACAGCACGGCCGAGGACGCCCTACGGCGATGCGGCCTCGACGCCGACACCATCGAGGCCCAGGTGGAGGCGTTGCTCGGTCGGGGCCAGACCGCGCTGGCGGTGCGACCCCCGCTCACGTCGTCGGCCGCGCTGGTGCTGGAGCGATCCCGCTGGGAGGCGCGCCAGTTCGGTGAGGCCGTCGCCGAGCCCGGTCACGTGCTGCTGGCGCTGTTGCGGCTGCCCCAGAGCACCGCGGCCACGGTGCTGGCGGCGCTCGGGCTCACCACCACGCAACTCGAGGTCGCCCTCGGTGACGACGCCGTCCTCGTCTCGCCGGGCGCCCCCGTCGCCCCCACCCCCGACCCCTTCGGCCATACTCTTCAGTACGGCGACGGAGCGACTGCGCCGGTGGAGGTGGTCCGCGGCGACGGGCCGGGCGCGCACCCCCAACCGGCCGACCGGGCGCTCGAGCCGCTCGCCATCGTCGTGGCCCGCCTCAGCCGCGAGGTGGCCGAGCTGCGGGCCGAGGTCGAACGGCTGCGGTCGCTCGCCGAAGCGCAGGTCCCACCTCCCCTCGACGGGGCCTGACCCGCGCCGCTCGCGCCGTCGGGCTCAGGCGGTGCGTCGGGCTCAGGCGGTGCGTCGGGCTCCGGTGAACAGCACCACGGCATCGGCGCCGGGTTCGAGCCGGCCGTGCGCCGCGAGGTGGCGCAGCCCGGCCAGCCCTGCGGTGCCGGTGGCGTCGGCTTCGATGCCGGTGGCGGCGCAGCCCACCTCGTTCGCCGCCGCCAGCTCCGACTCGTCGACGACCAGCGCGCTGCCGCCGCCGGCGTGCATGGCGGCGACGAGGACCCGCCAGTCGTAGGTCTCGTCGTCGAGGATGCCGCCGGCGATGCTGTGGGGCGGCTCTTCCCACGGCCACATCACCGAGCTGCGCCGCCGGGCGGCGGCGTCGAGCGCCTCGTCGAAGCCCAGTCCGGCCGCGGTGGCGTGGCGCGCCACGAGGCGGGCGGCCCGCTGCAGCGGCGCCGCGCCGGTGGTCTGCACGGTGTGCAGCGCGGGCAGCCGATCCAGCCGGCCACGCTGCACGGCGCGCTGCAGGCCGCCGATCACCGCAGCGGCGAGCGCACCGCCGCCCACCTGTATGACCAGCACCGCCGGTGAGGCGCCGGCGGCGCGCAGCTGGTCGGCGAGCTCGTAGCCCAACGTCGCCGCGCCATCGAGGGTCAGCCCGTTCTGCGGGCCCTGCGCGGCGAAGGCGAGCGCCCCGCCGGCCACTGCATCGAGGAACCGGGTGAAGCACGGATCGCCCACCTCGCCCGGTGCCCGGGGGCAGACCGTCACCACCGCGCCGAGCTCGTCGAGCCGGCGCAGCACCGAGCCGGCGGCATCGGGCGGCACGAACACCTCGAGCTCGTAGCCGGCGGCGGCGGCGACCACCGCCGCGGCGAGCGCCGCGTTGCCGCACGAGGAGATGGCGAGCCTCGGCCGCCCGGCAGCGGCCGCAGCAGCGGCATCGGCCCCGATCCCGGCTGCGTCGTTCGCGGCGTGGGCGTGGGCGACGACGGCCAACTGGAGGGCCAGGCCGAACAGGTGGCGGCCCTTGTGCGAGCCCGACGGGTTCACCGTCTCGTCCTTGACCCACACCGTCGCCATCGCCCCGCCCCCCTCGCCCAGCAGGGCGGGGGCCGGGATCGCCGCCAGCGGCGTCGTCCGGAACGATCTGCCCTCGAGGCGGGCGACGCGCTGCTGCAGCGAGCCGACCAGCTCGAGGTACGACTCGTCGCTGCCGCCCCAGGCGCGGTGCAGACGGTAGGGGAACAGCATCGTTCGGTACCGAACGAACGGGTCGGTCACCCCGACGGCGAGGGGCTCGTCATCGCTCGCGCCGCTGGCGCCGGCCCAGCAGTCCAGCGGCGGTTCGGGTGGCACCAACACGTGGTCGATGTCGTCGCCGGCCCGGGCCGCGGGGCAGGCGAAGCCGAGCGGGTCGTCGGAGCGGGCCCCGCAGGCGGAGCACACCAGGTTCAGCTCCGCCGGCAGCCTCGTCGGGCTCACGTTCCGGCGACCATGCCCGTGCGACCGTTGAACTCGGTGATCAGCTCGTCCCACGCCGCCACTGCGGGGCGCAACGCCCACCAGAACGACTGCCGGCGCCGGGCGTCGAAGTGCTCGAGCGAGATGCCCTGCTGCTCGACCCAGGTGAAGTACCCCAGGTTGAAGATCCGCTCGCGGTCCTCCGCGGGGCAGTCGATGAGGTCCGCCGTGTCCGCTCCGCGCAGGTGCTCGCCCACGATGGCGGCCGCATCGGTGGCGTCGAACCCGTCGCCGTGTTGGCGCTCGAGGTACTTCGCCCGCTCCGAGTCGTACAGCTCGGCCCCGTCGGTCGCCACCGTCACGATGGCGTCGTCCGGGCCGAGCCCCCACCGCTTCGCCATGCGGATGCTGGCCAGTATGTTGCAGATGCTGGAGAAGCCGAGTGCGTCGAGCCGGTCCACCAGCGCCGGTGCCACCCCGAGGCGATCCACCAGGTAGCGGCGCCCCGCGTCGGTGTTGAACACCGCGTCGAGGCCGTCGGTCGCCCGGTCCGAGACGGCGACCACCGCGTCGGTGTTCATCACGTTGTGGATCAACGGGATGTGCTTGTCGCCGATGCCCTGGATGTTGTGGGCGCCGTACCCGTTGCGCAGCATCGTGGGGCACTCGAGCGCTTCGACGGCCACGATGCGGGTGCCGTAGACGTCCTTGAGGTGATCGCCGGCGGCGATGGTGCCGGCCGAGCCGGTCGCCGAGGTGAACCCGGCCAGGCGCAGGTCCCGCCCACCGGCGGCTCGCACCGCCTCGAACGTGCGGGCCAGCGCGGGGCCGGTGACCACCAGGTGGCCGAGGTGGTTGGCGTACTCGGAGAACTGGTTGAAGATCCGGTTGGTCGGGTCGGCCGCCAGCCGATGGCAGGCGTCGTAGATCTCCTTCACGTTGGACTCGGTGCCCGGTGTGCGGATCACGTCGCCCTCGTCGGTGGTCCAGCGGGCCAACCAGTCGAACCGTTCCTGGCTCATGCCCTCCGGCAGCACCGCCACCCCACGGCAACCCATGAGCGTCGAGATGGCGACGCCGCCGCGCGCGTAGTTCCCGGTGGAGGGCCACACCGCCCGCTGCGTCGTCGGATCGAAGCCGCCGGTGACCACGTGCGGCACCAGGCAGGCGTAGGCGGCGAGCACCTTGTGGGCCCGGATCATCGGGAACAACCGGCCCAACACCACGATGATGGGCGCCTCCACCCCGGTCAGGGCGGGTGGCAGCACCAGGTGCTCGGGAACGTCGACCAGGCCGTGGCGATCGGCGCCGTTGAACCAGTGCACCCGCCACAGGTTGGCGGGGTCGGCGACGTCGGCATCGACGCCGACCAACGCGCTGCGTCGTGCCGCCGACATGGTCGCCGGGTCCGCCAGCTCGGCGAAGGTGGGCAGCGAGATGCGCTGGGCGCGGAAGCGTTCGACGGTGCGGGCGTGGACGTCGCCGTCGATGATCGACGTGGGCAGGACGGGCAGGCTCATGGTGGCGTCAAGGGTACGGCAGCCCACCGGCGAGGCCATGCTCGGCGGGACCGCGATCGAGCCCGACGGGTCAGAGAGCGGTCAGCAACGGCGGTGGGTCACAGCGTCGTCGTGGCGCTGAAGAAGCCTCGGCCGAACGTGCCGACGATGGCCCGACCGCCCGCCGGGTCGAACGCCACCGTCGCCACCCGCAGCATGGGCAGCCCGTCGTTGTACGGCGCCCACGTCGCGCCCCCGTCCCGGGACTGCAGCACCCCGACCGAGGAGATGACGTCGTGGTAGGGGTGGTCGTTGGTCGCGGCGAGCAGGTGCTCGGGGTTCGACGGGTCCACCGCCAGGTCGTGCACGGTGGTCTCGGTGAGGATCCGGGTCCAGCTCGTCCCGTCGTAGCGCCACAGCCCGGCGTCCTCGCTGCGCCACACGGCGGCGTAGAGCCGCCCTGTCGCCGGGTCGTGGGTGAGGCGCACCGCGTCGCGGGGGCTGCCCGGCAGCAGGGCGAAGCCGGCCCGGTCGTCGGAGTACGACACGCCGGCGGGGCCGGCCACGTACAGCCGGCCGCTGCCGTGGTCGGTGGCGAGCTCGCCGGCGCGCAGCGACGGGTCAACCTCGCGGTAGGTGGAGCCGCCGTCGCGGGACACGTAGACGCCGCCGTCACCGGTCACCACCGACACCGCCTCCACGCCGTCCGCTCCCGTGGTGACCTCCACCGCACCGAGCTGGCCGACGGTGGCGTTGCGCTCGGGCAGCCCGGCGGCGGCGCCGCTGACCACCTGGTAGGTGTTGTCCGGGTTGATGATGGCGACGCCACCGAAGAGGCTGTTCTGTCCGAGCAGCACGTATCGCCGGCCGGGGGTGGCCCGGCTGTGGGCGGCGTCCAGGCAGCCGCCCCACGGGTTCGACGAGGCGAGCGGGCGCAGCCAACGCTGCCCGCCATCGCGGGTGAGCAGCGGGTTGGCGCCGTCGAAGCCGCACAGCAGCAGCTCGTCGCCGGACGGCGAGAAGACCGCCCGGTTGGCGACCAGCCCGGAGTACCCGCGGCCCGCGCTCGATCCGTCGCTGAACACGTCGCTCGTGATGTCCCGCCAGCGGTTGCCGCCGTCGGTGGTGGCGAGCACGTACTCGGCGTTGCCGACGAGGGCCCGGGCGGCGTCGGTGGGATCGAACGCCAGTGCGGTGGCGCTGATCGGCGTGTTGTAGGCGGTCGGCGGGCGGGCGATGCTGCGCACGCCGACCACTTCGGTCCAGGTCGCACCGGCATCGGTGCTGCGGTACACCGCTTCGGCGCCGAAGGCGAGGTTCGAGGTGAGCAGCACGTCCGGGTCGACGGGGGAGACCGCGATCACCGGGTAGTTCGGGCCGAAGGCCAGCCCCGTGCCGTTGGACATGCGCAGGTCGAGCCCGACGCTGGACGGCTGCCAGCTCACGCCGCCGTCGAGCGATCTCCACACGCCGCCGGGCACCACCTCACCACCGACCTCGGCTGCGCCGAGCGATGCCCACACGACGGTCGGATCGGTGGGATGGGCGGCCAGGGCCCGCACGTTGCGGTCGGGCAGGCCGCCGTCGGAGAGCGTCCAGGTGCGGCCCGCATCGGTCGAGCGGTACACGCCGCGGTTGAGGACCGCGCTGAGCAGCACGCCGTCGGCCAACCACGTCACATCGAGGATGTTGGTGCCCTCGGCCAGGGTGGTGAGCACGGTCCACGAGCCGCCGTGGTCCAGCGACTCCCACACGATGCCCCACCCGCTGGTGCCGGGGGCGTTCCATTCCCGGTGCGACCCGCCGAAGGCGAGCAGGCGGTCCGGGTTGCCCGGATCGACCAGCACCTTCTCGATGGGGGCGGAGTAGCCGATGTCGCGCAGCGGGGGCATGCCGGTGCGCCGCGGCTGCCACGTCAGGCCACCGTCGAGGGAGACGTAGGGCCCACCCATGGTGCCGACCCACACCTCGCCGGCGACGGTGGGGTGGAAGGTGAACTCGGCCATCTCCTGGTTGGTCAGCCCGAAGGACGGTTGCCAGCTGGCGCCGCTGTCGGTGGAGACCCCCACGCCGATGAGGTCCCCGCCGACCAGGATGCGGTCCGGATCGGCGGGGTCGATCGCCAGCGCGGTCACGTGACCGCCGACGCCGGGCTCGTTCAAGGCCGTCCAGCCCTGCTCGACGGCCGGTTTCTCGGGCGGCGCGGTGGCCGCGGTGGTGGCCGGTGGCGCCGCGGTGGTGGGCGTCGCCTCCTCGAACCGGGCGCGGTCGGAGATCGGTGTGCAGGCGAGGGCCAGCACACCGGCTCCGACGAGCACGGTGATGAGCGCTTGGATTCGACGACGACGCACGGACACCAGGGAGGGGAGGTGGGAGGGGATGGGTACGGCGGGTGGGGTGCACCGCCCGCCGGGTCAGCGGCCGCGCAGCAACTTGTACGGCGAGCGGAGCTTCTTGAGCAGGACCCGCTGGCATCGCCGCTTCTCGGTCGGCGCAAGATCCGACGAACCGATGGCATCAAGGTAGCCACCGAGGATCAGCAACGGGAAGTAGTCGAACTTGCGAGATGCGTCGGACCAGCCGGCGAGCGACTTGAAGCTCGCCGCCCTGGTCGACGCCTTGGCGTGGCAGCGGCGGGCGAACAGCTCGTCGTCCAGCCGGACGAGGCGGCCCTTGAGCGCCATCTCGGCCAGGAACACCTTGTCCGCCCCGTAGTAGTTCGGCAGCAGCATCGTCTGGCGGACGTCCGCGGTGCGGGCCAGGCCGAAGATGTCGAAGAACACGGTGAGGCGGTTGGCGACCGCATCGAGCCGGACGTGCGGGTAGGGCGAGGCCAGCATGGGCACCGCGTCGTCGTCCTGCACCAGCCGCTCGATGAAGCCGTCGGGGTCGAGGAAGCCGTTTCGCAGCGGGATCAGCGGGTCGCCGTTGCGGTCGATGTACGCCGTCCTGGAGTGCACCAGCGACACGCTCGGGTCTCGCTCGAGCAGATCCACGCACAGCTCGAGGTACTTCGCGTCGCAGCGGTCGTCGTGGGCGTGCCAGCGGAAGTACTCGCCCCGGGCGAGCGCGAAGGTCCGGTTGTAGTTCGGGTTGGCGCCGAGGTTGTGGTCGTTGCGGTAGTACCGGATGCGCTCGTCGTCGGCCATGTAGCGCCGGGCGATTTCCTCGGTAGCGTCAGTGGAAGCGTTGTCCGAGACGATGATCTCGAAGTCGCTGTAGGTCTGTGAGACCAGCGATTCGAGTGCATCGGCCAGGAAGTTCTCGCCGTTGTAGACGGGAAGGCCGATGCTGACGGTCGGACGGTGCGGGTACGCCATCGTTTCTCCTCGCTCAGTTGCCACTGATGGCCGGTCGGAGCGACGGCGGCACCATGACAAGTTGCCTACTGGGACGGGAGAACTGCGACGTGGCTGGCGACAAGCCCCTGCGAGTGCTGTACATGCTGCCGGATTTCGGTGTGGGCGGCGGGCAGGTCATCCTGCTCCGCACCGTCGTCGCTGCGCAGGCGCAGGCCGGTGAGCACGTGGTGGTCGGCTTGCGGAGCGGACCCATGCAGGAACAATACGCCGCCGCCGGCATCGACACGCTGGTGCTGGGCTCCGAGACGCTGACCGACGCTCCCGCCGCCGTGCGCCGGCTGGCCCGGTTCATCCGGGAACGTCGCATCGACGTCATCGTGTCGTTGAACACGCCCGAAGACCGCACCTTCGCCCAGCTCGCCGGGACGTTGACGCGCGTCCCCGTCGCTATCTGGTTCATGAGCGTCGCCATACCACTCATCAGTTTTCCTCCGCCGAGAGGCCGGGAGCTCGCCTTCCTGAAGCGGTTGGCGTTGTTCGGCCCCAATGTGATGTCCGTGCGCAGGACGCACGCCTTGATGAGTCTGTCGGACTCGGTCAGCGAATCCTTCGCCGCTCATTTACGTCTTGGTGTCGATCGTTTCGCGCTGGTCCCGCCGGGACTTCCGGACTCCTTCTATGAACCTCCGCTCGATGCGACCGCTCTTGACGCATTGCGTGAGTCCTTGAACTTGGAACGTGGTGTCGGGCCGGTGTTGTTGAACGTCGGCATGTTGATCGACCTGAAGGGCCAGCAGGAGCTGGTGCCGGCCATGGTGGACGTCGTGGCGGCGATGCCGGGGGCGACACTGTTGTTGGTCGGCGAGGGCGAGAACCGACCGCTCCTCGAACGGACGATCACCGAGCTCGGACTGGGCGGCCACGTCCGCCTCCTGGGTCATCGTCAAGACGTTGCAGCTCTGTTGCAGTTGGCGGACGGGTTGGTGAGCGCCTCCCGATCGGAGGGGTTCGGCATGGCCGTGCTCGAGGCGATGGCGGCCCGCAAGGCCGTCGTGGCGGTGCACACGCCGGCCTTCGACGAGTTCGCCACCGACGGGCGTTCGGCCGTGTTCGTCGAGCGGCAGGACCGGGCGCTGCTGGCCAAGGCGATCGTGGAGACCTTCGGTGACCCGGTGCGCGTCGCGGCGCTGGGCGACGCCGCCCGAGCCGACGCAGAGCGGTTCCGGGCCGACCGCACGGCGTCGCTGCTGCTCGACGTGCTGCACCGCGCCGCCGGTCGAACGCGCTGATCGGCGCCCTGGCTCGATTGCCGGCGGCCGAATCGGGGCAGGAGTCAGTCGCGCGCCGGCCGTTCTGTAGCGTGGTGCGATACGCCGCTGGCCCTTGTGGAGGACCGTTGACACTCAGCCCTGCCGCCCTGCTGTCGGAGCTCGAACCGACCGCGGCCCGACTGGTGGAGCGCCATCTCGGTAGCTCCAAGGAGTGGTTTCCGCACGAGCTGGTCCCCTGGGGCCGCGGACGGGACTTCGAGCCCGGCGGAACCTGGTGCCCCGAGGACGCCGACGTGGGGGGTGCGCAGCTGAGCGAGGCGGCCCGCTCGGCGCTGTACGTGAACCTCCTGACCGAGGACAACCTGCCGTACTACTTCAACGACATCGACCGGGTCTTCGCCACCGCCGACACCTATCGGTACTGGACCCGTCGGTGGACGGCGGAGGAGGGCCGCCACTCCATCGCCATCCGGGACTACCTCACCGTGAGCCGGGCGATCGACCCGTGGGAGCTCGAGCGCGCCCGCATGGTCCAGGTCACGGGGGCCGAGACACCGAAGCCGACGAGCCCCCAGCAGGGGTTCTGCTACCTGGCCATCCAGGAGCTCGCCACCCGGGTGTCGCACCTCAACACCGGCAAGGTGCTGGGCGATGCGGTGGGCTACAACGTCATGGCCCGCGTTGCGTTCGACGAGAACCTGCACTTCATGTTCTACCGGGACATGGTCGGCGCCTGTCTCGAGGTCGACCCGTCGGCCACCGTCATCGAGCTCTACGGCGTGGTGCGGGACTTCTCGATGCCGGGTGTCGGCATCCCCGGCTTCGACCGCCACGCCCAGATCATCGCCCGGGCCGGCATCTACGACATCGTCAGCCACCACGACCGGATCGTGCAGCCCCTGGTGCACAACACCTGGCGCATCGCCGAGCTGACCGGGCTCGACGACGAGGCCGAGGTGGCCCGCGACAAGCTGCTCAAGCAGGTCGACCGGCTCGGGCGCCTGGCGCGGCGCACCGCCGAGCGCCGCGGCGACAAGGTCGAGGTCCTGGCCTGACGGACCGGTTCAGAGCCGGCCGGCGTCCTTCGCCGCCCGGGTGGCCGCCTCGAGCTGGCCCTCGATGATGTCGAGCCCGCCGTCCCAGAACCCGGGATCGGTCAGGTCGCAGTCCACCAGCGCGGCGAGCTGCTCGGGCGGCAGCGAGCCACCGGCGCCGAGCAGGCGCAGGTACTGCGGCACGAACGCGGCGCCACCCTCCTCATAGCGCTTGTAGACCGACAGCGCCAGCAGCTGGCCGTAGGCGTACGCGTAGACGTACCCCGGCGTGTTGATGAAGTGCGGGATGTAGCTCCACCACGAGCGGTAGTTGTCGGTCACCTCCACTGCGTCGCCCAGCATCGCCCGCTGGGTGTCGGCCCAGTGCTGACCGAAGTCGTCGATGGACAGCTCGCCGACCTCGCGCCGGTGGGTGTGGATGGCGTCCTCGAAGCGGTTCATAGCGGTCTGACGGAACACGGTGGCGATCGCCCCCTCCACGCTCTCCGCCAGCAGCGCCAGCCGCTCGGCCGGGTCGGTGGTCTCCGCCAGGAGCCGTCCGAAGGTGACCGTCTCGCCGAACACCGATGCCGTCTCGGCCAGCGTCAGCGGCGTCGACATGTGGAAGATGCCCTGCTCGCGAGCGAGGTAGGCGTGCAGGCCGTGCCCCATCTCGT
>JADLEF010000181.1 GCA_020846295.1 Acidimicrobiales bacterium
GCGACCGCCTGTTTCAGGAAGACCCGCAGCTCGGCGAGCGGCACCGGGCATCGCTCGTCGCGCCCGGGCAAGGGATCGTCGGGCTCAGGCCTCTGCTTACCGAGCGGCCGCCAGGCCACTGCCACATCGAGGTCATCGGCCACGCGGATGAACCGGCTGACATCGATGTCGTTGCCGGCCAGATCTGGTTGCGTGTCGAACAACTGGATCAGATCACGGCGGCGCAGCTCGGCGACGATCTCATCGGTGACCGGCACGCAGCGATCCCGCAACGATGCGGGCGTGACCGGCTCGTTCTCCATGCTCCTGAGCGCCTCGGTCGTGGCTCCAACATCAGCGCCGGGATAGGGCGCCGTGTTCGGAGGTTCACTCCACAACAGCAGTGCGTCGATCGCCGCGCCATCCCGGTTGCATCGCCCCGCCCGCTGCACCACCGACGGCCACGGCGCCGCCTCCGTGAACAGCACCGTCGATGAGATGTCCACCCCGGCCTCGACAACCTGGGTGCTGACCACAATGCGGCCGGGCCCTCCCGCGTCAACAGCGCTCAGCGCTGCTTCCACGGCGATCTGCCGGTCGGGCGGTCGAAACCGGCTGTGCAGCAGCACGACCTCAGCGGCCGGCGCGGCCCTGGTGAGCTGCGCGTGGAGCTCTCTGGCGCGATCCACCGTGTTCAACACAGCGAGCGTGAGCGTCCCCGGTCGGTGCTCGGCCAACAACGCCGCGGCGATCTCGTTGGCCGGCGCTTTGGTGTTTGCCGGGCGGAGCTCCCGGACCGTCTTCGTGGCCTCGAGCCGGGCGCGGAGCCTCCCGCTGCGATCCTCGTCGTCCAGTTCGACCCGCGCACCCAGCTGTGGCGCATCCGCCGTCTGCAGGCGGTGCTCGGCGACGGTCGCTGACATCCACATCGACCGGCAGGGCATCGCTTCGCCCAACTTGGCCCGCAGCCCGTGCAACTGACGCGACGTGGCCAACGCCGGGCCCATCAACTGGATCTCGTCGAAGACGAACTGGCAACCGGCGTTGAACAATCCGAAGTCGACGGGCCACGCATATCGGCTGGCGCCGTAGCCCCGGTTCAACGCCCGGGACAGCACCATATCGAGTGTGCCCACGATGATCGCATCGTCGGCGGGATGCATGCGCCACTCGTTGGTGAGCCGCTCACCGCCGAGCAGGAGATGGCAGGCGAGGTCGTCGCTCAGGCCCAGATTCTGCAACCAGCCCGTGATCACCCGGTGGGTCTGCTCGACGAGCGTTCGCATCGGCAACACGAAGACCAGCCAGTGGGGCGTCGCTTCCTTTACGAGCGGGTCACTGTGGAACCGCCGGCGATACAACCACGGCAGCACCGCCGCCATTGTCTTGCCGCAGCCCGTGGGCACGGCCAGCAGCTCGGGCAGTCCCTCCTCGGCAATGCGACGTTGGTACTCGTAAGGGGACCCGGCACCTCGAGTCGCTTCCAGAACCATCGCGTCAAAGCTCGTCATGTCGCCTTCACCCGTCGTGAGGTACTCCAGAGGGAGCGTACCGACGGCGTGTGACAGTCCGACCGATGAGCGTGACGCTAGAAGCGCGGCGGGGCGATCACCCCCTCACCGTGGCGACGCCGGGAGGGCGGCGATCGATCAGACCGTGGCGCCGTCCGCTCGGCGGGGGCGGGCGCTGCCGACTTCGCCTCGGTGCAGCTGTTCGGCAGTCCAACCGAGGTTGCCGTGGCGCACGATGCCGTACCGGACGATCGCCTCGTCGATCACCGGCCGGGCCTGCGGGAGATCCAGCCAGATGCGCATCAGGAGCCGCACCTGCGACTCCTCGGTCACCGGCGCGTGCGCGGCGCGCCCGTGCAACACCGTGTAGTTGTTGGCGAACTGGATGTCCCCCGGCTCGAAGCGGAACTCGAAGCGATGCTGCGCCGCCAGCCGGTCGAACAGATCGAGCGCGGCGCGCTGCTCCGGCGTGTTGTGCTCACCTTTTCGTCGCATCGCCGCCGCCATCCAGTAGCGGTTGTACCGGCAGGAGACCCGGCCCTCGGCGATGCTGAAGACCGGCACCCGGTACCCCGACGTCGGTTGTTCCCCGGGACCGTGCTCGTCCATCCGATCCCACTCGAAGCCCTCCAGCAACGGGGCCAGCGCCTCGGGATGCGACTCGAGCAGGTCGTTGAAGATCCGCGTCGAGCTGCCCAGCCACGACGGTGGATCGTCCGGCGCCTGGCGGACGCACAGCAGCGACACGCAATCGGTCAGATCGACGTGCAGGGTCGACTCGGTGGGGAAGCCGACCCCGCGGGCGCCCTGGTTCGGGCGCAGCTTGCCCTCGGTCACGTAGTGGATCAGCGTGGCGTCGCTGTTCTGCGTGATGCCCGTCCCGAGGTGGCTGCACAGCCCCCAGTACAGGAGCTCGACATCCTCCAGCGGCCGGTCCTGCACCGGGAACCCGCGCAGCACCGCGAAGCCGCGGCCGTTGCGCACCTCCTCCCCGATGGCGGCGAGCGTCCCCGTCAGCGAGGGCAACGGGAAGTCGACCGCGGTGATCTCGGCCAGGGCGAGGCCCCTCGCCCGCACCCCGGTCAGGGCGGCCTCGAGGTCGGCCCGCTGCTCGTCGTCGAGCCGCAGCTCCCAACTGCGGTCGGCCTCGACATCGGCCGCGGTCCACGCGCTGCGGTCGCGCACCGGCGCCGGGTCGGTCATCGTCATGGCGGATCCCCCTTGTCCGCGGCCCAGCTTAGGAACCGGCCCCCCGCCGCGGGTCATCATGGCGGTCCGGGAACGACCCGGCGCCGCTGAAGGGGGACGAAACGCAATGGGGAACGAGCCGACCGACGGGCAGTCGAGCGAACGGGAGCCCGACGGGCTGCCGCAGACGCTGAGCGAGCTGGTCGACCATGCCCGCCGGCTGCACGGCGACGTCGAGGCCATGGTGGACGGCGATGTCCGCATGACCTTCGCCGAGCTGACCGACGCCATCGACGAGCTCGGCGCCGCGCTCGTCGCCTCCGGTATCGAGCCGGGCGACGCGGTGGCGCTGTGGGCGCCCAACATCTGGGAGTGGACCGTCGCCGCCTTCGCCACGTTCCGGGCCGGCGGCATCCTGGTGCCCATCAACACCCGCTTCCGGGGCCAGGAGGCGGCGTTCGTGCTGCAGAAGTCCCGGGCGAAGCTGCTGCTCACCGTCAACGGGTTCCTCGGCACCGACTACCCGGCGCTGCTGGCCGAGGCCGCCGCCGAGCTCCCGGACCTGCGCGAGACCGTCATCCTGCGCGGCGACGTCGCCCCCGGCACCATCGGCCGCGCCGAGCTGCTGACCCGGGTGGACGACGCGGCCCGCGCCACCGCCGCCGGCCGCCACGGCGTGCGCGGTCCCCTCGACTGCGCCCTCGTCATGTTCACCTCCGGCACCACCGGCCTGCCCAAGGGCGTGATGGTCGCCTCGCAGCCGATCATCCGGGGCTTCAGCTTCTACGGCCAGTGCATGGGCATGCAGCGCGGTGAGCGCATGCTGATCATCAGCCCGTTCTTCCACGCCTTCGGCTTCAACGGCTCGACCGTGCCGTGCTTCGTGTACGGCACCACGATCCTGCCCCACGCCGTGTTCGACGCCACCGACGTGCTCGGCATCATCCAGCGGGAGCGGATCAACACCATGCCCGGCGCCCCCGCCATCTTCCAGAGCCTGCTGAACCACCCCGACCTGGCCGACTACGACCTGTCCTCGCTGAAGCGCTGCGTCACCGGCGCCGCCACCATACCGGTCGAGATGGTGGTGCAGATGCGGGAGCGGCTGGGCATGGAACGGGTCATCACCGCCTTCGGGATGACCGAGACCAGCGGCATCGTGACCATCTGCCGGCCCGAGGACGACCCGCAGACCATCGCCAGCACCTCCGGGCGGGCCATCCCCGGCATGGAGGTCCGCATCGTGGACGACGAGGGGGCCGAAGTGCCCCGCGGCCAGAGCGGCGAGATCGTGGTGCGCGGCTACACCACCATGCTGGGCTACCTCGACGACCCGGAGCAGACCGCCGCCACCATCGACCCCGACGGCTGGCTGCACACCGGCGACATCGGGGTCATGGACGAGCGCGGCTACATCGACATCACCGACCGCAAGAAGGACATGTTCATCGTCGGCGGGTTCAACGCCTACCCGGCGGAGATCGAGCGCATGATGATCGAGCACCCCGGCATCGGCCAGGTGTCCGTGATCGGCATCGCCGACGACCGCCTCGGCGAGGTGGGCGCCGCCTTCGTCGTGCCCGCCGCCGGCGCCACGCCCCACGAGGCGGAGATCATCGCCTGGTGCCGGGAGAAGATGGCGAACTACAAGGTGCCGCGCAAGGTGTGGGTGGTGGACGCGCTGCCCCTCAACGCGTCCAACAAGGTGCTCAAGATCGAGCTGCGGGAACGGGCCAAGCAGCTGCTGACCTGACCGGTGCGGCGGCGACCGCGCTCAGCCGGCGGGGGCGTCGAGCGCGGGGTCGAGCGGGCGCGGCACCCGCTCGTGCAGGGGTGGCCGCTCCCCCTGGCGGGCCGACACCAACAGCAGCGGGGCGGACGCGGACGCAGCGGCCGCCACCGTCTCCGCCGTCATCCCGGCGGCGTCGAGCAGCAGACCCCGCACCGTGAGCCGACCGCGGTCGGCTGCGTGCACCGGCCCCGCACCGTCGATGGTGACGGCGCGGTAGCCGGCCCGCTGCAGGTGCTCGGCGGTGGTGCGGGCCGACCGACCGCTGCCGAGCACCTCCAACGCGCCGGCGTGGTGGCGTGCCCAGCGGGCGCCGTGCTCGGCCACGGCGGCCACATCGCCGTGCCGGGTGTCGACCACCACCATGTCCACCGCCGGCACGCTGGGGCCGGCCACCACCACCACATCGGCCAGATCAGCCCTCGCCAGCGTGGCGAGGGTGGCCAGCGCGGCGGCGTCGGAGGACCAGCCGACGACGATCGCATCGAACGGCGAGGCGGCCAGTTCGAGCGCCAGCTCCGCCGCCGGATCGCCGGCCAACCGCACCGTGGCCGACACCCCGACGCCGGCCCGCTCGAGCTGCCTGCGCAGCGGTTGGGCGGCGGCCATGGCCCCGCCCAACCGGGCGAGCTCGTCGCCACCCAGCAGCGCGTAGAGCACCACCTCGACGGGACGCTCCGGTCCCACCGCGGCCAGGGCCGCGTCGCCCAGTGCGGTGGCTCGGCCCGGATCGGCCAGCGCCTCGTCGTCGAGGACCACCGCCACCCGGTACCGCGCCCCCCGCCCGACCCGGCTGCGTTCGGCATCGGCGATGTCGCGCTGCAGCAGCCGCTGCGGGTACACCGCGCTCAACACCGGGCCGGCCGCCACCGTGGTCGCGATGGCCATGATCACCATCATGGTGAACAGGTCCCCGCCGATCAGGCCCGCCGAGCGCCCGACGTTGAGGATGACCAGCTCCGTCAGACCCCGCGTGTTCATCAGGGTCGCCAGCGCCAGCGACTGCCGGCTCGACACGCCCAACAACCGGGCCGGCACGCCACCGCCGACGAACTTGCCCAAGCAGGCGGTCGCCATCACCGCCAGCAGGGGCAGCAGACCGACCACGCCGAGGCCGCCGATGTTCACGTCGAGGCCGGTGGCCACGAAGAAGACGGGCAGCAGCACCACCACGCTGACCCCCTCCACCCGCTCCGACACCTCGTGGGCCAGCGGGGCGGCGCCGCGGCGCGGCACGCAGGCGCCGAAGAGGAAGGCCCCGATCAGGCTGGCCAGCCCGATGAGGTGCGCCACCCACGCGGCCGCCATGGCCAACGCCAACAGCACCGCCAGCACGCCGGTGTCGAGCGACCCGCGCTCCCGGTAGCGGGCGATGAGGAACCGATCGAGCAGCGGCCGCACCACACCGAACAGCACGGCGGCGAAGATCGCCAGCTCCACCAGGGACAGCCCGACGTGGCCGAGGCCCGACGAGCTGGCCAGGCTCACCACGATGGTGAGCAGTGCGAACACGACGATGTCGTCGATCGCCGCACAGGCGATGGCCAACATGCCGAGCGGTATGCGGAACATGTTCCGTTCGGTGAGGATGCGGGCCAGTACGGCGAACGCGGTCCCGCTCATGGCCACGCCGAGGAACAGCGAGAACGGCAGGCGGGCCACCGCCTCGCCGTCCACCGAGCCGTAGCGCTCGTAGAGCAGCGGGGCCAACACCGCGGCGCCGAGCAGCATCGGCACCGCGATCGAGCTGAGCGACAGCACCACCGCCCGCCGGCCCGAGCGGCGCAACGAGTCCGGGTCGACCTCGAGCCCGACCAGGAACATGAAGATGACCAGGCCCAGCTCGGCCGCCACCTGGAGGTACGGCCGGACCTCCAGCGGGAACAGCCGCTCGGGCAGATCGCCGGGCAGCAGGCCCAGCAGCGACGGTCCGAGGGCGATGCCGGCCACGATCTCGCCCAGCACCGCCGGCTGGCCCAGGCGTTTGAACAGCGCCGAGACCAGCCTCGCCACCAGCATGATGACGGCCACGGCGAGGAACACCCGGGCGGCGATGTCCGCCACCGGTCCGCCGCCGGCGGCGACCATGGTGCCCGTCACCATCAGCGGGGCAGGGCAGAGAGCTTGTTGGCCGCCGTCTGCAGCAGCACGCCGAACGCCGCCTCATCGGCGTCGGAGAAGTCCCGGCCGACCACCGAATACCCGACGCTCACCAGGTTCCGGCCGCAGCGCACCCCGGCGATGGCCCGTGAGATCGTCGGCGCCGTGGTCGACAGCGACGTCGCCACCTGCAGGGCGATGTACGTCTCGTCGCACAGCGTCACATCGGTGGGGAACGGCAGCAGCGCGATGTAGTAGTCGGCTCCCTGGACGGTGGTCGACGTGACCGGGCAGGTGTTGACCAGCTGGCGGACCTTGTCGATGTCCGCCGTGGCGCCCGCGGCGTCGCCGAAGGACTGCACCTCGTTGTCCACCCGCACCGCGTTGACCGCATCCTCGAAGGCGATGTTGGACCGCAGCACCGAGGTGATCACCACCGGCTGACCGCAGTACGGCTCGTCCGCCCCGTAGGGCGACTCCACGAAGTTGGCACCGACCTCGGGCTGGGTGAGCCGGGCGTTGGTGATCTGCTCCGCGGTCGGCGCGCCGGTGAGCGGGGTCGGCGTGGTGACCAGCGCGGTGGTCGTGGAGTTGAGGGGCTGGGTCGGCGGGAACAGGCTCGTCGCCGTGGTCGTCGTGTCCTCGACCTGTCGCTCGGTCGTCGTCGTCCGGCGCCGGGTGGTGGTCGTGCGGTCGCCGGCGTCCTGGCCGCCGTCGCCACCGGCGAGCAGCACCGCGCCACCGCCCACCAGCAGGACGAGCACCGCCAGAAGACCGATCAGTATGCCGGTGCGGCCCTTGCCCCCGCCGGAGGATGGCGGCTGGGCCCCGCCGTACTGCGGCACTGCGGGCTGACCGGGGCCCGGCCCGGTGAAGCCCTGGGGGGCCGCGGTGTAGGACGGTGGGCCGCCCGGCGGGCCGGCGAGGGGCGGGCCGTACTGGCCGGCCGGCGCGCCGTACTGACCGGCCGGCGGGCCGAAGGTCGCCGGGGCCGCGGCAGGCGGGTAGGCCACCGGGGGGTAGGAGCCAGGGGCCGGGGGAAAGCCCGGCGGGTTCGACAGGGGCGGGTTCGACAGGGGCGGGTTCGAGCCCGGCGGCAGCGGGGGGACCGACTGCGGTGGGGCCGACTGCGGGGGGTTCGCAGCGGGCGGCGGGGGGCCGACCGGCGGCTGGCTGATGCGGGAGCGCACCGACGAACCGACCGCCTTGCCGTGGGTGGCACCCAGCGCCACCGCCGTCTTCGGGTCCCCGCGGCGGCTGACGGTCACGCCGGGAAACGCCTCGCTCACCAGCCGCTCCACCACCGGCGAACGGCTGGCGCCACCGGCCAGGTACACCGCGTCGAGGTGGCCGAGACCGAGACCGGCGTCGCCCACCGCCCGGCTCAGCAGGTCCACCGAGCTTCGCACGTACGGCGCCACCAGCTGCTCGAACTCATCGCGGGTCACCCGTTGGGTCACCATGCCCGTCGGCAAGCCGAGCAGCAGTTCCGCGTAGGGGTGCGAAGACAGCGCCTCCTTGACCCGGCGGGCCTCCGACCGCAGGGCGGCGGCCGCCTGTTGCCAGGCCCGCTCGTCGGACACCTGCAACGCCTCCCACGTGTCGGGGTCGAGCTTGGCGCCGACGTGGTTGGCGAGCAGCTCGTCGAAGAGATCGCCGCCGAGGCGGTCCTCGCCGGCGGGGCGACCGACCACGACGAACCCGTCGTGGGTGGCCTGCAGGACCGCGGTGTCGAAGGTGCCGCCCCCCAGGTCGTACACGGCGACGAACCCGCCGTCCACCACGCCGCCCTCGTCGGCGAAGGACACCGCAGCGGCGACCGGCTCGGGGACCAGCACCGGGTTGGGCAGGCCGGCCTGGGCGGCCGCCATGAGCAGACGGTCGAGACGGGGCTGGCTCCAGGCGGCGGGGTGGGTGAGGCGCACCTCCACCGGCACGGAGCCCTGCTGGCGCACCGCCTCCCGGTACACGTAGGCCAGCAGCGACGCGATCAGCGAGGTCACCTGGTGCGGGCGGCCGCCGAGGATCACCGGCGCCGGCTCCGCCAGGCGGCTCTTGGGGGCGCGGATGGCATGGCCGGGGCGGGCGGTGGCGAGATCCTCCGCCGAACGGCCGACCACGACGGAGCCGTCGTCCTCGGCCAGCACGACGGACGGGACGCGGCGCTCCCCACCGACCTCGATCACCTCGGGGCCGCGGCGGCTGCGAGCCGCAGCGACCGTGAAGCTGGTGCCGAAATCGATGCCCAGCACCCAGGGGTCTTCGACGCTCATGCCGTCCTCGTGTTCCCGCCACCACGTCGGTGGCCCGTTGTCCTCACCAGCGAGGCAGCCCACGGCATCACGCGCCGGGTTGCAGCTGCCGAACCGGCACCCGCCGGTACCGCTCCTGGAGTAGGACGGCCAGCAACCGATTTCCGTTCGTATCTTCGCTGATCCGAAACGAAATTCCGCCCTCCCGCCATGGGACATCACGCACCGTTGGCAGAACCTGACGAAGCGAGGTCTTCGGGGTCCGGGATCGGCGGACGGGCACCGCCGCGCCGCACAAGGGGGCTGGAACGCTCATGCCGGGACCGCCG
Organism: Acidimicrobiales bacterium; assembly: GCA_020846295.1. Taxonomy (GTDB): domain Bacteria; phylum Actinomycetota; class Acidimicrobiia; order Acidimicrobiales; family CAIXPF01; genus CAIXPF01. The sequence goes on from JADLEF010000181.1 coordinate 9,149, forward strand.
AGCGCTGCACTACGGTTGGCCTGCACCTACACCGGGGTGGCGCGGCGGCGTGCCCGCTCGCCGCCCGGGCGGACGACTCAACCGGAGGGCACCCTGACCGGCAGCGCCGAACGCATCGGGAACTACCGCGTCGAGCGGGTCCTCGGCGCGGGCAGCTTCGCCACCGTGTGGTTGGCGACCGACGAACTGCTCGACGCCAAGGTCGCCATCAAGGTCCTGGCCGACAACTGGGCCCGCCAGCCCGACATCCGGCGTCGGTTCATCGACGAGGCCAAGATCCTGCGCCGGCTCGACCACGACCGCGTCGTGCGCGTGCACCAGGTGGACGAGATGGCCGACGGGCGCCCGTTCTTCGTCATGACCTGGGCGGACCGCGCCACCCTGTTCGACCGCATCCAGGAGAGGGCTCGCCAGCAGCGGCCCTTCACCGTCGAAGAAGCAGTCGCCATGACCATCGAGATCGCCCGCTGTCTCGACGTCGTGCACGCCTTCGGCGTGGTGCACCGCGACATCAAGCCCTCCAACGTGCTGTTCCGCTCGGCCGCCACGCCGCTGCGCCCCGGCCGGCGGGCCGAACCGGCCATCGCCGAGGACCGCATGATGCTGGGCGACTTCGGCCTGGCCAAGGACCTCGCCGGCGCGTCGGGCTTCACCTTCGCCGCCGGCACCCCCGCCTACATGGCGCCCGAGCAGGCCCGCAGCTCCACCGACATCGACGAACGGGCCGACATCTTCTCCGTCGCCGCCGTGCTCTACGAGCTGCTCACCGGACGCCCCGCCTTCTCGGCGGAGACGCTGTCGGGCGTGGCCCGCTCCCACCAGCACGCCGGGCCGGTGCCGCTGTCCACCAGCCGCCCCGACGCACCCGCCGCGCTGTGGAGCGTGATCCGGCACGGGCTCGCCCCCGTCCCCGCCGATCGCATCGAATCCGCCGAGGCGCTCATCGACGCCCTGGAGGACGCCCGCGCCGGGCGGTCGGCCCCGCCGCCGCCACCCCCGCCGCCGTCGCCTCCCACCATCGCCAACGTGGGCCACCGGCCTCCGCCCGCCCCGCCATCGGCCGCACCGCCATCGGCCGCCCCGCCATCGGCCGCCGCGCCGTCGGCCCCGGCGCTGCCGGCGATGGTCGAACAGGCCCTGCAGCTGCTCGACGGGCTCCACCAGCAGCTCGCCGCCGGGACACCCGCCGCCCTGGAACCGCTCGCCGCGGCCCGGCGCCGTCTGCTCGGGCCGGTCCAGGTGGTCGTCGTCGGGCCATCGGACGGCACGACCAGCGAGCTGGCCTTCGCCCTCGCCGGCGAACGCCTCTCCCCCGCCAGCCGGGGCGGGCACGGGCGCGTCGCCGCCCGCATCCAGGCCGCCGCCGTCCAGCCCGGCCGCCGCAACAGCGCCATCGAGGTGCTGCGCAACGGCGCCCAGCGCGCCGCGGACGTGGTGGCCGACGCCACCGGCGCCCTGCAACTGGTGCCCGGCGGCCCCGGCGACGACGTGCTCGCTGTCACCGTGTCGCTGGTCAACGCGGTGCTGGCCAACCGCACCGTCATCGACGCAGGCCCGCTGCTGGACCCGGCGCTGCCCTCGCTGCCCGGCACCAGCCGGGCGCTGGCGGAGGCGGACCTGCTGGCGGTGGTCCTCCCGGCCGGCATCGCCGTCGGGCGCGGGCTGCTCACCGGGCTGCGGGAGCGGCTCCGCACCAGCCCCGGCGGCCCGGTCCTCGCCATGGGCGTGGTGTCGCAGGGCCCCGGCTCCACCCTCGGCGCCCCCGGCAGCCTGCCCACCGGCGTCGCCGAGCTGATCGAGGCGTACCGCGGCGACGCCATGGTCAGCTCGATGCTGTCGGTCATCACCGCGCTGGCCGGCGGCGGCGCCCCCATGGTCGACCGAGCCTTCGAGGCCCTGCTGCGCCACGGCGACGCAGTGCGCATCACCGCCGCCCTGGCGCTGGCCGAGGAGGGACTGGCCTCGCGCACCGAGCCGGCGGCCCGCGCCGCGTACCACCAGCTGCGCGACGGACGCGAGGCGCTCGCCGCCAGCTTCTCGTCGCTGGAGGAGCTGGCCGTGCTGCGAGAGGAGGCCTCGGGGCGGTTGACCCTGCCGCTCTCCTACCGGTTGGAGCTGCGCCGTCTGCTCGCCGGCGGGGACCCGGCGGCCCGCCTCGGGCTCGCGCCCGGCACCGGCGGCGCCGAACTGCGCCGGGCGGCCGAGGAGGCGCTGGAGCGGTGGCGCACCTTCGTGAACACCGGACGGGCCCCGTTCGCCTCCATCCACGCCTCCCACACCGTCGTGCGCGCCCTCGAGCGGCTGTGGACCGGCTCGCAGAGCTGATCCCGCACCGCCGGCGCGGGCCGTCCGACGGGGTCTGAGAGCAGCCGGTGCGAGGGGCCTCGGCCCAATCGGGGCGAACGAAGGTGCTCGCTCTGGATACGCGTGAGGGGGTTGGCGCGGGAGTCGGGCCCGTCGGGGCGAACGATGGTGCTGGGTTTCGGGGTTTTGATGCTTGTTGGTCGGCTCCCTGTCGGTCGCCGACGTGCGGGCGGCTCGCTGGCGCTCGCGACGCCCGCCTGGCGCCGCCCCGGGTGGTGAGCAGCACCGCTCCCCAGGTCTCCCTGCGGCGCCGGCGCCGGCCGTCATCCCGCCCGGGCCCCCGGGCC
>JADLEF010000182.1 GCA_020846295.1 Acidimicrobiales bacterium
GGAGACGGGTGGGTCGAACGTGCAGTTCGCGCTGCACCCCGAGACCGGCGAGATGGTCGTCATCGAGATGAACCCGCGGGTGAGCCGTTCCTCGGCGCTGGCGTCGAAGGCGACGGGGTTCCCCATCGCCAAGATCGCCGCCCGCCTCGCCGTCGGCTACACCCTCGACGAGATCGTCAACGACATCACCCGCAAGACCCCGGCCAGCTTCGAGCCGGTGATCGACTACGTGGTGACGAAGATCCCCCGCTGGGCGTTCGAGAAGTTTCCCGGTGTGGAGCCGATCCTCGGCACCCAGATGCAGTCCGTCGGCGAGGTCATGGCCATCGGCCGCACGTTCACCGAGAGCCTCCAGAAGGCGATGCGCTCGCTCGAGCAGGGCCGCGCCGGGCTCAACGGCGACGCCGGGGAGCGGCTCTTCGACGAGCTCTCCGACGAGGAGGTCCTCGCCCGTCTGGCCGTGGCCACGCCCGACCGCCTGTTCCAGGTGGAGTCGGCGCTGCGGCGCGGCATACCGCTCGAGACGGTGTACGACGCGTGCCGGATCGACCCGTGGTTCCTCGACCAGATGCTCCAGATCAGCGAGCACCGCGCCGTGCTGGCCGCACTGTCGGGACCGCACGACGCAGCGTTGACGCCGCGGGTGTGGAAGCGGGCGAAGCAGGCCGGGTTCTCCGACGCCCAGCTCGCCTACCTGTGGTCCACCGACGAGCGCACCGTGCGCACGGCCCGCATCGCCGCCGGGGTGCTGCCCACCTTCAAGACGGTGGACACCTGCGCCGCTGAGTTCGAAGCGGAGACGCCCTACTACTACTCGACCTACGAGGACGAGGACGAGGTCCCGCGCTCGGAGAAGCCGAAGGTGATCATCCTCGGGTCGGGCCCCAACCGCATCGGCCAGTGCATCGAGTTCGACTACTGCTGCGTGCACGCCTGCTTCGCGCTGGCCGCAGCCGGGTTCGACTCCGTCATGGTCAACTGCAACCCGGAGACGGTGTCGACCGACTACGACACGTCGGATCGCCTCTACTTCGAGCCGCTCACCTACGAGGACGTGATGAACGTCATCGAGGCCGAGCAGCGCCACGGCCGGCTGGTCGGGGTGATCGTGGCGCTGGGTGGCCAGACCCCCCTGAAGCTGGCCGACCAGCTGCCGGCCGAGCTGATCCTGGGTACGTCGCCGGCCTCGATCGACCTCGCCGAGGACCGCGAGCAGTGGAACGCCCTGTGCGCCCGCTCCGAGATCCCCCAGCCGGCGGGCGGCACCGCCACCACGCTGGCCGAGGCGCAGACCATCGTGGCCCGGGTCGGCTACCCGGTGCTGGTGCGGCCCTCCTACGTGCTGGGCGGTCGGGCGATGCAGATCGTCTATGACGACGACGGGCTCAGCGCGGCGCTGGCCGAGATGGCGGCCGCCGGCTCGCTGGGCCGGGAGGGCGGGTTGTCGGCCAGCCGGCCGGTGCTGGTCGACCGCTTCCTCGAGGACGCCACCGAGGTGGACGTCGACGCCCTGCGCGACGCCCGGGGCGGCTTCCTCGTCGGTGGGATCATGGAGCACGTCGAGGAGGCCGGGGTCCACTCCGGCGACTCGGCCTGCGTGCTGCCGCCGGTGACGCTGTCAGCGGAGACCCAGGCGGTGATCACCGAGTACACCCACCGCCTGGCCGACGAGCTCGGCGTGGTCGGGCTGCTCAACGTGCAGTACGCGGTGAAGAAGGGCCAGGTCTTCGTCATCGAGGCCAACCCCCGGGCGTCGCGCACGGTGCCGTTCGTCGCCAAGGCCACCGGGGTGCCGTTGGTGAAGGTGGCGGCCCGGCTGATGGCCGGCAGCGCCACCGTCGATTCGACGGGCACGACGCTGGACTCGCTGCGGGCCGAGGGGCTGCTGCACCCGCCCGTCGCCGGCAGCCACGTGGCGGTGAAGGAGGCGGTGCTGCCGTTCAACCGCTTCCCGGGCACCGATGCCGTGCTCGGCCCGGAGATGCGCTCGACGGGTGAGGTCATGGGCATCGACAGCTCCTACGCCATGGCGTTCGCCAAGAGCCAGCTGGCCGCAGGGACCCGGCTGCCGCACGAGGGCACCGTCTTCCTGTCGCTGGCCGATCGGGACAAGCACCTCGGTGTCGAGGCGGGGGTGATCCTGCACGAGCTCGGCTACCGGATCGTGGCCACCGACGGCACGGCGAAGGCGCTGGCGGCGGCCGGTGTGCCGGTGGCGCAGGTGGTGGCCAAGGTCGGCGAGTCCCAGGGCAGCGACGCGCTCGACCTGATCGCCGACGGCCGTATCACGCTGGTGGTCAACTCGCCGCGGGGCCGCGGTTCGCGCGCCGACGGCGCCCACATCCGGCGCGCCGCCGGCGAGCACCGCATCCCGCTGGTCACCACCGGCGCGGCCGCCCTGGCCGCGGCCAGGGGCCTGGCGGAGTGGGCCAACCAGAAGCTGACGGTGCGGACGTTGCAGGAGTACCACCGCGGCGACCTCGACGATCAGCTGGCGCTGCCGCTGTGAGCCCGGTCGGTCGCGTCGCCAACGCGGCAGCGCCGGCCAGCCGGCCCACGGCGGTGGGATCGGTGCGCCTGCGCCACCCCGTGATGACGGCGGCCGGTACCGCCGGGCACGGCGCCGAGCTCGCCTCGTTCTTCCCCCTGGGCGGGCTCGGGGCGGTGGTGGTGAAGTCGCTGTCCGCCGAGCCGTGGGACGGCAACCCGGCGCCGCGGCTGCACCCCACCAGCGCCGGGATGCTCAACAGCGTGGGCTTGCAGGGTCCGGGTGTGGCGGGGTGGTCGGCCGGGGAGCTGCCGGCCCTGCGCGCCGCCGGGGCGACGGTGGTGGCGTCGATCTGGGGTCGCACGGTGGAGGAGTTCGCCCGGGCGGCCGACGAACTGGCCGGGGTGGGTCCCGAGGTGGTGGCGGTCGAGGTCAACGTCTCCTGTCCGAACCTCGAGGACCGCAACCGGATCTTCGCCCACGACCCGGCGCTGGCCGCCGCGGTGGTGGCCGCCACCGGCGGCTGCGGTCGCCCCCGCTGGGCCAAGCTCAGCCCGAACACGGACCGTCTGGTCGAGGTGGCCGAGGCGGTGCACGCCGCCGGGGCAGAAGCGGTGACGCTGGTCAACACGGTGGTGGGCATGGCGATCGACGTCGAGACGCGCCGGCCGGTGCTCGGCGCCCAGCGCGGTGGGTTGTCCGGGCGTGCGGTGCACCCGGTGGCGGTGCGGGCCGTGTTCGACGTGCGCCAGGCCCTTCCGGACCTGCCGATCGTCGGCGTGGGCGGCGTCGCCTGCGGGACGGACGCGGTGGAGCTGCTGCTCGCCGGCGCCTCGGCGATCCAGGTCGGCACCGCCACCTTCGCCGATCCCCGGGCCCCGCACCGGGTGGCGCTCGAGCTCGACGCCTGGTGCGACGCACATGGCATCGGCTCGGTCTCCGAGCTGGTCGGGGCGGCGCACCGGGCGTGACCGCCGCCCCGTTGGCGGCCGGGCGGCGCCGCCGGGCGGGGCGAACGGCGTGCGGTGCCGGATGGCCTCGACGCTGCATTCGGGTGCTTCAGCTCCCACCGTGCGTGGGGGTATCCACGGTCCGACCAGGGGGAACAGGTACAATCTCCGCCATGCCCAACCCCCCCGCTCTATCGGAAGAGCAGCGCGCCGCCGCGCTGGAGAAGGCCGCCGAAGCCCGCCGGGTCCGCGCTGAACTGAAGGAACGCCTCAAGATGGGCTCCATCAGCCTGGCCGAGGTGTTCGAGAAGGCCGAGTCCGACGATGTGGTCGGCAAGCTGAAGGTGCTGGCCCTGCTGGAATCCCTGCCCGGCGTGGGCAAGGTCAAGGCCCGTCGCAAGATGGACGAGATCGGCATCAGTGACACCCGTCGGGTCCGCGGCCTCGGTGAGCAGCAGCGCAAGGCGTTGTTGTCCGAATTCGCCTCCTGAGGGGCCTGCCCTGATCGTCGTCATCTCCGGACCGGGCGGTGCGGGCAAGGGGACCATCGTGTCCCGCCTGATGCCGCTCGACGATGAACTGTGGCTGAGCCGGTCGTGGACCACCCGCGATCGCCGTCCCGGCGAGGACGAGGACTCGTACGTCTTCGTCACCCGGGACGCGTTCGAGGAGCGGATCGCCGCCGGCGGTTTCCTCGAACATGCCGAGTTCCTCGGCAACCTGTACGGCACGCCGACCCCTGAGCCGCCGCCCGGACGCGATCTCGTGCTCGAGATCGATGTGCAGGGCGCGGCGCAGGTGGTGTCGATGTACCCCGACGCGCTGCTCATCTTCATCGAGGCGCCCAGCCCGGAGGCCCAGGAGGCCCGGCTGCGTCACCGCGGTGATCCCGAGCCCATCATCGAGGCCCGTCTCGCCAAGGCGGCCATGGAGGCGCAGCGTTCCCAGGAGCTCGGCGCGCGCGTCGTCGTCAACGACGACGTGGACCGGGCCACGGCCGAGGTGCTCGGCCTCATCCGGGCGGCGCGTCGCGCGCCGTGTGCCTGAGCGGCGGGGGTCCCCTGCTCCCGACCGCTGATCGTCTATACTGACCTGCTGCTTCGCGGGTGGATCGGCGTGCTGCCGGTCGTTCGCGGGCTCCCTGCTGGCCCGTACTGGAGATGTCCCCTTGGCCGAGCGTCACGAAACCATGATGAGCCCGCCGATCGAGCGCCTGCTCGGACACACCGGCTCGAAGTTCCGGCTGGTCACGGTGGCCTCCACCCGCGCTCGCCAGATCAACGCCTACTTCGGTCAGCTGGGCGAGGGGCTCGGTGCCATGGTTCCCCCGCAGGTGACCTCGCTGGCCCGCAAGCCGTTGTCGATCGCGTTCGAGGAGATCGACGCCGGCAAGATCGTCGGGGTGGACCGCGTCGTCCCCGAGGAGCTGTTCGACACCACCGCGGAAGCGGTCGACGTACCGGTCGCGGCACGGGTCGCCGTCGCCGTCGAGGACGTTGCGCCGGCCGCGGCCGGCGAGTCCGAGCCGGACGCCGGCAGCTGATCGGCCCGTCACCGATCCCGGTCCGATCGACATGACCAGCCTGGCCGGCCGCCGCATCGTCCTCGGGGTGAGCGGTGGCATCGCCGCCTACAAAGCCGTCGAGGTGTGCCGCCGTCTGGTGGACCTCGGCGCTCACGTCTCCCCGGTACTGACCCAGGGGGCCCTGCGCTTCGTCGGCGAGACCACGTTCTCCGCGCTCGGCTCCGAGCGCGTGCAGACGTCGCTGTGGGACGAGGTGAGCCCCATCCCGCACACGAGGCTCGGCCAACAGGCGGACCTGGTGTTGGTCTGCCCGGCGACCGCCCGGGTACTCGGCACGTTCGCAGCCGGTATCTCCAACGACCTGCTGACCGCCACCTTGCTGGCCACCCGGGCCCCGGTGGTGGTCTGCCCGGCGATGCACACCGAGATGTGGGAGCACCCTGCCGTGCAGGACAACCTGGCGTTGCTGGTGCGACGCGGGGTGCACGTCGTGCCGCCGGGGGAGGGACGCCTCGCCGGTGGGGACATCGGCAAGGGTCGCCTGGCCGAGCCGGTCGACGTCGTCGCCGCGGTGCAGCGGTTGTTGAGCCCGAAGCCCCTCGCCGGATGGCGGGTGGTGGTCAGCTCGGGCGGCACCCGGGAGCCGATCGATCCCGTCCGCTTCATCGGCAACCGGTCCTCCGGCAAGCAGGGCCATGCGCTCGCGTCGGAGGCGTTCGAGCGGGGCGCATCGGTCACCGTGGTGACCACCGTGGATCGGCCGCTTCCCGCCGGTATCGTCCAGGAACGGGTGGAGACGGCGGAGCAGATGCGCCAGGCCATGATGGCCGCCGCCGTCGACGCAGATCTGGTGGTGATGGCCGCAGCCGTGGCCGACTTCCGCCCGGTCGATCCCGCAGCCGGAAAGATCAAGAAGGACAAGGGCGTACCGCAGATCGTGCTCGAACCCACGCCGGACATCCTGGCCGGGCTCGGATCGATCAAGCGGCCGGGGCAGATCCTGGTCGGCTTCGCCGCGGAGACGTCCGACCTGCGCGACAACGCGCTCGGCAAGCTGACCCGCAAGGGTGCGGACCTGATCGTCGCCAACGACGTGTCGGCCCCGCAGGTCGGCTTCGAGCACGACACCAACCAGGTGGTCATCCTGGTCAGGCGGCCCGGGTCCGACGAGGTGGAGGCGATCGACGTCCCGTTGGACGACAAACGGCGGATCGCCGCCGCGGTCCTCGATGTGGCGCAGTCGCTGCGCTCCGGCGAGCACCAGCACGACAACGCGCTCGGCTGAGCGCACTCAGAGTTCCAGATATGGTGGCCAGGCGGCATCGTCCGAACGGCTAGCGACCAGGGGGGGACAGGGGTCCCCGCAGACAAGGAGAAGCGCGTGACGACCTGGACCTTCACGTCGGAGTCGGTGACCGAGGGTCACCCCGACAAGATGGCGGACCAAGTTTCTGACTCGGTGTTGGATGCCCTCCTCGAACAGGACCCGATGAGCCGGGTCGCGTGCGAGAGCTTCCTCACCACCGGCCTGTGCATCGTCGGCGGTGAGATCACGACCAAGGCCTACGTCGACATCCCGTCGATCGTCCGCAAGACGATCTGTGACATCGGCTACGACAAGGGTGCCTACGGGTTCGACGGAAACACCTGCGGCGTCATGATCGCCATCGACGAGCAGTCGCCCGACATCGCCCAGGGCGTGGACGCCTCCGAGGAGGTGCGCGGTGGCACCGCCGGCGAGGAGACCGACCTCGACAAGCAGGGCGCCGGCGACCAGGGCATGATGTTCGGCTACGCCTGCGACGAGACCGACATGCTCATGCCGCTGCCGATCCACGTCGCCCATCGCCTGGCCGAGCGGCTCTCGGAGGTGCGCAAGTCGGGTGAGATCCCCTACCTGCGGCCCGACGGCAAGACCCAGGTGACCTTCGAGTACCGCGACGGAGAGCCGGTCAAGCTGACCACCGTGGTGGTCTCGACCCAGCACGCCGACGGCATCGACCGTGACACGATGATCCGGCCCGATCTCATCGAGCAGGTCATCCGGCCGACGATCCCCGATCGCTACAAGGACGACGACTACACCGTCTACGTCAACCCGACCGGCCGGTTCGTCATCGGTGGGCCCGTCGGCGACGCGGGCCTCACCGGCCGCAAGATCATCGTCGACACCTACGGCGGCTACGCCCGCCACGGCGGCGGCGCCTTCTCCGGCAAGGATCCGTCCAAGGTGGACCGCTCCGCCGCCTACGCCGCCCGCTGGGTGGCGAAGAACGTGGTGGCCGCCGGCATCGCCCGACGCTGCGAGATCCAGGTCGCCTACGCCATCGGCGTGGCCCGTCCGATGTCGGTGCTGGTGGAGACGTTCGGGACCTCGGTGGTGGACCCGGAGAAGGTGTCCGACGCGGTGCAGCAGGTGTTCGATCTGCGCCCGGCCGCCATCCTGCGCGACCTCGACCTGCGTCGGCCGATCTACCGCCAGACCGCGGCGTATGGCCACTTCGGTCGCAGCGGGGACTTCCCGTGGGAGCAGACCAACCGGGTGGCCGAGCTGAAGTCGGCCCTCGGCCTGAGCTGAACCCGACGCCATCGTCGAGTGGGCGGGGCGGTCGCAAGGCCGGTCACGACCCGCTGTTCTCGGAGAAGGACCCCGACCTCGTGGTCGGGGTCCTTCCCGATGTACCCGCCGTCGATCGCATCCTGGACTACCTGGTACCCGCCCGGTGGGCGGCGCAGGTGACGGTCGGCACCGTGGTCCGGGTGCCGTTGCAGGGGCGCCGGGTGCGCGGGTGGGTGGTGGCGGTCGGCACCGAGCCGCCGGCGGGTCTTCCGCTGCGGGAGGTGTCGCGTATCAGCGGGATCGGCCCCGGTGAGGACCTGCTGTCGCTGGCCGGTTGGGCTGCGCACCGCTGGGCCGGCCGCCGGCTGACCTTCCTGCGGGCGGCGACGCCCCACCGGATCGTGAGCCTGTTGCCCGCGCCGCCCCGCGGTCGCCGCGGCTGGGTTCCCCGGCCCGACCCCGAGGTGGAGGACGCCGATCGCACCTTGGTGGAGGCGCGCCGGCTGGCGAGGGAGGCGCTGACGCCACCGGCCGATGGGGGCGCGCCCAGGGTGACGACGCTGCGCTGGCCGCCGGGGGCCGAACGGCTGCCCATCGCGCTGGCCGCGGTGGAGCGGGGTCCCGCCCTGCTGCTCACCGCGGCTCAGGCGGACGCCGAAGCGCTGGCCCGGGGTCTGCACCAGGCGGGCTGCTGGGTTGCCCGCCATCCCGACGACTGGGCGGCCGGCGCGGCCGGCGCAACGGTGGTCGGCAGCCGGGCTGCGGTGTGGTCACCGGTGCGGGAGCTCGCCGCCGTCGTCGTGTTCGATGAGCACGACGAGCGCTACCAGGACGAGCGGGCCCCCACCTGGCACGCCCGGGACGTGGCGGTGGAACGGGCCCGCCGGGCCGGGGTGCCGCTGCTGCTGGTGTCGCCGGTCCCGAGCCTCGAGGCGCTGGCGGTGGGGGAGCGGCGGGTGCCGTCGCGGTCGGTGGAGCGGGCCGGCTGGCCTGCGCTCACCGTGGTTGACCGGCGCGAGCTCGACCCCCGTCAGGGCCTGTACCCCGCAGCGGTGGTGGACGCGGTGCGGGGAGAGGGCCGCATCGTGGTGGTGCACAACCGCATCGGCCGCGCCCGGCTGCTGGCCTGCACCCGCTGCGGCGAGCTCTGTCGCTGCGAACGCTGCGGTGCCGCGATGCACAGCGGTGGCCCCGCACGCCGTGGTGAGGCGAGCCAGGGTGGCGGCGACGCCGGCGGCGACGCCGCCACCTGGCTGCGCTGTGCGACCGATCCGGATCACCGGGCGCCGGCGGTGTGCCTGGGCTGCGGGGCGACCCGCCTGGCGGTGCTGCGGCCCGGGGTGAGCCGGATCCGGGAGGAGCTCGAGGCGCTCATCGGGGAGCCGGTGGGGGAGCTCACCGCGGCGTCACCGGCGCCGGGGTCGGGCGCGGGCCCGGGCGGGCTCGACCCAGCCGCCGACGCCCGGGTGGTGGTTGGCACCGAGGCGGCGCTGCACCGCATCCGCCGTGCCGATGCGGTGGTGTTCCTCGACCTCGACCAGGGGCTGCTGGGCGCCCGGTTCAGGGCTGCGGAGCGAACGTTGGGCCAGCTGGCCCTGGCCGCTCGGCTGCTGGGCGGGCGCCGTCGGGACGGCCGTCTGGTCGTCGCCACCCGCCAGCCCACCCACGCGGTGCTCGAGGCGGTGCTGCACGCCGATCCCGATCGTTGGGCCGAGCCGGAGCGGGCGCGACGAGCGCTGCTGCACCTCCCGCCGGCCGCCGCGCTGGCGGTGCTGGAGGGTCCGCAGGCGGCCGCGTTCGCGGCCGCCCTGCGCGAAGCGGGCGGGGTCGACGTCGCCGGGCCGACCGAGGACCGCTGGCTGGTCAAGGCGTCCGATCCCGATCGGTTGGCCGATGCGCTCGCCTCGGTGAGCCGACCGACCGCAGGTTTGAGGATTGTGGTCGATCCGGCGGGGATCTGACTTCGGTTTCGGCGGGGTCGTGCCGACAAACCCCCAGACGTTGCGAGCACGAGGACTCGGGAGACCCTCCCGCGTGCGAAGACGTGGCAGGAGGCCCGCCCCATGAGCAGCGACATCCGAGACCTCGTGGCCGTGTTGGCTCGGCTTGGCGCACACGCGCTGCTGCTCACCGTGAGCGAGCAGGAGCGCCCCTTCACGACGGCGGTGCGCGTCACCTGGGTCGAGGGGCAGCTGATCGTGCCGCTGGACCCGCACTGCCGGGCGGTCGGGCATCTGCTCGAGCGGCCCTTCGTCAGCCTGCTGTGGCCGCCGGAGGTGGACGGCGGCAGCTACCTGACGATGGAGTGCCTGGCCGACCTGCTCGGCGACCAGGTGCTGATGACCCCGCTCAAGGCCGAGCGGCACAAGCCGGACGAGGTCGTGTTCCTGGCCGCCTGAGGCCGGCCGCTGCTGCGGGAGCTCGCTCCGGCTGCTCGATCGGGCAGCACGCCCTACTGAACGGCCCCCGGTTGGCGCTCACAGTGGTGGAGATGTCGTCGCGACCCACCTGGACCTTGCTCCGCCTCCGGGATGCGGCGCGGCCGGACCGGGCGGTGGTGGTGCGGGCACGATCGGACGCGGTGGTGGCGGACGTCGCTGCGCTGCTCGGGATCGTGGGCGAGGGGCCGCCGTTCGTCGATGGGCGTCCGGTACGGTCGACCGACGGCCTCGACGAGGCCGGGCTGTGCCAGGGGAGCCTGCTGTCGTCGGCGTTCCCGGCCACCCCACCCACCGGCAGTTCCACCGGCGAATCGCCGCCGACTGGCGAATCGCCGGCGGTTTGCGGCGAATCGCCGGCGATTCGCCGCGAGCGGACCGTCACGATCACTATTTGTGATGGGGGCGACGCTGGGCGTCGTTTTGCGCTCGCTCCGGGTGAGCATTTGGTCGGCCGCTCGCCGGCGGCGGCAGTCCACGTCGACGATCCGGAGGTCGCGCTGCTGCACGGCGTGCTCTGCGTCGAGCCGTCGGCCACCGGTGGGGCGACCTTCCTGGCGTTCGGCGATGCCGCCCCGGATCACCCGATCGACTATCGCACGGTTGCCGGCGCGACGGCTCGGCCCCTTCGGGCGGGGGAGCGGTTCCGCTGCGGCTCGGTGACGTTGCGGCTCGACGGGCCCGAGGGCGTACCGGGCGCCGTGCCCAGCCGGGTCGATCCCCGGCGCGATCGAACCGAGCGCGCCACCATCCTGTTCAACCGGCCGCCGCGCGCTCGCCATCCGGTCGCCGAACAGCCCGTGCCGGTGCCGTACCTCCCGGAGATGCCGCCCGTCCGACCGCTGGCCCTCGCCGCCGTCGCCCTGCCGCTGGTGCTGGCCGGGGCGCTGGTGGCGGTGACCGGCTCATGGCTGTTCGCCCTGATGACCGTGCTGTCGCCGCTGCTGGCGGTGAGCGGGTGGCTCGGATCCCGCCGTCAGGCGCGGCGCACCGGGCGCCGGCACCGCCGCCGCTTCCGGCGCGAGTTGGCCGGGTTCGAGGCCGCCCTCGTCGACGCCCGGGCCGCGCACGACGCGGCGCGGGCGGACCGCGCGGTGGACCTGGCCGAGGTGGCGAGCCGAGCGCAGCGCCCGTCCCGACGCTTGTGGGAGCGCCGGCCGGGCGACGGCGACGCCTGGCGGGTGTGCCTCGGGCACGGCCTCCAGCGCTGGCAGCCGACGCCGGCCCCGCCGGCCCAGGAGCTCGGTGCGGCGGTGCGGGCCGTGCTGCGGGAGGTCGGCGGGCCGCTCGACGGCCCCGTCGAGCTGGACCTCGGAGCCATCGGGGTCATCGGGCTCGTCGGCGACCCCGCCGCGGCCCGCAGGGTGGCGCGCAGCCTGATGCTGCAGCTCGTCGTGCACCACGGCCCCGCCGACCTCGCCGTCGAGCTCTTCGCCGGCGAGGGTCGCCGTGACGCTTGGCGGTGGCTCGGCTGGCTGCCCCACCACGGACCGTCCGGGGGTGGGCGGCCGGCTGGACCCGACGGATCGGGCACCGCCGGCGGGCCGGGCGGGCCCGGCGGGCCGGATCGATGGACGGGCCGGCGCACCCTGCTGGTCGTCGACGATCCGCGCATCGTCGGCGCCGCGGGAGCCGACGCCCGGGCCCAGCTGCGCGGCGAGCGCGGCCCGACGTTCGGCGTCGTGCTCGCGCCGGTGGCCGACCAGCTGCCCGCATCGTGCCGGGTCGTGGTGCGCGTCGATGCGGTCGGCGCTGCGACGGTGACCCCACTCGACAGCGGCGAGCCGATGCCCGCGGTGCGAGCGATGGGCGCGTCCCAGCACACGGCGTACGACATCGCCGCGTCGCTGGCCCGCTTCGAGGATCCCGACCTCGCCCGTCCCGACGCCGGCCTGCCGGCCGTGGTGCACCTGGACGACGTCCTGCCCACCGGCTGCCGGTGGGCGCACGAAGGGACCCCGACGGTGGCGCACGCGCCGAGCGGGCTCGCCACCCTCGCCGTACCGATCGGTCTGGGCGAGCGGAGCGCGGGCCGGGGTGCGCCGCTCGAGCGGTCAGCGCTGATGGTCGACCTGGTCGCCGACGGACCGCACGCGCTGGTGGCGGGCACGACCGGGGCCGGCAAGAGCGAGCTGCTGCGGAGTTGGATCGCGGCGCTCGCCGCCACCTACCCACCGACCGAGCTGAACGTCGTGCTCATCGACTTCAAGGGCGGGAGCGCCTTCGACGCCTGCGCCGCGCTGCCCCACACCGTGGCGGTGGTGACCGACCTCGACGACGACCTGGCGGCCCGGGTGCTGCGAAGCCTGCACGCCGAGTTGGCGCGTCGGGAACAGGTGCTGCGCGACGCGGGAGCGGCCGATGTCGCCGAGCTCGCTGCGGGTGCCGCGCCGGCCGGCGGTCCGGTCGACGGCCCGGGAGCCGGTCCGGTCGATGGCCCGCCCTCCGGCCCGCCGCTGGCTCGGCTCGTCGTCGTGATCGACGAGTTCGCCACCCTCAAGACGGAGCTGCCCGAGTTCCTCGATGCCCTCGTCGGCGTCGCCCAACGAGGGCGCAGCCTCGGGGTCCACCTGATCCTGGCCACCCAGCGGCCCTCGGGGGTGGTCAGCGATCAGATCCGGGCCAACACGAACCTCCGCATCGCGCTGCGGGTGCAGGATCCGGCCGACTCGCGCGATGTCATCGAGCTGCCGGACGCGGCGGCGCTGGATCGCCGCACACCGGGTCGAGCCTTGGTGCGCCTCGGCCGCCACGACGTGACCATCGCCCAGACCGCCTACGCCGGATCCGTCCGGGAGACCGGCGAGTCGGCGGGGTCGCCGGTCGAGCGCCTCGAAGCCGACCTGCTCACGCCGCCCGATGGGTGGGCCTCCGAGCACGGCACCGCGGTGACGCCCCGCCGCAGCGACCCGGGACAGGCCAGCGAGCTCCAGGGTCGCGTCGAGCAGGTCGCCGCCGCGGCGCGGCGGCTCGGCCTCGCCGCCGCACGGGTGCCGTGGACGCCGCCGCTACCCGCCCGCCTCGGGTTCGCCGAGCTGCAAGCCGAGCGGGTGGCCGCGCCGCAGACCGGGCCCACCGTCCCCTTCGTGCTCCTCGACGACCCGGACCACCAGCGGCGACTGGTGGGCGGATGGTGCCCGTCACAGGGCAACCTGTTGCTCTACGGGGCGATCGGGCAGGGGACCACCACCGCCCTGGTGACCCTGCTGTGCGCCCTGGCCGGCCGCGCCGCGCCGCACCGGTTGCACCTGCACATCGTCAGCGAGGCGCCGGAGCTGACCGCCCTGGCGGCGCTGCCGCAGGTGGGCACCGTGGTGGGCCGCAGCGACACCGAACGGCTCGGGGGCCTGCTGTGCCTGCTGGAGGCGGAGCTCGCCGATCGCCGCCGGGGTGTGGCCGGGCCGGGCGTCGAGCGCCCGATGGTCGTCGTGGCGGTCGACGGGCTCGGTTCGTTGCTCGCGGTCGAGGACGGCGGTGCGCCGGTGCACGACGCCGCCCAGCGCTGGTCCCGGCTCATCGTGGAGGGTCCGGCCCAGCAGCTCTACACGGTGGCCTCGGCCGAACACGCGGCCGCCGTGCGCCACAGCGTGGCCGCGTCGGTCGGGCAACGGTTCGTGTTCGCGCTGGCCGATCCGCTCGATGCCCGCCAGTTCGGGGTCCCGACGGTGACGGGGCCCGCCGGGCGGGTGCGGGCCGTACCGGGAGGTCTGCTCGGTCAGGTGGCGGAGATCGAGGACGTGGCGGCGGTGCTGCGTGCCCAGACCGAACGGTATGGCAACGGTGGTCGGGGTGCGGCGCCGTCGGTGCGGTGCCTTCCCGATCGCATCGAGCGCACCGAGATCGGTCGGGTACGGGTGGACGAGATGGGGGGAACGCTGACCATACCGATCGGTGTGGGTGGGCCCGGGCTGGGGGAGCGGGTGCTGACGCTGCGCCGTGGTGATGGGGTGCTGGTGGCCGGGCCGGTGCGCTCGGGCCGCTCGAGCGCGCTGCACGCCATCGTGGCCGGCCTGCTGGACCAACCGGCGACGCCGGCGGGCCGGGTCGCAGTGGTCGTCGTGGCGGGGTCGCGCTCGCCGCTGGCCGCCGGACGGCTGGCCGCCACGGGCGCTGCCGCTCCCGACCGGTTCGATCCCGCCCAACACGACGCCTGGGCGGCTCGGCTGGCGGCCGGGCCGCCCGTCGGGGGCTGGGGGATCGTCGCGGTGGACGACGCCGAGTCGCTCGAGGATCGGTCCGGAGCGCTCGGCGCCGCCCTGTCCGCCGGGTGGATCGTTGTGGCGGCGGGGCGCAACGACGCCCTGCGCAGCGCCTACGGGCACTGGACCCGCGCGGTGCGCACGTCACGGATCGGCCTGCTGCTGCGGCCGGATCCCGACCTCGACGGCGAGCTGCTGGGCGCGCGGCTGCCCCGGCGCGGCGACGTGCCGCTCGATCGTCCGGGGCGGGGGTTCCTGGTGCAGGACGGCAGCGTGGGCGTCCTCCAGGTCGCCACTGCGAATCATGATGTTTGATTATGTTTCACTGCATTTGATACCCTGTCACCCGGCGGCGCCACGGTGGCGTCGGCAGCGAGCCAAGGCGGAACGCGCATGTCTGCAGTGATCAAGTCCACCCCTGAGGCCATCCAGGCCATCGCCACGATGCAGGCGATCATCGACGGCGGCCTGAACGACGGGATCGTCTCGTTGTCCAACGCAGGCGACACCGCGGGGGAGCCGAACAACTGGGACGGCCCGTCGGCCCAGCAGTTCCGCGAGGTGTGGGGTCAGACCAAGTCCACGCTGGTGCACCTGCAGGCCGATCTGCGGGAGCTGCGGACGCGGATCAGCCAGATCCAGGCCTCGATCCAGTCCGCAGGCGGCGCCTGAGGGCGGTTCGGGCCTGAGGGTGTTCGGGTCCGGTCAGGCGCCGGGCCCGGCGCCCCGCTCCTCGGCGGTCCACTCCTGGCGGCGGGCCTCGTAGAGGGAGATGGCCGTCGCCGCGGCCACGTTGAGCGAGCCCACCTTGCCCACTTGCGGGGCGAAGGCGAAGGCGACGCAACGGTCGAGCGACGTGCGGGAGAGCCCTCGTTCCTCGTGGCCGACCACCAGCGCCACGTCGGTGTGCAGTTCGAGGGCGAACAGGGGCACCGCCGACGGCGTCAGTTCGATGCCCACCGGGCGGAACCCGGCCTCGACCGCCTCGCGCAGCGCCTGGTCCGGTGTCGTCACCACGCTCCAGTTCACGAAGCGCTCGGTCCCCATCGCCGTCTTGCGCACCCGGGGGTGCTCGAAGGCGTCCGGTGAACCGACCAGCCAGGCCCGCTCCACCTTGTAGGCGGCGGCGTGGCGGGCGATCGTGCCGAGGTTGAACGGGTTCTGCACCCCGTCGAGGATCAGGGCCAGCCGGCCGTTGGTCTGACGCCGCCAGGTGCGGTGCAGGCGCTTGAGGCCGGTCGGGTTGAGCGGCTTGTTGGGGTGCTTGTCGGCTCGCGCCGGACGCTCGTTCACGGCGCCTCCTCGGGGTGGTCGGGGGATGGGTTCGGGTGCACGACGAGCAATCGGTAGCCGAGGCGCGAGCCGAGGCGCTCGACCCGCCCGCCGCGCTCGCCCAGCCATCGCTGCAGCGAGTCGGAGCCGAGGTGCTTGTGCACCACCAGCACCGCGTAGCCGCCGGGGTTCAGCCGCTCCAGCCAGTGCAGCAGCAGCTCGTGCAGCGCCGCCTTGCCGATGCGGATGGGCGGGTTGCTGTAGATCGCGTCGAAGGTCATACCGGCCGGTACGTCGGCGGGGGCATGGACCTGCACGTTGGTCGCCCCGGCCTGGGCCGCGTTCTCCGCGCACAGCGCACGGGCCCGCTCGTTCACGTCGACGGCGACGACGGTGGCCTGCGGCAGCCGTCGACCGAGGGCGACCGCGATGGGCCCGTACCCGCAGCCCAGATCGAGCGCCCGCCCACCCCAGGCGGGCTCGGGCATGGGCGCCTCGAGCAGGAGCAGGCGGGTGCCCACATCGACCGCGTCGCCGGCGAAGACGCCCCGGTCGGTGGCGAGGTCGACTCGGAGGTCGGGCAGCGCCAGCGTGACGGTGCGGCGCTGCGAGCGGCCCTGGGGCGCGGTCGAGAAGTAGTGCTCGGGGCGCTCGGCGGGCGGCATCGGCACGTCACGCTAGTGTCGAGCAGTCGTGGACCAGCCACTGCCCGTTCCCCCTGCGCAGGTGCGCCGTATCGTGTACCTCGGCTCGCCCGAGCTGGCCGTCGCCCCGCTCGAGGCGTTGGTGGCCGCCGGCTTCGACGTGCCGCTGGTCATCTCCCGGCCCGATCGGCGCCGCGGCCGTGGCGCGGCACTGCTGCCCAGCCCGGTGAAGGCGGCCGCCCAACGGCTCGGCCTGCCCACCGGGGACGACGTGAACGCGGCCGGGGAGCTCGGCGCGGACCTCGCCGTCGTGGTGGCCTACGGGCGGCTGCTCAAGCCCGACCTGCTGGCCCGGCTGCCGTTCGTGAACCTGCACTTCTCGCTGCTTCCCCGCTGGCGTGGCGCCGCACCGGTCGAGCGCGCCCTGCTGGCCGGCGATGCGGTGACCGGCGTGTGCGTGATGGCGGTGGAGGAAGGCCTCGACACCGGTGGGGTGTACCGCCGGGCGGAGACGCCGATCGACGCCGGGGACACGCTCGAGACGTTGCGGACCCGGTTGGTGGCGATGGGGACGGACCTGCTGCTCGATTGCCTCCGCCTTGGGTTCGGGCCGGCGGCGCCCCAGCAGGGTGAGCCGGTGTACGCGGCCAAGATCGATCCGGCCGAGCTTCGCCTCGACTTCACCCGTCCGGCCGTCCAGGTGCTTCGCACCGTGGCCCTGGGCCGGGCCTGGACGACGTTGCGGGGCAAGCGCCTCCTGGTGCACCGCGCCGAGGCCGCCCGCTCCGCCCCCGCCGCGCTCGGGCCCGGCGAGCTCGCCCTCGACGGCGAGGCCGTACTGGTGGGTACGGGCGAGGGCGTGCTGACGCTGCTGGAGCTCCAGCCCGAGGGGCGGGCCCGCCAAGGTGTGGCCGCCTGGCGCAACGGGGCGCGCCCGCAGCCCGGCGAGCTGCTCGGCCCATGAGCGACCGCTCCGCCTCCCGTCCGAAGGGCCGGCCCCGCTCCCGGGCGACCGCGTCGCCTGCACCCCCGGCTCGTCCTGCCGCTCGGGCGGTGGCGCTCGAGGTGCTGGTCCGCATCGATGCCGAGGGCGCCTACGCGAACCTGGTGCTGCCGGCGGTGCTCGACCAGCGAGACCTGTCGGCACAGGATCGACGGTTCGTGACCGAGCTGGTCTATGGCACCACCCGGATGCGCCGGGCGTGCGACAGCGCGCTGGAGCCTTACGTGCTGCGCGAGCTCGACCCGCCGACGAGGGCGGCCCTGCGCCTCGGCGCCTACCAGCTGCTGATCCTCGGGACGCCACCCCACGCCGCGGTGAGCGCCACGGTGGCCGTGGTGCCGCAGCGGACCCGGGGCCTGGTCAACGCGATCCTCCGGCGTCTGGCGGCCCGGCCCCCGCAGTGGCACGACGAGGCGAGCCGGCTCAGCTACCCGGACTGGATCGTCGAGCGGCTCACCGCCGATCTGGGGGCGGACGATGCGCTCGCCTCGTTGGCGCGCATGAACGTGGCGCCGACGGTGCGCGAGCGGGCCGACGGGTACGTGCAGGATCTCGCCTCGCAGTGGGTGGCCGACGCCGTCGAGGTCGGCGGCGCCGACCGCGTGCTCGACGTGTGCGCGGCGCCGGGCGGCAAGGCTTCGGCCATGGCGGCGTCCCTGGACCTCGCTGCGCCACCGGTGGTGGCCTGTGAGCTGCGGCCCGCCCGGGCGCGGCTCACCGCCGGCAACGTCGAACGGCTCGGTGCCCGGGTGGCGGTGTGCTGCGCCGACGGCACGCGGCTGCCGCTGCCGGACGGCCGGTTCGGCCGGGTCCTCGTCGACGCGCCGTGCAGCGGCCTCGGGACCCTGCGACGCCGCGCCGATGCCCGTTGGCGGATCGACGCCGAATCGCCGGAACGCCTCGCCGGGCTGCAACGCCGGCTCGTCGACGAGGCGGTCCGCGTGCTGGCTCCGGGAGGGATGCTCGTGTACAGCGTGTGCACCCTCACCGCCGCCGAGACCATCGGCATCGACGAGCACCTGGCCGAGGGTCACCCCGAGCTCACGTCGGCGCCCCCGCTGCCGGACCCGTGGCGCCCGCACGGACGCGGCAGCCTGCTGCTGCCCCACGCTGCGGACACCGACGGGATGTACGTTCTGCGGCTATGTCGGAGCTGACCCCGCCCCCGTCCCCACCCGCCGCCGGCCTGGCAGCCAAGGTCCTCACCGCGTCGGACGGCGTCGTGGCCGGCACCCGGGTCGACCGCTCGGGGGAGGTGCTCGAGACGTTGCTGCGCGACGCCGGCTTCCACGTGGTCGAGCGGCGCGTGGTGGCCGACGGCGTGCAGTCCGTCGGCGCCGCGCTGCGCGAGCTCGCCGCCGGGTTCGCCGGCGTGATCGTGACCACCGGGGGCACCGGCTTCGCCCCCCGGGACCTCACCCCGGAGGCGACCCGCACCGTCATCGAGCGGGAGGCGCCGGGCATGGCCGAGGCGATGCGGGCGGTCAACCCCGGCCCGGGCCGGCTGTCCCGCGGCGTGGCGGGCACCGTCGGGCAGGCGATCATCCTGAACACCCCCGGGTCGCCCAACGGCGCTCGGGAATGCCTCGAGGCGGTCCTCGACGTGCTTCCCCACGCCCTCAAGCTGCTGGCGGAGACCCCGACCGATCACTGACCGGGCGGAGCGCGGTGCCGATTGTCAGCCGGTCACGGCCGATGCGGCGCAGGGCGCGGCGGCCGCCACATGGTCTGCAGCGGTGGGCCGCCATCGGGGGTGACCTCCCACAGGACCTCGAAGCCGAGCCGCCGGTAGAAGCTCACGTTGCGCGGGTTCGAGCTCTCGAGCGCGGCGGGTAGGCCGTCGAGATCGCACCGGGCCAGGACGGGCGCCAACAGCCGGGCGCCGTGGCCGCCGCTGCGCGCCGCGGCGGTGACCCCGACGAACTGGAGGTGGAAGGCGGTGCTGTCGGGGAACGGCCGCTCGTGCATGGCCAGCACCAGGGACCGCATGCGCTCGGCGGCGCCGGGCGCGGCGTGCGCCGCCATCGCGTCGCCGATCCGCGGCCGATCCTCGGCGGTGAAGAACGAGGTGTCGGGCGGGTTCCACAGGGCGGCACCGACGATCCGGTCGCCGTCGAGCACGGCGTAGCCCTGGCCGGTGCGCAGCACGGCGTCGACCGCGGGGGCGAACATGGCGGCGCGCAGCGTGACGGAGCGCCGGGCCCGGTCGTCGTGGCCGGCCAGCCACGCCATGACCGGGTCGTCGAGGAAGGCAGCGGTGAGGGCGTCGGCCACCGCATCGGCGTCACGGCGCAGGATCAGGCGGACTGTCATCGCCGCCGCACTGTATTCGTCCGTCGGCGGCGAGTCGGCGTCCGATCCCGGGTATTCGGCTTCGGCGCCGGGCGCAGCGACCGGTAGGGTTGCCCGCCGTGCTGAAGCTGGTACTCCCCAAAGGTTCGCTCGAGCGAGCCACCCTCGAGTTGTTCGAGGCCGCCGATCTCACCGTGAGCCGCAGCTCCGCGGTGGACTACAAAGCCACCATCGACGATCCCCGTGTCGTCGACGTGCGGATCCTGCGCCCCCAGGAGATCCCCGTCTACGTCGCCGAGGGTCTGTTCGACCTCGGGATCTGTGGTCGGGACTGGGTGGAGGAGACCGGGGCGGAGGTGGTGTCGCTCGGCCAGCTGCAGGACTCGAAGGCCACGTCGAACCCGGTGCGCATCGTGGTCGCCGTGCAGCAGGAGTCCGAGGCCACCTCGGTGGCCGATCTGCCCCAGGGCTTGCGCGTCTCCACCGAGTACCCCAACCTGACCCGCCGGTTCTTCGAGGAGCGGGGCATCGAGGCCGACATCCGGCTGTCCTACGGCGCCACCGAGGCCAAGGTGCCCGACATCGTGGACTGCGTGGTGGACATCACCGAGACCGGCCGGGCGTTGCGCGCCGCCGGGCTGAAGATCATCGACATCATCGTCACGTCCTACACCGAGCTGGTGGCCAACCCGGCGGCCTACGCCGACCCGGCCAAGGCGCACGCCATGAACCAGATCCGCACCTTGCTCCTGGGTGCGCTCGACGCTCGCGGGCGGGTGCTGCTCAAGATGAACGTGCCCAAGGACCGGCTCGACGCGGTGATCGCGGAGGTGCCGGCGGCGAAGGCGCCGACGGTCAACGAGCTCTACCAGGGCACCGGCTACGCGGTGGAGTCCGTGGTGCCCAAGAAGGGCATCAACACGCTGATCCCCCGGCTGCTGGAGCTGGGCGCCAGCGACATCCTCGAGCTGCCGATCCTCAAGATCATCCCGTGATGACCGGCACCGTGCTCGCCTTCGACGAGCACGTCGGGCTGGGACAGGTCCGCACCGACGACGGCGCCGGGTACGGCTTCCACTGCGTGGCCATCGCCGACGGCAGCCGCGCGGTCGAGGTGGGCGCGGCGGTCAGCTTCGGCCTGGCCGCCGGGTTGCACGGCCGCTGGGAAGCGGTCGACCTCCGACCGCTGCCACTGAACGGGAGCTGATCCCGGCTCGTCAGTCGGTCCGGGGTCCGGTGCCGGCCGACAGGATCTGCACGAACACCAGCTGGAGGCTGGTCCGGGCCTGGACGAGCGTCGCCTCGTCCGGTCCGAGCCGTCCCTTGCAGGCGTCGAGCAGGCCCCCGAGGGCATCGATGGCGAGGCGGGCGGCCTCGATGTTCGGCGCCTCGCGGTTGAGGTGCACCGCGGCGAACTCATAGAGGCCCATGACGTGGTTGGCCACGATCAGCTCTGCCGGCGCCTGGGCCAGTTGCTCGCGGATCCGGCCGACCTCCTCGGCCGCCGCGGCGAGCTGGGCGGCCTGCTCCTCGTTGAGCGGGCCCTGCTCGTTCGGGTCGACGGGGGCGTCCGTCGCGTCGACGTCGACCTCGCGTTCGACCGGGTGCTCACCACCGGGTGTCCACAAGCTGCTCATGGTGCTATTCTATTCGGCAGGTCGTAGCGGTCTTCGGGCCGGTACGTCCGGGACAACTGCATAGAACCTTCTTCGGAAAGTGGGGATCCTCGGTCCAGGGGCCCCCACCCGGCCACCGGGCGGTGCGCCGGGTCGATGTTTGCCAGGGCGTGTCGACCTCACCGGGTTCCCGGGGGGTTGACGCATCGTCATCGCGGGCGTCGGTTTTCCGACGTCCGTTCGTCGTTTTCGGCGAGCGGCTGGGCCGAGCAATCCGTCAACCAGACGCCGATCGATGGAGGACCGCGCGTCGCTTATGAGGAGTGATCAGCAATAGCACCGCCAGTGAACGAGCCCAGAGTCAATGAACGCATCAGGGCACGCGAGGTCCGCGTGGTCGGCCCCGACGGGTCCCAGATCGGGATCAAGCCGCTGCCCGAAGCCCTCTCCCTGGCTCGTGAATTGGACCTCGACCTCGTCGAGGTGGCGGACAAGGCCACACCACCCGTCGTCCGAATCATGGACTACGGCAAATTCAAGTACGAGGCGGCCCATCGCCAGCGGGAATCCCGCCGGAACCAGACCGCCGTGGTGCTCAAGGAGATGAAGTACCGACCCAAGATCGGGAAGGCCGACTTCGAGACCAAGACCCGCAACGTCGAGAAGTTCCTCGGTGAGGGGCACAAGGTCAAGGTCACCATCATGTTCCGCGGTCGAGAGATCTACCACCCGGAGATCGGGAGGAAGATCCTCGAGAACGTCGCTGATGCGGTGGGCCACGTCGGGCGCGTCGAGGTGCAGTCCAAGCTCGACGGCCGGAACATGACCATGGTCCTCGCACCGGACAAGAAGGCCCAGGCCGCCTGGGAAGCCCAGAAGCGCAAGGGCCCCGACGGTGAGGGTGAGCTCGACGCTGAGGACGCCCCCGATACCGAGGGCGCCCCCGATGCAGAGGGCGCGCCGGCCACCACGGCTCCGGCCGACTGATCACGAAACCCGCAGGGCGCCCCGCCCCGTGCGGGTGCCCTGCGGGCAGCGTGCTGCCCCGGATCCAGAGAACCGAAAGGTTGCATCCCCATGCCCAAGATGAAGACGCACCGGGGCGCAGCGAAGCGCTTCAAGGTCACCGGCACCGGCAAGATCATGCGCCGCCGTGCCTTCCGCAAGCACCTCTTCGAGAAGAAGCCGACCACCCGCACCCGCCGCCTCAAGCCGATGGTGGTCGTCAAGCCGGGTGACGAGTCCTCGATCAAGCGCCAACTGGGCATGTAGCCCGCCCGGCCGGCCGCCCGTGCGCGCCGCCGGCCGCCCCCCACCAAACCGTTCGATACCGAGGAGGCTTCCCCCATGGCTCGTGTGAAGCGCGCCGTCCACTCCAAAAAGCGCCGCCGCGTCGTCCTTGAACGCGCTCGCGGGTACTACGGCCATCGCAGCCGCAACTACCGCGCCGCCAACGAGGCGGTCATGCATGCCCTGCACTACTCCTTCCGGGACCGCCGGGCCCGCAAGGGTGATTTCCGCCAGCTGTGGATCACCCGCATCAACGCCGCCTGCCGTCAGAACGGGATGAGCTACAGCCAGTTCATCGCCGGGCTGCGCCATGCCGGCATCGAGGTGGACCGCAAGGTCCTGGCCGAGGTCGCGGTGAGCGACGCGGCGGCGTTCTCCTCGCTGGTCGAGGCGGCCCGCAGCGCGCTGGGCGCGCAGGCCAAGGCGTCCTGATCGGGGCGCACCGCTGACCGAAGCACTGTCCGCCCGCAACCCGCGGCTGGCCGCACTGCGCCGGCTGTCGACCTCCCGGTCGGCTCGACGGGAGCGGGGGGTGCTGATCGTGGAAGGGCCGCGGCTGGTGGCCGAGGCCCTTGCCGCGTCCGCCGTCGTGCGCGAGGTATACGTCGAGCAGGCCGAGGCGTGGCCCGGCGCCACGCTGGTCCGTCCCGGGACGCTGGCCCGGCTGGGCGATGTGGAGACCAGCCAGGGCGTGCTGGCGGTGGTGGACGCGCCCCCGCTCGAGCTGGGCAGGCCCGATGCCGCCCACGGGTTGGCCCGGCGGTGCGGTCTCGGTGAGCCGTCGCGGCCGGCTCCGGTGGTGGTGGTGCTCGTCGACGTGGCCGATCCGGGCAACGCGGGCACGATCCTGCGCAGCGCCGAGGCGGCCGGTGCCGCGGCGGTGCTGTTCGCCGGACGCTGCGTGGACCCGACCTCCCCCAAGGTGGTGCGGGCTGCGGCCGGTGCGTTGTTCCGCGTGCCGGTCGCGGTGACCGCCGACGTGGCCGAGGCGCTGACCTGGCTCGACGCCAACGGCCTGCGCTCGTGGGCCGCCGTGGTCGGGGGCGGGGCCGATCTCTACGACGATCCGATCGACGGTGCCGTCGCGGTGCTGTTCGGCAGCGAGGCCCACGGCCTGCCCGCCTCGGTGCTCGACCATGCCGGCATGGGTCGGCTCAGCATCCCGATGGCCGGAGCGGTCGAGTCGCTCAACGTCGCGATGGCGGTCACCGTGACCACCTTCGAGCTGTGGCGCCGTCGCCGGATCGGTCCCGCCGCGCCACGGCGCGGGTCACCTCCCGCCGAATGAACTTGGACGTTCCCCACCGTGAAAGGCAGGCTCTCCAGCCATGACCGCTGAGCTCGACGCCGTCGTACGCGCCCGGACCGACGCCCTGGCCAAGGCCGCCGCCGCCAGCACTGCGGGGGAACTGGCCGCCGTCGAGACGGAGGTGCTCGGTCGGCAGTCCGCCATCGTGGAGCTGCGCAGGTCGCTGGGCCGGCTGGAGCCGGAGGTCCGCAAGGCCGTCGGCCAGGCCGTGAACGAGGCGATGGGCGCCATCGGGGACGCCGTGGCCGCCCGTCGGCGGGAGCTGGACGCGGCAGACCGGGCGGTACGGCTGGAGGCCGAGCGGCTGGACCTGACCGAGTTCGCCCCCCGACGCCGGCGCGGCCACCTCCACCCGTTCACCGCCGCCTGGGAGCGGCTCGAGGACGTCTTCGTCGGGATGGGTTTCGAGGTGGCCGAGGGCCCCGAGATCGAGACCGAGTGGTTCAACTTCGGCGCCCTCAACTTCCCGGAGGGCCACCCCGCCCGGGAGAGCCAGGACTCGCTGTGGGTGGACTGGGGGGCCCCTGGTTCCACGCTGCTGCGCACCCACACCTCGCCGGTGCAGGTCCGCACCATGCTGGCCCACGAGCCGCCCATCTACGTGGTGTGCCCGGGCCGCGTCTTCCGCCAGGACACCCCCGACGCGACGCACATGCCGGTCTTCCACCAGATCGAGGGGCTGGTGATCGACCGCGGGATCAGCCTGGGCGATCTCGCCGGCACGCTCGACTCCTTCGTGAAGGCGTTCTTCGGCGGCGAGTTCTCGTCGCGGCTGCGCCCGTCGTACTTCCCGTTCACCGAGCCGTCCGCCGAGTTCGATGTCCAGCGCCCCGACGGGTCGTGGCTGGAGCTGGGCGGGTGCGGCATGGTCCACCCCAACGTGCTGCGGGCGGGCGGGATCGACCCCGAGCAGTGGTCCGGCTTCGCCTTCGGGTTCGGCATCGACCGATTCGCCCTGACCCGCCACGGGGTCGATGACCTGCGGGAGTTCTGGAGCGGCGACAGCCGGTTCCTGAGCCAGTTCTGACGCAATCGCCTCGATGACGAAAGAAGCAGTGGAGCAATGAAGGTCCTTCTGTCGTGGCTGCGGGAGTTCGCCCCCATCGAGGGCGAGCCGCAGTTCATCGCCGACCAGCTCAGCGCGCTCGGCCTCGCCGTCGAGGAGATGCAGCTGATCGGCGGCAACCTCGCCGGCATCGTGACCGCCCGGGTGCTCGCGTTGCGGCCCCACCCCAAGGCCGACCGCATCCAACTCGTCGATGTCGACGCCGGTGACGGCGAGCCGTTGCAGGTCTGCTGCGGTGCGTTCAACATGGCCGTCGGTGACGTGGTCCCCTTCGCCACGTTGGGTACGACCATGCCGAACGGCATGCTGATCGAGCGGCGCAAGCTGCGCGGCGAATGGTCCAACGGCATGTTGTGCGCGGCGCGCGAGGTCGGCCTGGCCGATGCGGTCGACGGCATCATGATCCTGCCGCCTGAGCTGCCCCTCGGCGTTGATTTCGCCACCGCGATGGGCATCGAGACCGACGTCCTCTACGACCTCGACGTGACCGGCAACCGGCCCGACGCGCTCTCGGTGGCCGGTGTCGCCCGTGACCTCGCCGCCTGGCTGAAGGTGCCCTTCACCATGATCGACCCGCCGCTCGAGGTGGACCCGGCTTGGCAGGCGTCGGGGCTGGCTGCCGTGGACATCGTGGACGGGGATCTGTGCGGCCGGTTCCACGCCCGCGTGCTCGACGGCATCGCGGTCGGGCCGTCGCCCCGCTGGCTCGCCGACCGGCTCACCGCGCTCGGCATGCGGCCCATCAACAACGTGGTCGACGTGTCGAACTACGTGATGCTGGAGCTCGGCCAGCCGTCGCACACCTTCGACCTCAACCAGGTGTCCGGTCGGCGCATCCGGGTCCGCTGGGCGCGCGACGGCGAGACGGTCGAGACCCTCGACGGGCAGACCCGCACGCTCACTGCGGCGGACGGTGCCATCTGCGACGGCGACGACGGGGTCATCGGCATCGCCGGGGTGATGGGCGGCGCGTCGACCGAGATCTCCGAGACCACCACCGACGTGCTGCTGGAGATGGCGTGGTGGGATCCGCTGTCGATCGCCCGGACGGCGCGCCGCCTCGGCCTGCGCTCGGAGGCGTCGACCCGCTTCGAACGTGGCTCCGACCCCGGCGTCATCGATGTCGCCATGCGGCGCTTCGTGCAGCTGCTGCGCGAGACCACGCCCGTGCGCGTCGCCGCCGGCGAGATCGTGGCCGACGGCAACCTGCCCACCCCGGCCACCGTCACCCTGCGGACCGCCCGCACCAACGCGATGCTCGGTGTCTCGCTGTCGCGCCACGAGATCGCCGGACTGCTCGAGCCGATCGGCTTCCGGTGCGAGGTGGCGGGGGAGGATCTCACCGTCACCGTGCCGAGCTTCCGGATGGTCGACACCACCACCGAGATCGACGTGATCGAGGAGGTGGGCCGCCACCACGGCTTCGCCCGCATCGAACGCACCGTGCCGCGGCCCACCGGCCAGGCGGGTGCGCTCAGCACGCTCCAGCAGGAGCGGCGGGCGCTGCGGCACTCGCTGGTCGGCTTCGGGCTCACCGAGGTGATGCCGCTGCCGTTCCTGGCGCCGGGGGATCTGGCCCGGGCCGGGCTCGACGCCGACGGGATCCGGGTGACGAACCCGTTGGTGGAGGCGGAGTCGGTGATGCGCACCTCGCTGCTGCCGGGGATCCTCAAGACGCTGGCGTTCAACGCGTCGCACCGCAACCCCGATGTCGAGTGCTTCGAACTGGGCCACGTGTTCCTCCCGACGGATCGCTCCGCCGAGCTGCCCGATGAGCGCGAGCACCTCGGCGTGGCGCTGGGTGGATCCGAGGCCCCGGCCGCGCTGGACGCCTGGCAGGTGGTGGTGGACACGCTCGGCATCGCGTCGTGGCGTCTGGTCACCGACACACCGGCCGGTATGCACCCGACCCGCAGCGCCCGCATCGAGGTGGCCAACACGACGGTGGGCGCGCTCGGCGAGGTGGACCCGCAGGTGCTCGCCGACTACGGCGTTGACCGCCGGGTGGCGTGGCTGCAGGTCGATCTGACCACGCTGCTCGCCCTGCCGCACGGTCCGCAGCCCTATCGCCGGGTCAGCCGGTACCCCTCCTCCGATGTCGACCTGGCGTTCGTGGTGCCGGAGCCGACGCCGGCGGCGGACGTGGCCCGGGCGCTGCGCAAGGGCGCGGGCGCGCTGCTGGCCGAGCTGACGCTGTTCGACGTGTACCGCGGCGACCGGGTGGCGGCGGGATCGCGCTCGCTGGCCTACCGGCTGCGCTTCCAGGCCCCGGATCGCACGCTGACCGACGCAGAGGTCGCCGAGGTGCGCCAGCGGTGCATCGACGCGGTGACCTCGACGGTGCCCGCTCAGCTGCGGGGCTGAGCGCGGGCCCCGTCGTCAACAGCTGCTGACTCCCGTACCGTACGGTACGGTACGGGCGAGAGTCGGCGCAGCGAAAGCCGTCGCATCGAAACCCCTCGCAGCGAATCGATAGCGATTCGCTGCGACGGGGCGGGCGAGAACCGCCGACCGTCGACTTGGCGTGCGCAGAGCGTGGTCGAACCGGCCCGTTCCGGGCGAGTTGGTTCGCCGGCCGAGCCGGCTGCGGGCCACGCCGGGTAGCGGGCGGAACCGCCCTCGCCCGGCCGGGCTGCGATCAGAGCAGCGCGTCGCCATAGTGCGGATCGAACACCGCGTGCCACCCGCCGGTGTGCCAGAACACCACCGGCCCCTCGGTGAACGCCCCGTCTCGCGCCATCGCCACCAACCCGGCGAGCCCCTTGCCGCTGTACACCGGATCGCACACGATCCCCTCCGTGCGGGCCAGCAGCCGGATCGCCGCCACCGCTTCCCCGGTGATCGCGCCGTACGCCGGGCCTGCGTGCTCGAGGCGCACGTCGATGTCCGCCGCGTTGAAGGTGATGTCGGCCTCCAGCTCGGCGGCGGCGGCGCCGGCGAGACGGGCCAGGCCCTCGGCCGGGTCGGCCAGCACCCGGCCGGCGTCGATGCCGATCACCCGTGGGCCCCGTGCGGCCAGCGCTCGACCCACCACCAGCCCGGCGTGGGTGCCGCCGGAGGTCGTGGTGTGCACGACGGCCACCGTCGAGGTCGCGAACGCGGGTCCGATCGCATCGAGTTGGGCCAGCAGCTCGAGGTAGGCCAGCGCGAACCCGAGCGCCCCGCGGGCCGAGCTCGCGCCGACGGGCGCGATGAACGGACGACGGCCGGCGGCGCGCTGGTCCGCCGCGCACCGTTCGAGCAGCGGGCCGAGCTCCTGCCAGCCGACCGCTCCCGCGAAGCGCACCTCGGCGCCGAGCAACGAGTCGAGCAGGAGGTTGGCCGTGCGATCCGCCGGGGCCTCGCCGGTCAGCAGCAGGACGCAGCGCATCCCCAGCCGGGCCGCGGCGGCAGCACCCGTCCGCGCCGAGTTCGATTGCGTCGCCCCGGTGGTGATGAGGGTGTCGGCTCCCGCGGCGAGCGCGCTGGCCAGGACCAGCTCGTACTTGCGCACCTTGTTGCCGGCCAGGGCCGGGCTGCCGATGTCGTCGCGCTTGCACCACACCTCGGCGCCGATCGCTTCGGAGAAGCGGTCCAGGCGCTGGAGGGGCGTGGGTAGGGGGGCCAACGTCACCCGGGGTAGGGTCCGGAGGCGGTCCAGGGCGGCGGCGTGATCCACCGCCGAACCGTACCGGAAACCGAATCGCATACCTATGCATTCCAGTGTATAGTCTTGCTCCGTGCTCTCCGTCGCCATCATCGGAGCGTCCGGCTACACCGGCGCTGAACTGCTTCGGCTGCTCGCCGCGCACCCAACCTTCGACGTCGCCCTCGCCACCGGCGATTCCCAGGCGGGGACGCCGGTGCGCGAGCTGTACCCGAGCCTCGCCGCAGCCTACGGCGACCGTCGCTTCGACGAGGTGGACGTCGCCGCCGCCGCCACGGCCGACGTGGTGTTCCTCGGCCTGCCCCACGGCGCCTCACAGGGCATCGTGCCCGCGCTGCGAGCCGCCGGCGCCAAGCGGATCGTCGACCTCGCGGCCGACTTCCGCCTGAAGGACCCGGCGCTCTACCCGCGCTGGTACCACGACGAGCACCAGGCTCCCGAGCTGTTGGCGGACTTCGTCTACGGGCTTCCCGAGGTGTACCGGGAGGAGCTCGTCGGGGCGTCCATGGTCGCAACGCCCGGCTGCTACCCGACGGCCGGCACGCTCTCGCTGCTCCCGGTGGCCCGGGCGGGGCTGATCGACCGCGGTGCCATCATCGTGGATGCCGCCTCCGGCGTGTCCGGCGCCGGACGCCCGCCCAAGGCCCACACCACCTTCTGCGCGGTGGACGAGGACTTCAGCGCCTACGGGCTGCTGGACCACCGGCACACCCCGGAGATGGAGATGCTGCTCGATGCCACCGTGCTGTTCACCCCGCACCTGGCGCCGATGAACCGGGGCATCCTCGCCACCAGCTACGCCCGCCCGGCTCCGGGCCGGCAGACCGAGCTGTCCACCGCCAAGCTGTTGGAGCTGTACCGGGAGCACTACGCCGACGAACCGTTCGTCGTGGTGACCGACGGCTCGCCCTCGACGAAGGCGACGCTCGGATCCAACGTGGCGCAGGTGACCGTCCGCTACGACGAGCGAACCGGCTTCGTGGTGGGCATCTGCGCCATCGACAACCTGACCAAGGGCGCCTCCGGTGCGGCGGTGCAGTGCGCCAACATCATCTGCGGCCTGCCGGAGACGAGCGGGCTGCCCATCGTGGGGGTGTACCCGTGAACCCGTCGGACACCACCGAGGTCCTCGTCCAGGCGCTGCCCTACATCCAGCGCTTCCGCAACAAGATCGTGGTCGTCAAGTACGGCGGCAACGCCATGGCCCCCGGCGGGGGCGCCGCCCAGTTCGCCGAGGACATCGTGTTGATGCACTCCGTCGGGCTCAAACCGGTGGTGGTGCACGGCGGTGGGCCGCAGATCACCGACCTGATGAAGCGACTCGGCAAGCAGGCCGAGTTCCGCAACGGTCTACGGGTGACCGACGCCGAGTCGCTCGAGATCACCCGCATGGTGCTCGTCGGCAAGGTCAACCGTGAGCTGGTCTCCGACATCAACCGACACGGCCCGCTCGCCGTCGGTGTGTCGGGCGAGGACGCAGGGCTCATCACCGCCACGCAGCACGACCCGGAGCTCGGCTTCGTGGGCGACGTCGCCTCGGTCAACCCGTCGATCCTGCACCGTCTGCTCGAGCAGGACATGATCCCCGTCATCGCCACCATCGGCGTGGATGAAGCCGGGCAGGCGTACAACATCAACGCCGACACCGTCGCCGGTGCGGTGGCGGTCGCCCTCGACGCCGAGAAGGTGGTGTTCCTCACCGACATCGAGGGTCTGCGCCGCGACGTCAGCGACGAGGCGAGCCTCATCTCGCAGATCACCGCGGCCGAGCTCCGCCTGCTGATCGAGGACGGCACCGTCGCCTCGGGGATGATCCCCAAGGTCGAGGCGTGCCTGCACGCCGTGGAGGCCAACGTGCGCTCCGCCCACCTCATCGACGGGCGCCGGGACCACGTGCTGCTGCTCGAGCTGTTCACCGACACCGGCATCGGCACCATGATCACCCGCTACCCGGAACCCGCCCCGCCGCGAGGGTGACCCGCCGGAGCCCGAGTGTGCGCCCGAGCGCGCACGCCGAGGCCACCGGCGCTGTAGCCTCGCCTGTCGCGTTTCGTCGATCGACCGACCCGCAGAGGCGCCCCCGGCACGGCCATCCGTTCATCCGCACCCGTTCCATAAACCGCATACGACCGTTCACGCCGAACACCACCGCACCTTCCTGGGGGAACCGCCATGTCGACGCACGCCACTGCCATGGGAGCACCGCCCGATCTCGAGCGCTGCCCGATCATGTCGAACTTCGCCGCGCCTTCGGTGATGTTCGTGCGAGGGCAGGGCACCGAGCTGTGGGACAACCACGGCAAGCGCTACCTGGACTTCCTCGGTGGGCTCGCCGTCGTCGCGCTCGGCCACGCCAACCCCGAGGTGGCCGACGCGATCGCCGCCCAGGCCAACACGTTGCTGCACGTGTCGTCGATCTTCGCCACCGAGCACGCCTGGCACGTCGCCCGCACCATCGACCGGCTCATCGGTGACGGCAGCCCCGCCGGCGGGCAGGTGTTCTTCTGCAACTCGGGCGCAGAGGCCAACGAGGCGGCCATCAAGCTGGCCCGCAAGTGGGCGGGTCACGGGCGCTTCGGCGTGATCACCACCTACGGCAGCTTCCACGGCCGCACCCTGGCCACCCTGGCCGCCACCGGTCAACCGACCAAGCACGAGCCGTTCGCCCCCATGCCCGAGGGGTTCCGCCACGTGGCCCTGGGCGACATCGACGCCCTCGAGGCGGCCATCGACCCGACCGTGGCCGCCATCCTGCTGGAACCGATCCAGGGCGAGGGCGGCGTGAACCCGGCCTCCACCGAGTTCCTGCAGGCCGCCCGCCGCCTCTGCGACGAGCGGGGCATGCTGCTCATGCTCGACGAGGTGCAGACCGGCTTCGCCCGCACCGGGCGCTGGTTCGGCTTCCAGCACCACGGGATCCAGCCCGACGTGGTGTGCCTGGCCAAGGCCATGGGCAACGGCATGCCGATCGGCGCCCTGTGGGCCCGCGCCGACGTCGCCGCCGCCTTCCAACCGGGCGATCACGGCTCCACCTACTCGGGTCAGCCGATGGCCACCTCGGCGGTGCGCAAGGTGCTCGAGATCATGGAGCGGGATGATCTGCCGGCCAAGGCGACCCAGCGCGGCGCGTACCTGACGGCCAAGCTGCAGGCGATCCCGCAGGTGTCCTCGGTGCGTGGCTCCGGCCTGATCCTGGCCGCCGAGCTGGCCGAAGGCATCGACGCCAGGGCCGTCTACGGCGCCTGCCTGGAGGCCGGCCTGGTGGTCAACGCCATCACCGGCACCGCCCTGCGCCTCACCCCGCCGTTGACGGTCACCGAGGCGGAGATCGACGAGGCGGTCGAGCTGCTCGCCGCCGTGCTGAGCGCGCAGTGAGCCCCGTGGCGAGCGCCCCGTGAGCGCCGGACACCGTCACCTGCTCGAGATCGACGACCTGACCCCGGCTGAGCTCGACCGGGTGTTGTCGCTGGCCGCCGACCCGTCGCCCCGCCCGGTGCTGGCCGGTCGCGGCGTCGCGCTCGTGTTCGAGAAGCCGTCGGCCCGGACCCGCCACTCCATGGAGATGGCGGTGGTGCAGCTCGGCGGCCATCCGTCGTACATCAGCGGCATCGAGGTCGGCCTGGATCAGCGCGAGTCGGTCGAGGACGTCACCCGCACGCTGGCCGGGTACTACTGGCTGATCGGCGCCCGGGTGTTCGCCCATCGCAGCGTCGAGCGGATGGCGGCGGTGGACTGGCGGCCCGTGGTCAACCTGCTCTCGGACCGCTCCCACCCGATGCAGGCGCTGGCCGACCTGCTCACGTTGCGACAGGAGTGGGGGGTGCTGGCCGGCCGGAGCATCGCCTACGTGGGCGACGGCAACAACGTGTGCCGGTCGCTCGCCTTCGCCGCGGCCATGGCCGGCATGGACATCCGGGTCGCGAGCCCGGCCGGGTTCAACCTCGACGACGCCGACGCGGACCGCGTGGCCGCCCTGGGAGGCGCGCTGGTGCGCACCGAGGACCCGGTCGAGGCCGTCGCCGGGGTCGACGCGGTCTACACCGACGTCTGGGTCTCGAGGGGTGAGGAGGCGGAGGCGGCCACGAAGCGCGACGCGCTGGTCCGCTTCGGGGTCACCGCCGAGTTGTTCGCCGGCGCAGCACCCGACGCCGTGTTCCTGCACTGCCTGCCGGCGCACCGCGGCGAGGAGGTCGCCCCCGACGTGATCGACGGTCCGCGCAGCAGGGTGTGGCGCCAGGCCGAGAACCGCATGCACGCGGCGCGCGGGTTGCTGTGGTGGCTGGCCGAGTCGGCTCCGCCGGCCGGGCACGGGGCCCTCCGATGAGCTTGTCGAAGGCGCAGCGCCAGCACCGCGTGGCCCGCCTGCTCGAGCAGCACAGCATCGCCAGCCAGAGCCAACTGGTGGAGCTGCTGGCCGAGGAGGGCGTGGCCGCGACCCAGGCCACGGTGTCGCGAGATCTGGAGGACCTCGGGGCGGTCAAGGTGCGCGTGCGCGGCGGGGAGGCGACCTACGCCATCCCCGAGCTGCCGACCGAGCAGGTCGCGCCGCACGAGCACCTGCGCCGGGTGCTGGGGGAGTGGGTGGTCGAGGTGGCGGCGTCGGGCAACCTGGTGGTGCTGCGCACGCCGCCGGGATCGGCCCACGTGGTCGCCTCGGCGCTGGATCGTTCCGGGTTGGACGGGGTGCTCGGCACCGTGGCCGGGGACGACACGTTGTTGGTGGTGGTGGCCGAGGGCGCAACCGGCGCCGGTATGGCTGAGCAGCTGGCCGATCTGGCCGGCTTGTCGGGTGAGGGATCGAGACGATGAGCAACGAACAGGGCCCGTCGATGGCGGGGAGCGCGGCCGGCTCGGCCGCGCCGCTGTGGCACGGTCGATTCGACCAGGGACCCGCGGACGAGCTGTGGGCGTTCACGGTGAGCCTGCCGTTTGACCGGCGCCTCGCCATGGACGACATCGCCGGGTCCCGTGCACATGTGAAAGGCCTGGCCCGGGTCGGGTTGATCAGCGCAGCCGAGGAGGCTGCGGTGCTCGACGCGCTGGACCACGTCGAACGCGAGATGGCGGGAGGGAGCTTCACGGTCCTCGGCACCGACGAGGACATCCACACCGCCGTCGAGCGCCGGGTCACCGAGCTGGCCGGCCCGCCGGGAGCGAAGCTGCACACCGGCCGCAGCCGCAACGACCAGATCGCGACCGACATGCGGCTGTACACCAAGCGCGAGCTGGTGGATGTCGCCCGCCGGGTGACGGTGCTGCAACGCACGCTGTTGAACCGTTCGAAGGAGGCGGGGGAGACCTACGTCCCGGGGTACACGCACCTGCAGCGGGCGCAGCCGGTGCTGCTCGCCCACCACCTGCTGGCTCACGGGTGGGCGCTGTTCCGCGACGTCGACCGGCTGCTGGACTGCCGTCGCCGGGCGGACGTGTCGCCCCTCGGGGCGGGCGCGCTGGCCGGTTCGTCGCTGCCGCTCGACCCGCGCTTCACCGCCAACGAGCTCGACTTCGCCCGCGTGTTCGACAACTCGCTGGACGCGGTGTCCGATCGCGACTTCGTGGCAGAGGCGCTGTTCTGCTGCACGTTGCTGGCGGTGCACCTGTCACGCATCGCCGAGGAGGTGGTGATCTGGTCGAGCGAGGAGGTCGGGTTCCTACGCCTCGATGACCGCTACTCCACCGGGTCGTCGATGATGCCGCAGAAGAAGAACCCCGACATCGCCGAGCTCACGCGGGCCAAGGCGGCGCGGCTCATCGGTCACCTGACCGGGCTGCTGGCCATGTTGAAGGGCCTTCCGCTGGCGTACAACCGGGATCTGCAGGAGGACAAGGAGCCGCTGTTCGACGCGGTGGATCAGCTGAAGCTGGCGCTGTCCGCGATGAACGGTCTGCTCGAGACGTCGCGGTTCGATCGCAAGCGGATGGAGGCGGCCGCCGATTCGCCGTACCTCGCCGCCACCGACCTCGCCGAGTGGCTGGTCCAGGCGGGCACCCCGTTCCGCGACGCCCACGCGCTGGTCGGTTCGCTGGTGCGGGACTCGCTGGAGCGCAACGTCCCGCTACCGGAGCTGGTGGCGGCGCACCCGGCGCTGGGTGACGCGGCGGCCGCGTTGTGCGCCCCGGGCCAGGCGGTGCAGCGGCGGACCTCCCCGGGGGCGGGCGGTCCGGAACAGGTGGCCAAGCAGCTGGCCAAGTTCCAGAAGCAACTCGACGCCACGCTGACCCGCCTCCAGGACACGTGATCGTCCGGCGCGGCGGCGCGCCGGAACCGCACGGGCACGGTGCCGGTGCGGTCGGCGCCGTGCTGCCGCGTCGGTTCTTCGCCCGTCGGGCCGAGGTGGTGGCGCCCGAGCTGCTGGGCGCGCTGCTGGTGGCGGGTGAGGTGGTGGTGCGGATCACCGAGGTGGAGGCGTACGAGCCGGATGATCCGGCCAGCCACAGCTTCATCGGCGTGCGGCCCCGCACACGGGCGATGTTCGGCCCCCCGGGCCGGTTGTACGTGTACCGCTCGTACGGCATCCACTGGTGCGCCAACGTGGTGTGCGACGCCGAGGGCGTCGGCGCGGCGGTGCTGTTGCGGGCGGCGGAGGTGGTGCACGGCGTGGAGGTGGCCGCCGCCCGTCGGCCCGGCGCCGCCGGAGCCGTCCACCTGCTGGGCGCGGGACCGGGTCGGCTCTGTGCCGCGCTGGCCATCACCGGGAGCGATGACGGGGCCGATCTCACCGATCCCGCCGCTCCGCTGCGCCTTGCCATGCCTCCCGGCTTCGCGATGCCTCCCGGCTTCGCGATGCCTCC
>JADLEF010000183.1 GCA_020846295.1 Acidimicrobiales bacterium
AGCGTGGTCATGGCGCAGGCGTTCGGTGTGCCGGCGTTTGCGGTCGACACCCACATCCACCGCCTGGCTGCCCGGTGGGGACTCTCCAACGGATCGACCGTCGAGCGCACCGAGCGCGATCTCAAGGCGGTGTTCCCGATCGACACCTGGAACCGTCGGCACCTGCAGATCATCTTCTTCGGCCGCGAGCACTGCCCCGCCCTGCGGCACCACCTCCCGGGATGCCCGATCTGCGCGTGGGCGGCGACCAAGAAGCGCATGGCGGCCGAACGCCGCTGATCCGCTGGTCCCAACCGACGAGACAGAACACGCAACGCGTTCAGTACACTACTTCGCGTGATGCACGCTGAACGTGGACCGTTGCTCCGGCCCATCCTGCTGGTGCTCGTCGCTTCGAGCCTCGCGCTCGTCGCTCTCGCCGCCAACGGCGCCGGCGCGCAGCAACGGACGGCCGATGCCCCGCCTTATCTCGACCAGGCCCGGCCCATCGCCGAACGGGTCGACGATCTCCTCGGGCGCATGTCGCTCGACGACAAGCTCGGCCAGATGACGCTCGTGGACCGCTCGGCGCTGGGCAACCAGGCTGACGTCACCACCTACCGGCTCGGCGCGGTGTTCAACGGCGGCAGCTCGGCACCCTCGCCGAACCACGCATCCTCGTGGGCGGACACCATCGACTCGCTGCAGCGCAGCGCCGAGGACACGCCCCTGCGCATCCCCCTCCTCTACGGCGTGAACGCGGTCCACGGGCACAACGGTCTGTGGGGGGCGACGATCTTTCCCCACAACATCGGCCTCGGTGCCTCCGGCGACCCCGAGTTGGTGGCGGCGATCAGCCGCGCCACCGCCGAGGAGATGGCCGGCACGGGGGCCAACTGGAACTTCGCACCCTGCCTGTGCGTCGCCCGCGACGACCGTTGGGGCCGCACCTACGAGTCCTTCGGCGAGACGCCCGAACTGGTCGCGTCCATGGCGAGCGCCATCTCCGGGTACCAGGACGGCACGCCAGCGGTGCTGGCCACCGCCAAGCACTACCTCGGCGACGGCGGCACCACCGGTGGTGTGGATCAGGGCGACGCCGCGTTGAGCGAAGCCGAGCTGCGCGCCGTTCACCTACCGCCGTTCGCGGCGGCGGTGCAGCGCGACGTCGGCTCGGTGATGCTGTCGTTCAGCAGTTGGAACGGGGCTCGGCTCCATGCGCACCGGTATCTCATCACCGACGTGCTCAAGGACGAGCTGGCCTTTCGCGGTTTCGTCGTCTCGGACTGGGCGGCGGTGGACCGCATCGACGGTGCCTCCGGGCTCACCGCGGCGGAGGTTCGCAGCGCGATCAACGCCGGGCTCGACATGGTGATGGTTCCCTACGACTTCCGCACCTTCCTGGGCCTGCTGCGCACCGAGGTGCGGGCCGGTCGGATCCCGCTGCAGCGCATCGACGACGCCAACCGCCGCATCCTCACCCAGAAGTTCGAGCTCGGCCTGTTCGAGCAGCGACAGACCGACCGGCGGTGGACGCCGACGGTGGGTGATGCTGCGCACCGCGACCTCGCCCGGCGGGCGGTGCGGGAATCCATCGTCCTGCTGCGCAACGACGGCGGCGTGCTCCCGCTCCCCCGCCACGCCGGCAAGCTGTTCGTGGCCGGTCGAGCCGCCGACGACATCGGCATCCAGAGCGGCGGCTGGACGATGAGCTGGCAGGGCGGCATCGGAGACATCACGCCGGGCACGACCGTCCTCGAGGCGGTGCGAGCCACCGTGTCGCCCGACACGACGGTCACCTACCAGCGCGACGGCTACGGCATCGACAGCAGCTACCGGGCGGCGATCGCCGTCGTGGGCGAGACCCCCTACGCCGAAGGCCGAGGCGACCGTCGCGGCACCATGAGCCTCGATCCGGCCGATCGAGCGGTGCTCGAGCGGCTCCGCGCCGCCGGCGTGCCGGTGGTGGTCGTGCTCATCTCCGGTCGACCGCTCGACATCGCCGCCGAGGTGGCGCAGTGGGACGGGCTGCTCGCCGCCTGGCTGCCCGGCACGGAGGGCCAGGGCGTGGCCGACGTGCTCTTCGGTGACCACAACCCCACCGGACGCCTGCCGCTGACGTGGATGGCGGACGCCGCGCAGCAGCCCATCAACCACGGCGACGGCCAGGAGCCGCTGTGGCCCTACGGCTTCGGCCTCAACTACCCGACCGACACCGTACCCGCCCAGACCGCACCCGCCCAGACCGTACCCGCCCAGAACATACCCGCCGATACGATACCTATCGGTATGGCGCCGGGCGGCGCGGACGGCGGTCAGCCGAGCAGCGGGAACACCTTCGCGGCCAGCTCCTCCATCGCCCGGTAGCGGCTGGCGAAGCTCGGCAGCAGCATCACGTGGTCCAACCCGGCGTCCTCCAGGGCACCGATCTGCTCGGCCAACTCGCCCGGGCTGCCGACCAGGCAGGTCATCCTGATGAGCTCCGGGGTGGCGAACTGCCGCTCGTCAGGGTGCAGGTAGGTGCCGTGCCCGGCGTGGATGCGGAAGTGTCGCTGCGCCTGCGGCGTCTGCTCGACCAGCGCGACGTACTTGTCCCACTGGTCGCGCAGGTGGACCGGCGGCTCCACCCCGAACTGGCGCTGACGCTCATAGGCGTAGTGCAACGCCATGACCGCCATCGGCCCGCACTGCTCGATGACCCGATCGGAGTCGAGCCCCTCCCCCGGCTCGAGCACCGCGGCCGCGGTCAACGTGGTGAGTTGGAAGGCGTCGCGGTCGAAGGGGCGTCCCGCCTCCGCGGCGCCCGCGGCCACGTTGGCGAGGCAGCGCTCGACCGCCTTGCGGATGGGCGGTACCGACACGACGAGCCCGTCGCCATAGGCGCCGGCCAGGCGCTGGCCCTTCGGCCCGAACGCCGACACGTGGATCGGCACCGGATCGGTCACGTTGACGAAGCCGAGCTCCGCCATCTGGAAGGCGACGTCGGTGGTGTCACCCCGATAGGTGAACGGCGCCTCCTCCCCGCGCAGCATGCGGCGGGTGGTGTCCAGGAACGCCTCGAAGTCGCTCAGCCGGGCCGGCTTGCGGTTCATCAGCCGCCAGGCGGTGAACCCGTTGCCGACCCCGAGGAACGTCCGGCCGGGCGCCAGCACGTTGATCGTGGCGATGCTGTGCGCGGTGACCGGCGCCAGGCGCGTGTCCACCACCGACACGCCGGTGCCGAGGCGGATGCGACGGGTTCGCTCGGCGGCGAGGGCAAGGCAGGCGTAGGCGTCGGACCACAGCAGTTGCGAATCGGCGAACCAAGCCG
Source organism: Acidimicrobiales bacterium (assembly GCA_020846295.1). Lineage (GTDB taxonomy): Bacteria > Actinomycetota > Acidimicrobiia > Acidimicrobiales > CAIXPF01 > CAIXPF01. The sequence goes on from JADLEF010000183.1 coordinate 3,290, forward strand.
CGTCATAGCCGAGGTTCTCGGCGTGGGTCACCAACCCGATGTCATCGATCTTCGAGTGCAGGCACAGCCCGAACTGCATGGTCTCCTCCTCGTCGGCCCGCGAAACCTAGCGTTTGGCGTTGAGCTCGTTGCGCCGACCCTCGGCGTAGCGGTCGATGAAGCGGTGCGGGACCTCGGCCGCAACGGCAGCGACCGGTTCGACGGCCGCTTTCCAGGCGGCGACGAGGCGATCCTCCCAGCCGTAGTCGAAGGGGTCCTGCAGGCCGCGCTCCTCCCGTCCGCCGGGCGCAGGCGGGTTCGCCACCAACCAGCGCGCGGTGCGGGCGTAGGCCTCGACCGGCGGCACGGCGTCGCGGTAGCCGACATCGGCACGGATGGCCTCGATGCCGGTCACGCGATGGTTCGTCCACGACGTGGCGAGCAACGCCTTGGTGTGCGGGGCCAACGAGAGCGGCATCTCGACGATCTCCCACTGGTGGGCCAGCGCGTCGGCGATCACCTCAACGAGTTGGCGGATCGTGAGCGTGTGCTCGTCGCCGACGTTGTACGCCTTGCCCGCCGAGGCCTCCGGCCGATCCACGCAGCACAACAGGGCGTGGGCCGCGTTCTCGCCGTACGCCGCGGTACGGGCCGACAACCCGGCGTCGGGCACCACGATCGTGCGGCGGCCGTCGAGGATGCGCCGCACCACCAGCCACTCGCGCGGCAGCAGCTGGCCGGGACCGTAGATGAGGGGGTAGCGCAGGTGGGTGGCGTTCGGGTGGTGGGCGAAGACGACGTCTTCGCTCTCCAGGATCTTGATGACCTTGCCGACCTCGTCGCCCTCGATCTTGGTCCCGTCCTCACGGGTGGGCAGCGCCATGCCGATGGGGAACAACGTGTCGGGCCGGGCGAAGCCCCGGTAGACGGGAACGCCGCCGACCGACACGAACCGCCCGCAGCGGCCTTGCAGCAGCGTGGCCAACATGCGAAGGCGGCCGTACATGGCGACGACAAGGTCGAACGTGCGCTCGCCCAGCGCGCCGCGCACCGCCGCCTCGTCGAAGGGGTCGGTGTGGATGTGCTCGAGATCGGGCGGGATGGTGTCCACCTCGTGGTTGCCGGTGTGCAGGATGGTCACCTGGTAGCCGCGGGCCACCAGGCCGTTCACCACGAACGGACCGGTCGGTCCCGTCCCCCCGATCACCAGCGCGCGCTGCCCTGCCATGGCCTGCCTCCCCACTTCACCCCGAGTCCGGGGCAACCTAGCCCGCCGGCGCCCGGCGGCACCCGAGTGCGGACGCCGCCGGTTTCGGTGGTGCTGCCATGCTGAACGCGGTCGTCTGACCGAACGGCGGTCGACCGAACGTGTTCGTCGTTGCCGCGAACGCGCGGGGTTGCAGCGAGTGTGGCGGGTTGTGCTGTCACCTTGCTCGTTGCCTCATGAAACGATGCCGGTCAGACCGCCGTGCGGTCGGTGGGGTTGGTCGTCGCGCCAGCACAACCCGCCACTCTGGTGCTGCGTGGCATCGCGGGCCATGCCAGTGTGCGCTCGGGAACTCCCCGGGTTGGCTCCCGCGGTCACGCCCGGGCTCCCATGGCGGCAAGCCCGAAATCGCTACGCCATGCCGGCCTGGGCGCCGGAGCCACCGCACCGACGTCGATCACCGCTCACTCCTCGGTGTCCACCACCGTGGCGAGCCGCTGGTAGAACATGGCTTGCTCGGAACGGCCCTCGCTGGTGAAGTGCGCGCACAGCTGCAGGGCCAGGTCGATGCCGGCGCGTCGGGCCGCGGCGCCGCCCGGCCCGTGCAGCAGTGACGGTTCGAAGGGGAGGTCGTCGTCCGCCCAGCCCGGCGGGGCGACCAGCCCGGCATCGCGCAGGATCGCCCACGACAGCACGGCCTCGGGGGCACAACGACGGGTGTCGTCGGCAGCGGCCAGGGCCGCGGCCCGGGTCACGTGGTGCAGCAACTGCGCGGCGGCGATCTTCGACAGTTCAGCATCGGCCATACCGATCAGCATGGGGGGCTGCGCAGCGTCCGGCGAGGGTCACCCCGCCCAACGAGCGCGGAAAAGGACCCGAAGCGCCAGAACCGTTCGCGCCCCGCCGCCGTAGTACGGGTCAGCGACCGCCGCACCAAGCGTTCGCCCAACCGGAGAGGGATGATCAATGCCGCACTGCGACCACCACCACGAACCCGGCCCGCCCGAGGCGACGAACGGGACGGCGACCCGCCGCCGGGCGGGACGGATCCGGCGCGTCGCCGCCGGTCTCGCCGTTGCGAGCGGGCTGCTCGGAGCGGCGACATCCACCGCGTACGCCGCGTCTCCCCGCTACCCGGTCAGCGAGGAGCCGGGCGGCACGCGCCCCTGCACCTTCGATGGCATCACGGTCGAGCACGGCTCGATCATCGTGCTGCCCGGGGCCACCTACGAGTGCGTCGACGGCACCCTCGTCCGGCTGAGCCGGTCGGCCCGATGAGCGGCGCATCGCGAAGCGGCCGCCCGTCCCGCTGGGCGCGCCGCGCCGGCGCCACCGTCGCCCTCACCCTCGCCGCCACCGCCGCCGCCGCCGGCCTGGGCGCCTCGCCGGCGAGCGCAGCGACACCGTCCTACGACGTGTTCGAGCCGTACCCGCGCACCTACGCGCCCTGCTACTTCAACGGCTACACCTATCCACACGGTTCGATGCTGTTCCTGGACCGGGTGCTGTGGCAGTGCTACGACGGCGGCTGGTACGCCATCCGGGTCGGGACCTGGTACTGATCAGCTGGAATGCTTCTCCCCGTTCCGGGATCGGGCTGCGCTGTCTGTGCACCTCGCGTCGGGGCTCGCCCGGCGCGGTCGGGCGGGCACCCCGGTGACCAGGACCTTTGTGGGACATCCTCAGCGGTACGGTCCGCCATGCGACCGTAGGTGCACAGACACCGCCTGACGATGGCCGGGCCGCCCGGCGCAGGGTGGCCGTCCACGGCCGAGCACGGCCACAACGAATCCACTTCGATTCGGCCCGACGCCTCGCCGAGCACGCTCGACCGGTCGGTCCAGGCCGGACCGTCGAGCCCGCCTTCCCCGGATCGGTCAGGATGACCCGTGCCGGGGACGGCAGCAGGGCCGCGGCGAAGGAGTGTGCACGATGAAGGTGGACGGGGGACCCTCGACCAAGGCGGCGCTCGACGCCGTCGGCCCGGCGTCGGCCGCGGCGGAGCGGGACGGGTACGACGGCGTGTTCGTCCCCGAGACCATCCACGATCCCTTCATCGTGCTCACCCTGGCGGCCCAGGCCACCCGTCGGGTGGAGCTCGGCACCAAGGTGGCCATCGCCTTCGCCCGCAGCCCGATGGCGCTGGCGTACACCACCAACGACCTCCAGCAGCTGTCCGAGGGTCGGCTGGTGCTCGGCCTCGGCACGCAGGTACGGGCGCACATCCTGCGCCGCTTCTCGATGCCATGGACCCGGCCGGCGGCTCGCATGCGGGAGTACGTGCTGGCCTTGCGGGCCATCTGGGCGGCGTGGAACGAGGGGACCCCGCTCGAGTTCCGTGGCGAGTTCTTCACCCACACCCTGATGAACCCGCTGTTCTGCCCGCCGCCGAACCCGTTCGGCCCGCCCAAGGTGATGATGGCGGGCGTCGGACCCCGCATGATCGAGGCAGCCGGGGAGGTGGCGGACCGCTTCGCATGCCACAGCTTCACCAGCCCCGCCTACCTGCGCGACGTGATCCGGCCGGCCCTGGCCCGCGGGGCGGCGCGCGCCGGCCGCGACCCCGACGACATCGAGGTCGCGGTGACCTGCTACGTCGCCACCGGCAATGAACAGGCCGAGCTGGACGAGGCCGCCACCCAGATGCGCCGGCAGGTCGCCTTCTACGGCTCGACACCGGCGTACACCGCAGTGCTCGACCACCACGGCTACGGCGGCCTCCACCCGGCGCTGCACGCGGCGTCGCGCCGCGGTGAGTGGATCGAGATGGGCGATCGCATCGACGACGACGTGCTGCGCACCTACTGCGTGGTGGAGCCGCCGGAACGGGTCGCAGCCGAGATCCTGCGCCGTTACGACGGGCTGGCCGATCGGGTGTCCTTCTACTACCTCGGCGCCGCCCGCATCGACTGGAAGCCGATCGTGGCCGAACTGCAGGCGGGCGGGTCCTGAGCCCGACCGGTCAGCGCGCCCGCATCCGGTTGTTGCGTGCGTTGTGCTCGACCTCTGCCAGCCCGAGCGCTTCGAGCACCGGTGGGACGTAGTTGCCGAAGCGTCCCCGGAGGCCCTTCTTGAGGCCGTACCACCCGCCGACGGGGTTGCCGGGATCGCGCGCCCACGCCTCCACCGTGTCGGCGGCGGCGGGCTTCTGCTCGTCGGCGTTGCCGAGCGCCATCCAGTCACCCCGCTCGACCAGCATGGCGTGCAGGTCCTCGATGCAGCGCAAGCGGTATCGCAGCTGCGTCGCACCGACCTGCACCACCAGTGACGGCGGATCCGACGTCGGGTCGCGGAAGGCCTCGAACTCGGACTTGCCCGGCGGCTCGAGGCGTCGTTCCGCATGCGAACCGCCGACGCGACGATCGTCGAGCTGCTGTCGCTCGGCCCACACGTCGAGGTGCTCGCACCGCCGGACCTACGCCGTGCCGTCGCGAGCTGCCTGAGCGAGGCCGCGCTCCTCTATGAGGACGACCTCCATGAGGACGAACGGCGGTGAGACCGGCCGGTCGGGCGTCACCAACGGCCTACGGCGTCAGGCGCCGCCGTAGGCCGCACCGACCCCGGCCAGCCAGGCCCGGAACAGCTCGGCGTACCGTCCATCGCGCTCGACGAGCTCGGCGTGGGTGCCGACCTCCACGAGCCGTCCGCCGTCCACCACCGCCACCCGGTCGGCGCGCGCCGCGCTCGACAGCCGGTGCGCGATCACGATGACGGTGCGCCCCTCGCTCAGCCGTTCGAGGGCCGCCTCCACCTCCACCTCGGTACCGGGGTCGAGGCTGGAGGTGGCCTCGTCCAGGATGAGCACCGGCGGATCGACGAGCGCCGTGCGCGCCAGGGAGACGAGCTGCTTCTCCCCCGCCGACAGCCGCGAGCCGCGCTCGCGCACCTCGGTGTCGAGCCCGTGCTCGAGCCGCGCGACGCGATCGAGGATGCCGAGGCGGGCCAGCGCCGCCTCCACCTCGGCGTCGGTCGCCCCGGGGCGGCCGAGGCGCACGTTGTCCCGCAGGGTGCCGGCGAAGAGGAACCCTTCCTGCGGGGTGAGCACGACGCGGTCGCGGATCGATGCGAGCGTGGCGCGGCGCAGGTCCACGCCGCCGAAACTGACCACGCCCGCGGTGGGGTCGTAGAGCCGGGCGAGCAGCTTCGCCAGGGTGGACTTCCCGGCGCCCGTCGGCCCGACCAACGCCAGGCGCTCCCCCGGCGCGATGCGCAGCGTCACGTCGGCCAGCACCGGGGCGCCCTGCCCGTAGGCGAAGCCGACGGCGTCCACCACGAGCTCGCCGCGCTCCGGCAGGTCGACCGCGCCGGGCCGCTCGGCCACCTCGGGAGCGGTGTCGAGCAGGTCGTAGAGCTTGTGCAGCGCGGCGCCGGCGGACTGGGCCACGTTGAACAGCTGGCTGAGCTGCTGGATCGGCTCGAACAGCTGGTTGAGGGTGAGCACGAAGAACGCGACGGTGCCGACCGTCGCCCGGTCGTGCAGCACCAGCCACCCGCCGAAGCCCACCGCGATGGCGGTGGTCGCCACCCCGCAGCCCTCCACGGTCGGCAGGTACCAGGACTGGGCGCGGAGGGCGCGCAGGTGGGCGTGGTACAGCTCGTCGTTGGCCCGGCCGAACCGTTCGATCTCCACCGGCTCCCTGGCGTAGGCCTGGATGACGCGCACCCCGTTGAGCGACTCCGACAGGCGACCCAGCATGGCGCCGATCCGGTCCCGTACCGCGAGGTACGCGTCGTTGGACGCCCGCTTGAACCGGCGGGAGGACCAGACCAGGATCGGCGCGCACGCGAAGCAGGACAGGGCGAGCAGCGGCGACGCGACGGTGAGCAGCACCAGGGCCAGCGCGACCAGCAGGACGTTGGACACCAGCATGAGCAGGCCGAGCTGCACCAGTTCCTGCATGGAGTCCACGTCGGAGGTGAGCCGGGAGACGATGACCCCGCTCGGGTGCCGATCGTGGTAGGTCAGCCCGAGCCGTTGCAGGTGGGCGAACAACCGGACCCGCAGATCCCGTAGGAACCCTTCGCCGAGCGACCCGACGGCCACGATCTGGCGACGGGCGAACGCGTAGTTCGCCATCGCGACGACCCCATAGGCCCCCACCGCAGCCCACAGCACCGGCTCGCGCCGGGTGACGACGCCGTGGTCGATGGCGATGCGCACCAGGAACGGCCCGGCGAGTTGGGTGAGCACGTAACCGACGATGGTCAGCACGGCGAGCGCGGTCTGCCGTCGGTACGGCGCCAGCAGGCCGGCGGTGCGCCGCAGCACCCGCCGGGTGGCGGCCGCGTCGAGGCGGTCCTCGTCGGCCACGCCGCCGGCGAGCCACATCAGGCGGGCTCCTCGATCGCGTCAGCGGCGGCGGCGAGCACCTCGCCGTAGCGGACCGAGGTGGCGAGCAGCTCGTCGTGGGTGCCGGTGGCGGCGACGCGGCCGCCGTCGATGAACACCACCCGGTCGGCCAGGGCGATGGTGGCGGGGCGGTGGCTGATCACGAGCGTGGTGCGTCGGTCGGTCCCCTCGCCGGCGAAGGCGGCGAGGCCGTCGAGGATCTCCCGTTCCTTGGCGGGGTCGATGGCCGAGGTCGCATCGTCGAGCACCAGCACCCGTGGCCGGGCGACGAGGGCGCGGGCGATGGCGATGCGCTGACGCTGCCCGCCCGACAGCGAGTAGCCCCGCTCCCCGACCTCGGTGTCGAAGCCCTCGGGCAGCGCCTCGATGAAGTCGATGGCCCCGGCGAGGGCGGCGGCCCGCCGGATGGCATCGGGATCGGCCCCGGGATCGGCGAAGGCGATGTTGGCGGCGATGGAGTCGGTGAACAGGAAGCTGTCCTCGAACACGATGCCGATGGCCCGTCGCAGCTCCGGCAGCGACACCGTCCGCACGTCCACACCGTCGAGCAGCACGCGCCCGGCGTCGACGTCGTAGAAGCGGGCGAGCAGGCGCGGCACCGTGGACTTGCCCGATCCGGTGGCGCCGACGAGCGCGACGGTCTCACCCGGGGCCACCGCCAGGTCGAACCCGTCGAGCACCGTCCGCGCCTCGTTCGACCCGGCCGGGGGGATCGTCCGCAGCACCGCGGTGGAGGGGTAGGCGAAGCGCACGCCCTCGAAGCGGATGGCGCCCCGCGGCCCGTCGGGCAGTGCGACGGCCGCCGCAGGTTCCGCCACGTCGGGCCGGGCGTCGAGCACCTCGGCCACCCGGTCGGCCGCGGCGACGGCGCGCTGGCCCATGGCGATGACGAAGCCCAGGGCGCGCAACGGCCAGATCAACTGGTTCACGTACACGTTGAACGCGACGAGCTCGCCCAGCGTCAGCGACCCGTCGAGCACGAGATGGCCGCCGACCGCGACGACCAGCAGCAGCCCGACGTTGGGCAGCAGCTCCAGTACCGGCACGTGACGGGAGCGGGTCCGCACCGCGCCCATCGCCTCGCGGTACAGCCCGTCGGCCTCGGCCTCGAGCTTGGCCTGCTGCACCGGCTCGGCGCCGAGGCCCTTGACCACCCGGGTGCCGGCCACGGTCTCCTCCACGACGGCGGCGACGCGGGCCGAGCTGCGCTGGATGCCCATCATCGAGGGGTGCAGGCGCACGGAGAACCTCCGCCCGAGCACGTTCACGAACGGCAGGACGCCAAGGGCGCACAGCGCCAGCAGCGGGTTCATGGCAAGCAGGATCACCGTGACCGCGGCCACCTGCAGGGCGTTGCCCAGGGTGAAGGGGATCATGTTGAGGAAGTTCTGCACCTGCAACAGGTCGGTGTTGGCCCGCGACAGCAGGTCACCGGCGGAGGACCGGTCGAAGAAGGCGAAGTCGAGGCGCTGCAGGTGCGCGAAGAGCCGGGCCCGCAGGCCCGCCTCCACCAGTCGCGCCTCCCGGAAGGCGAGGTAGCGGCGGCCCCCGGCGCAGGCCGCGGCGAGCACGCCGACGGCGACCACCGCCGCCGTCCACGCGGTGAGCGCCCGGACGTCCCGACCGGTGATGCCCCGGTCGATGGCGACCTTGACCAGGTAGGGCACCGAGACCCGGGCCAGCGCCCAGACCAGCCCGGTGGCGATCCCCAGCGCCACACCCCGGGATCGGGCGCGCAGCTCGCTGCGGATCAACCCCCATCCCCGGTGCACGCTCCCAGGCTGCCCGCTCGACGCACCGCGGAGCGAACCGGTTGCCCTGCACGGAGGCCGAAGGAGGTCGGGCGAACCGCCGAAGGCCGTCGGGCGGACCGCCGTCGCCTTCGCTGTCACACCCCCTCGGTAGGGTGGCCCGCCATGACCACCCGTGCCGTCGTCGACGAGGTGATCGGCGCCCTCGCCGGTCCCGGAGCCACCGCCCGAGCGGACCAGCTCGAGGCGGTCGAGGCCCTCGTGGACCAGCGCCAGCGGGTGCTCGTCGTGCAGGCCACCGGCTGGGGCAAGTCCGCCGTGTACTGGGCCGCGACCGCCGCCCAACGGCGTCGGGGCCACGGACCCACCCTGGTCATCTCCCCGCTGCTGGCGCTCATGCGGGACCAGATCGCCGCCGCCGGCCGGGCCGGGCTGCGGGCGGCCACCATCAACTCCACCAACGTGGACGAGTGGGACGGTGTGCTGCTGGACCTGCGCCAGGACCGGCTCGACGTCCTGCTCGTCAGCCCCGAACGGCTGGCCAACCCCCGCTTCGCCGGCCGGCTCCGGCCGCTGGTGCGCAGCTGCGGGCTGTTGGTGGTGGACGAGGCGCACTGCATCTCGGACTGGGGGTTCGACTTCCGGCCGGACTACCAGCGCCTGTCCCGCCTGCTGCTCACCCTGGCCGAGGACACACCGGTGCTGGCCACCACCGCCACCGCCAACCAGCGCGTCACCGCCGATGTCGCCGCCCAACTCGGGGCGGACACCGTGGTGCTGCGCGGGCCGCTCGCCCGGGCCTCGTTGCGCCTGGCGGTGCTGGGACAGCTCGGCCCGCTGGACCGCTACGCCTGGGTGGCTGACGCCTGCGAGCACCTGCCCGGTTCGGGCATCGTGTACACCCTCACCGTTGCGGAGACGGAGCGGCTCGCCGCCTTCCTACGGGCCGAGGGCATCGATGCGCTGGCCTACAACGGCCAGCTGGACCCGGCCCAGCGCACGATGGTGGAGGACCGCCTGCGCGACAACGAGGTCAAGGTCGTGGTGGCCACCTCGGCGCTGGGCATGGGCTACGACAAGCCCGATCTCGCCTTCGTGCTGCACCTCGGCTCCCCCGCCTCACCGGTGGGCTACTACCAGCAGGTCGGTCGGGCCGGCAGAGCCCTGGACGACGCGCTCGCCGTGCTGCTGCCCTCCGATGCCGACGAGCGGATCTGGGAGTACTTCGCCTCCGCCACCATCCCTGATCCCGACGCCGCGGCGCAGGTCCTCGCCGTGCTGGATCGCGGCCCGGCCAAGCTCGGTGAGCTGGAGAAGGCCACGGGGTTGCGGCGGGGTCGCCTCGAGGGGCTGCTCAAGATCCTCGCCGTGGACGACGCGGTGTTCAACTCGCCGGACGGGTGGCAGGCGACCGGCGCCGGCTGGCGCTTCGATACCGAGAAGTACGGCGCGCTGCTCGCCGTGCGGGCAGCGGAGGCGGATCTGATGCGCCGCTACGCCGGGGGGCGGGGCTGTCTCATGGCGTTTCTCCAGGAGGCGTTGGGGGACTCCGACGCCGGGCCGTGCGGGCGCTGCTCGGTCTGCACCGGCGAGCTGCCCCCACCCGGTGCGGCGCCCAGCGCCGAGCGGCGCGCCGCGGTGCGCCGGTTCCTCCGCGGTCAGGACTGTGTGCTCGAGCCGCGCAAGCTGTGGCCGTCGGGCCTGGCCGGCCGCAAGGGCAGGATCGCGCCGGTGATGGCCCCGGGCCGGGCACTCGCCTTCGCCGACGACCCGGCCTGGGCCGAAGAGCTGCGCGACCGCGACGAGCTGAGCGAACCGCTCGCCGAGGGGGTGGCGGAGCTGCTCGCCCGCTGGGGCCCGGCGGTGGACGCCGTCGTCCCCGTGCCGTCGCGCCGCCGGCCCCGGCGCGTCGCCGCGCTGGCGGAGCTGGCCGGGGCCCAGCTCGGTGTGCCCGTGCTCGAGGTGCTCGAGTCGACCGGGCCGACCCCGCCCGATCAGGTGGCCTCCATCGCCCGGGTGCAGGCGCTGCTCGCCGGGCTGCGCGTGACCGGTCCGGTCCCGCCGTCCCTGCTGCTGGTGGACGACACGTACCGCACCGGGTGGACGGCGACGGTCGCCGCCACCCTGCTCGCCGAGCACGGCGCCACGGTGCTGCACCCGCTCGTGCTGCACCAGCTGCCCTGACGGAGCCGTGGAGTCCCGGGCGCACGCCGCGTCGCGCTGTGCCAGACTCCGCGTCGTGAGCGACAACACGACACCGCTGAGGTCCCATTCCGATTCCATCCGCATCGCCGCCCCGCCGTCCAAGGTGTGGGAGCTGGTCACCGCCATGGAGCGCTACGGCGAGTGGAGCTCGGAGAACACCGGCGGCTACTGGCGCAAGGGCGAGGACGGCCAGCCCGGCACAGGCAGGGTCGGCGACCAGTTCGTCGGCATCAACAAGCGAGGCGATCAGGAGTGGAAGGCTCCCGTCGAGATCGTGGAGCGCGAGGAGGGCCGCTCCTACGCGTTCGTCACCGGCGGCCTGGCCGCCAACTTCGCCCTGTGGCGCTACGAGCTGCAGCCCGACGGAGACGGCACGCTGCTGACCGAGAGCTGGTCCCTGAACAAGAAGACCCCCAACATGGACACCGGCGGGGAGGCGGCCATCGAGGAGCGGGTCGGCTACGCCAAGGAGTCCATCGCCGCCACGCTGGCGGGGATGAAGAAGGCCGCCGAGAGCTGAGCGTCCACGCCACGGCCGGCCTACCCACCCGTAGTACCAGACGGTATGGTATGGCCGGCCGTGGCGCGACCCGGTCAGTCGACGGTGGCGGGCACGCCCTCGTCGGCGTGCAGGGCGGGCAGGACCTCCTTTGAGAACAGCCGCATGCTGCGCTCGGCCAGCTCGACCGGCAGGTCGCCGTAGGTGAACACACCGACGAACTCGGCGGCGTCGGTGGTGGCCCGGATGGTGCGCAGCTTCTCGATGCACTGCTCCGGTGGGCCCCACACCTGGTTGCGGGCGAACAGCTCGACCACCTTCTCCTCGCCGACCCGCTGGCGCGCACCCGCCATCTTGGCGTAGAAGTCGTACCCGCCGGCCTTGGTGAAGTGCTCGGCGTCGTGGAACTCGTAGTGACGCAGCGCCGAGTCGTTGTAGTTGGTCATGTACCGGCGGGCGGTCTCCCACGCCTCGTCGGGGTCGGGCGAGCAGTACACCCAGCACACCACGATCGGCTTCTGGGGGGCGAGGCCCCGCTTGGTGCGCAGGTCGTTGAACGTCACGACCTCCTCGCCGATCTCGTCCCACCCCTGCTGTGGGATGAACAGGGCGCCGAGGCCGGCGTTGGCGGCGATCGGGATGGTCTCCGGGCTGCCCCAGGCGCAGTACATCCGATCGGCCAGGTCGCTCGAGCGGGGCTGGGGCCGGATGGACATGGGCGGGATCTGGTGGAACGCACCGTCGAAGGAGAAATCCTGGTTCGACAGCGCGGCGCGCACGATCTCGAGCGACTCCAGGAACCGATCGCGCGACTCCCCATCGGCGTGCGCAGCCCTTCGAACTCGACCCGGCCGGCTCCGCGGCCGAAGCCGAGGGTGAGCCGGCGACCACCGGCGAGGATGTCCAGCATGGCGATCTCCTCCGCCACCCGGATCGGGTCGTGCCAGGGCAGCACGACCACCATGGTGCCGAAGTCCACCCGTTCGGTGCGGCCCGCCATGTAGGTGAGGAACTGCAGCGAGTTGGGCACCATCGTGTACGGCGTGAAGTGGTGCTCCACCGTCCAGATCGAGTCGAACCCGAGCGGCTCGACGAGGCTCGCGAGGTGCACCCCCTCGTCGTAGACCTCCCAGTCCCGCCGGCTGGGTTCGCGGTCGTAGCCGCGAGCCTCGTAGCGGTCCCAGTCCGCATAGTTCTGCATGAAGAAGCTTGCTCCGAAGCGCATCCGTCCCCGTTCCCCCGAGAGAGTCGCTGAGGGCCCAAACGCTACCCGCGATGGCGCACCGTGCGGGCCGCCGCCACCAGCGCATCGGGCCACGGCGCCGGCCGCATGGTGGCCTCGTCGAGGTGGACGTGGGTCATCTGCGCGCTCACGCACCGGGCGTCGCCACGGGTGATCTCGAAGCCCATCACCAGGCTGGTCGTACCCGCCTGGTCGACCCAGGCGCGCAGCTCGTAGGCATCGCCCAGGGCGAGCCGGTCGTGGTAGCTCAGGTTGGCGTTGACCACCGGCAGCATCGGCGACGGCGTGAGGCCCCGCTGGCGGAACCCCAACGCCAGCCACAGCTCGGCCTGGGCGCGCGTCAGCCACGGCGTCACCGCGCCGTAGTAGATGAGCCCGGAGCTGTCGGTGTCGGCCAGGCGGACCCGTTCCCGCACCACCAGCGCCGGGGTGTCGCCCGGTTCGAAGCGCACGCCGCACCAGTCCGTCCCGCTCGTCCCGCCCTCGTCGTCCCGTTGCCCGTCGGTGTCCATCGGCGCAGCTTGGCACGGCCCGCACCGCCCGCGGGGCGGCGCGGTCAAGATCCTCGGCCGGGGTGTCGATGACGGGCCATGCGTGTCAGGGCCGCACGGGCCGCGGCGATCGCTCTCGCCGCCGGGTTGCTGTTGGTCGGCGCACCGCGCCCGGTCGACGCCACCGTCACCCCGGCGGTGCTCGCCCACGCCGCATCCGACTCGCCGGCGGTCGACGCGCTCATCGCCCTGCAGGCCGAGGTGCTGCTGCTGGTGGAGCGCGGCGCGTTCGTCACCGTCCCGCCGGCGTTGGCCGAGATCCACGAGGCCTACCGCTCGTACCTCGTCGGCGTCGACGGCCCCGGGCAGAAGGCATGGCTGACCGAGGCGGACGCGGATGGCGCCGCCGCGTTGCATCGTCTGGTGAACGCCGGGACCGCGCTGCACGACAACACGATCAACGCCCTGCGGCTGCTGCCGTCCGGCGCCTGGGACGCGCTCGCTGCCGGTGAGCCGATCGGCATCGCGCCGTCGGTCTACGTCGCCGCGCTCGATCAGTTGGAGAGCCTTTCCTACGGTGCGGCCGAGCCGACGGTGCCCCCTTCCGCGCCGATCGCAGAACCGGAGCCGTCCTGGCCCACCGCTGCCGCCCCGGCGCCCGGCACGCCCACGGCCCCGACGACCCCGCCCACCACGGCGGTGAGCGCGACGACCGCGGGAACGCATCGCCCGGAAGCCGCCGACGGCACAACGGACCCAGCCACCGGCTCGAGCCGACCCACCGGCTCGGGCAGCGCCACCGGACCGGGCAGCGCCACCGGACCGGACCCCGCGTCGCCGTCGACGAGCGGCTCGACACCGGGATCGACCGCCGCGGGCTCCGCCGATCGTCCCGCCACCGGCACGGTGTCCACCTCACGGGGCACAACGCCCTCGAGCCCGTCGACGACGATCACCGCCGGACGCCGACCGAGCGCGGGGACCGGCACCACCGCCGACGCCGACGCCGACGCCGACGCCAGCGACGGGGATGCACGGCGATCGACCGGGCTGCTCGCGATCTTCGCCGTCGTCGCCGTCATACTCGCCGCCGTCGTCGCGGCCACGGCCCTGGGGCGGCGCCGCCGCCTCGGCGCCGCGCGGGGCGATGCCGTCAACGCCGTCGATGCCGTGCTGGAGGCCGGTCGGCGCCTTGCGTCGGTGCCCGAGCCCGCCGAGCTGTACCCCACCGTGCTGGGTCAGACCCGCGCCGTGCTCGACGCAACGGGGGCCGCCTACGTCGGACGGTCGGCGGGCGCGCTCGCCATCGAGGACAGCGATGGGGTCGGCGGCCTCGACCCTGCGGCGCTGGCCACCCTCGAACGCGTCATCGACACCGGACGGAGCTGGCGGGGCGTCCTCGCCTGGCACGCGTCGCACCGCGACACCGTCGCGGTCGTGACCGCGACGGTCACCGCCGGCGGCCAGGTCCGCGGCGTGCTCGTGGCGCGCCGACCCCGGGATCGTCCGTTCGGGCCGACCGACCAGACCCGGCTGGAACAGCTCGCCCCGCTGGTGGCGGCGGCGATGGTGGCCAGCGCCCGCCACCACGAGCTCACCGCCCTCACGTTCACCGACGGGCTCACCAGCCTGGCCAACCGCCGCCAGCTCGACGATCACATCCGCGCCGCGGTCGACGGCACCATACCCCCCGGTCCGGTGGGCTTCGCCATGATCGATGTCGACCACTTCAAGCACTACAACGACACGCACGGCCACCCGGCGGGCGACGAGCTGCTGCGCCGGCTCGCATCGCTGCTCGCCGCCAACGTCCGGCCCGGAGATGTCGTCTACCGCTACGGGGGCGAGGAGTTCGCCATCCTGCTGCCCGGGGCTGACGGGCACACGGCCGGCGAGATCGGTGAGCGGGTCCGTCGAGCCGTGCACGACGCCGATCTCGTCGGCGGGTCCACCCAGCCGGGCGGTCGAGTGACCGTGTCGGTGGGCGTCGCCACCGGGGCGTCGTGTGACCTCGAAGCGCTGAAGGCCCACGCCGATCGTTCGCTGTACGAGGCCAAGCACGGTGGCCGCGATCGGGTGGTCATCGCCGCCCCGCACCCCGGCGACGGACCGGCACCGGCCTGATCACCACGACCGGCTCGATCCGGCTC
>JADLEF010000184.1 GCA_020846295.1 Acidimicrobiales bacterium
CCGCTCGAGGAACGGCCCGAGCTGCAGGCGGCGTGGAGCATCGCGACCGCCGCGCCGGCGATGTGCAGCGCGACCGGCCGCCGGCCCGGCGCTCCACCCGAGCAGCGCCGGGTTGCGGCAAACCGCTGATCGGTCCTGCACAACGACATGGGCCTCACCCTAGGCCCCGGGCCGGGGGGTGCCGACCCCGGACCGGTGAGACGGTCGGTCCGGGGTCGGCTTCACGCGCCGTCGAAGGAGGTAACGGACGCGGGCCCTCGCGGGGAGGGCGCCACGAGTCGGTGACGGACCATCACCGACCCCCTCCCGCTGATGTGACCTCTGTCATAGTCGATCGCGAGGGAGTCGGCAACGGAAATCGGCGACGGGCCGGAGAATTCCCGGCCCGACCTCCTACTTGCAGGTGGCGGCGGACTGGTCCCAGGCGCAGTTCGACGACTTGCCGGACAGGTCGATGATGTCGCCCTGCTGCACGAAGGTCTGCTTCGCCACGTCGTAGCGCCCGACCTCGGTGCCCTCCAGCCAGTAGGAGTCGGCGTTGCCGTTCATGTTCCACTTGATGCCCTCGAGGTACATCGGAGCGGTCATCTCGGTGGCGCGCATGGCGATGAGGAGGTTGGCCCGGGTCAGCCCCCCTGGCAGCTGCCCGGCGATCTCGAGCACCTGCACCCACATCCAGCCGAAGCCCACCCCGAAGCCGAGGTTGCCGGACGACTTGTAGTCGTAGCCGCCCGAGGCGAGCAGCTCCCGGGCCCACTTGATGTAGGCGGTGCCGTCCTCGGCCGGGGACGCCACGTCGCGTGCGCCGCCGCCCATGATCCACCACCCCTCGGTGGCGTCACCCACCGCGTCGCGCCCCGTGTAGGTGGAGGCGCGGCAGACGGAGGCGGCCATGAGGAACTTGGTGTTCTCCTTCATGCCGTTCTGGGCCACCTCGGTGATGGTCTGGGCGCAGGGCGTACCGGCCAGCATCTGGATGAACATGTCGGGGTTCTCGGCCGCCAGGTTCGTCATCGGGTCGGTGACGGTGGGGGCCTGCGGCTCGATCGTCTCGGAGACGAACTCGACCTTGTCCTTGTTCGGTGTGCTCGCCAGCCACGCCTTGAACCCGAGCTCGTAGGCCTTGCCGAAGTCGTTGTTCATGATGAGGCCGGCGATGGTCGCCTTGCCGTCGCCGGCGGTCAGCTCCTCGATGTGCTGGTCGATGAACGCACCCCACAGCGTCGCCTCGGTGTTGTAGGCGAGCAGGATGCCGGTGGTCCACGGATGGTTCACCGGGTCCCCCCAGGCCGGATGCCCGGTGATCTCGAAGGGGTGGGGGATGCAGCGCTGGTTGAGCTTGTCGTAGGTCTTCATCACCGGGCCCGAGCCGAGGCCCCACACGGCGAACACCTTCTCGGAGTCGATCAACTCGTCCACGATCGGGATGGTGCGGGCCGGGTCGTAGCCGTCGTCCTTGATGATCAGGTTGACCGACCGCTTCTTGCCCTCGCTGTCCTCGAAGAAGCCCTGCTTGTTGTAGTGGTCCATCACCACCTGCCCGGCGCGCATGATGTTGCCGCCGTCGGCGAGGGTGCCGGAGAGCGCGGTGTGCGAACCGATCTTGATCTCGGTGTCGCTGATGCCCTCGGTGTTGTTCCACCCCGAGGCGCACTTGGACAGGTCGACGGTGAAGCCCTCCGGGCCCTTGACGGTGATGCCGTCGGCCTGGAGGCCCCAGCCGTTCTCCTCGATCCGCTCCACCACCGCAGCGCGCTCCTCCTCCCACCGCGCCTCCCACTCCTCCATGGAGGTCGGGTAGGCGGCCGCCGGTGCGTCGGTCGTGTCGGTGGTCCCGCCGGTCGTGGACGTGGTGCCGCCGAGGTCGAGCTTGTTCACCTCGTCCGCTACCTCGTCGGGTCGGGTGCTGCCGGCGGCCACGTCGTCACCTGCACCGTCGTCCCCCCCGCCGCAGGCGGCGGCGATCAACGCCAACCCCGCGGCCGCGGCCATGCCCTGCCGGTATCGACGCATCCGATGTCCCCCATCCCGAATTATGATGTGACCTACGTCATAGTTCAGGACGGGGGTGGACGCAACCCACTTCCCCGGGCCGCGGCGCAGCGCGGGATGGGCGTCCCGGCTACGTTGCCGCCATGGTCGCCACGCGCATCGAGTCCATCACCGCCGACGACGGCGTCACCTTCGACGGGTTCCTCGCCCTGCCCGACGCCGGCTCGGGGCCCGGGGTGCTCGTGATCCAGGAGATCTTCGGGGTCAACCAGTACATCCAACACGTGTGCAAGCGGCTCGCCGCGCTCGGCTACGTGGCGCTCGCCCCCGACGCCTTCCACCGTCAGGAGCCCGGCTTCGCGGTGGACCGCACCGGGCCCGAGGCCGTGGGCGAGGGCGTCGCCAAGGCCTCCAAGCACGACGCCGCCCGCGGGGTGGCCGATCTGGGCAACGCCCTGGCCCACCTGCGGGCCATGCCCGAGGTCGGCGGGGCGAAGGTCGGCGTCACCGGCTTCTGCTTCGGCGGCCTGATGACGTACCTCGTCGCCAAGAACTTCGACCCTGACGCCGCGGTGTCCTACTACGGCTCCAACATCGCCAACCTCCTCGACGGGGTCGCCGAGCAGCTCACCTGCCCCACGCTGTTCCACTTCGGCGACAACGATCCGTTCCTGCCCAACAGCGACGTGGACAAGATCCGGGCCGCGACCGCCGACATGGCGCACGTGACGGTGCGCCAGTACTGGATGGGCGGCCACGCCTTCGACAACGCGTTCTCGCCCTTCTACCAGCCGTACCAGGCCAACGAGGCGTGGGGGCACACCACCGCCTTCTTCGCCCGCCACCTCGGCTGAGTCCCGCCGCCACCGCCGCCCTGACCCCCGCACCGACAAGGACAGCACCATGCACTTCGTCGTCGACGACCATCCGGGCCTGCGCCCGCCCGGGTTCAAGCACTCGCTCTACGCCTGCTTGGTCACACCCCGCCCGATCGGCTGGATGACCACCGTGTCGGCCGCCGGGGTGCTCAACCTGGCGCCGTTCAGCTTCTTCAACCTCATCGCCAGCGATCCGCTGTGCTGCATGTACTGCGTCAACGGCGCCCACGCGTCGGGCGGCCCGAAGGACTCGCTGGCCAACGTGCGCGAGGTGGGCGAGTTCGTGTTCAACCTGTGCACGGCCGAGCTCGGCCCGCAGATGAACCTCACCGCGGCCAACTCGCCGCGCGACATTGACGAGATGGCCGCGGCCGGGCTGGAGGCGGCGGCGTCGATCGCGGTGCGGCCGCCGCGGGTGAAGGCGTCGCCCATCGCGCTGGAGTGCAAGGTGTTCGACATCGTCGATCTGCCCTCGAGCGAGCGCACCCGCAACGCCATGGTGATGGGGCGGGTCGAGGTGGTCCACATCGCCGACGAGGTGGTGGTCGACGGCATGATCGACTTCGAGCGGATCCGCCCGCTGGGCCGTATGGGCTACAACGACTACGCGGTGGCCGACGAGCTGTTCACCATGGTCCGCCCGGACTGAACCACGGGGACATCCGCCACGGTACGCACGCCATCCTGGAGGGTACGGTCACATGCTCCCGCTCGATGATCTGGTGGTGATCGATCTCACCGTGGCTCGGGCCGGGCCCACCGCGGTCCGCCAGCTGGCCGATTGGGGCGCCCGGGTCATCCGGGTGGAGCCGCCGCCCGGTGACGCCTACGACGAGCTGGCCGGCGCCCGCCACGGGTCGGACTTCCAGAACCTGCACCGCAACAAACGGGCGGTCACCATCGACCTGAAGGCGCCGGAAGGGCGCGAGCTGCTCTACGACCTCGTGCGCCGGGCCGACGTGGTGGTGGAGAACTGGCGGCCGCCGGTCAAGGAACGCCTCGGGGTGGACTACGCCACGCTACGGGCGATCAACCCGCGGCTGGTGTACGGCTCCATCTCCGGGTTCGGCCAGGACGGTCCCTACGCCGGTCGGGGCGGGGTGGATCAGATCGCCCAGGGCCTCGGCGGGCTCATGTCGATCACCGGGCTCGAGGGCCAGGGGCCCGTACGGGTCGGTATCCCGATCGCCGATCTGTCGGCCGGGCTGTACCTCGCCATCGGCATCTTCGTCGCCCTGCACGAACGGGAGCGCACCGGCGAGGGCCGCTGGGTGCGCACGTCGCTGCTGGAGGCGATGGTCGCCATGCTGGACTTCCAGGCGGCGCGCTGGACCATCGACGGCGAGGTGCCACCCCAGGCGGGCAACCACCATCCGACCGGGATCCCCATGGGGTGCTTCGCCACCGCCGACGGGTACGTGAACATCGCCGGGTCCAACGGGCGGTTGTGGCGCGGGTTCTGCGACGCCCTGGGCGAGCCGCAGTGGGTCACCGACGATCGGTTCCGCACCGCGAAGCTGCGCTCGGCCAACCGGGCGGTGCTCAACGAGCTGGTGGCCGAGCGGCTGGCCCGGCGAAGCACGGCGGCGTGGGTGGCGCTGCTCACCGAACACGGCGTACCGGTCGGTCCGGTCAACGACATCGCCGAGACCTTCGCCGACGAGCAGGTGCGCCATCTCGGCCTCGTCGCCGAGGTGGACCACGGGGTGCTCGGCCCGTTGGGCCTGGTCCGTCATGCGGTCACCTTCGCCGACGGGCCGGCCACCGTGCGGGCGGCGAGCCCGGAGCTGGGCGAGCACACCGCCGACGTGCTCGCCGAGCTCGGCATCGACGCCGACCGGCTCGCCGATCTGCGGGCGCGGGGCATCGTGTAGCAGGCTGTCGGCGATGACCGAGATCGCGCTGCCCACCGACAAGATGCTGGCCCGTGTCGAAGACGGGATCGGCTGGATGACCTACAACAACCCGGCGCGGCTCAACGCCATGTCGATGGCGATGCAGCAGTCCGTCCCCATCATCCTGGAGGCGTTCCAGAACGATCCCGAGGTGCGCGTGGTGGTGGTGCACGGCGCCGGCGGCAAGGCGTTCGTGTCCGGTGCCGACATCTCCGAGTTCGGGGAGAAGCGCACTTCCCCCGAGGCACGGGCCCTCTACGACGAGGCGGCGGCCAACGCCGGGCGGGCGTGGGCCGGGGTGGACAAGCCCATCATCGGGATGATCGACGGGTACTGCATCGGTGGTGGCATGCTGACCGCGCTGTCCACCGACATCCGCATCTGCTCGGAGGGCAGCCAGTTCGGGGTGCCCGCCGCCCGGCTCGGTCTCGGGTACGGCTACGCCGGCGTGGAGAAGCTGCAGGCGCTGGTCGGCCCGGCGTGGACGGCGGAGATCCTGTTCTCGGCCCGGCGGTTGTCCTCCGAGGAGGCGTTGCGCATCGGGCTGGTCAACCGGGTCGTCGCCAAGGAGGAGCTCGAGATGGTCGTGCGCGAGCTGGCCGCCCAGATCGCGGTGAACGCGCCGCTGACGGTCAAGGCGTGCAAGGCCGCGCTGCGCGAGACCCAGAAGGACCCCGCCAAGCGGGACATGGACCGGGTGGCCGGCCTCGTCGAGGCGTGCTTCCGCTCCGAGGACTACCTCGAGGGCCAGCAGGCGTTCCTGGAGAAGCGCGCCCCGCAGTTCCGCGGCGTCTGATCAGCCGCCGGCAGGTCAGGTCCCTGGTTCGGTGGTGGCCCGTTCGATCTCGTACAGCTCGTCCAGCCCGGCCCAGCTCGACAGCTGCTTGTAGGTGCGGTTGCGGTCCCGCACGTCGGCCCCGGCCTGCGTCGGGGTGGCGAGCTGCCGCTGGTACAGGTCGCGCACGGCCTGCACCGCCGCGGTCTGACCGCTCATCGGGTCGATCACCAGGGCGTAGCCCAGCTCGCCCAACTGCTGCGGCGGACGGACGTCCATCATGGCCATGGCGACCAACGGCGCGTCGATCCGCTGCGGGGCGTCCACCCACTGCTCCTCCTCGGTGGGGAACAGCATGATGGCATCGGCGCCGGCCTCGCGGTAGGCCTCGGCCCGTTCGAGCGCGGCGGCGTAGGACTCGTTGCGGCAGGCGCCGGTGCGGGCGATGAGCACGAAGTCGGGGTCGCGGCGTTGTTCCACGGCGACGCGGATCTTGGCCACCATCTCCTCCAACGGGATCAGGTGCTCGACACCGCGGTGGTGGCTGACCCGTTTGGGGGCGACCTGGTCCTCGAGCTCCACGCCGACCGCGCCGGTGGCCTCGAACTCCCACATCATGCGGGCGACGTGGACGGGGTCACCGAAGCCGACGCCGCCGTCGATGACCAGCGCCAGCGATGAGCGGCGGCAGATGGACCTGGCGTAGGCGGCGAGCTCGTCGACGGTGAGCAGCGCTTCCGAGACGGCGAGCTGGTAGCCGAGGCCGCCGCCGGAGAGGTAGCCGGACTCGAAGCCGAGGCCTTCGGCGATGCGGGCGGTGAGCGGATCCAGGGTCAGGGGGGCGAACAGCGTCGGCTGCTGCCCGGTGGCGGCGGCCTGCAGGCGGGCCTTGAAGGCGGCCCGGTTCACCGGACGGCCTTGCCCGCGCTGACGCCGGCGATGCGCCCGAACACGGAGCCGGCGACGAGGCCGGTGCCGCCGGGGTAGTTGTGGTAGAAGAGCCCACCCACCAGCTCGCCGCAGGCGAACAGGCCGGGGATCGGCTGTTCGGCGGTGTCGGTGACCTCGCAGTCGTTGGTGACCTTCAGCCCGCCGAAGGTGAACGTGATGCCGCAGGTGACGGCGTAGGCCTCGTACGGCGGGGTATCGAGGGTGTTGGCCCAGTTGGTCTTGGGGAACGGGATGCCCGGCGTGCCGCGGCCGTCCTTGACGGCGGGGTTGAACGGCACGTCGGTCTGCACCGCGTCGTTGTAGGCGCGGATCGTCTCCAGGCAGCGCTGTGGGTCCACGCCCTCGAGCTTGGTGACGAGTTCCTCCAGGGTGTCGGCCTTGACCTTGGTGACCTCGCGGATGCGGTACTCGTCGCGCAGCAGGTCCACCACCTTCGAGTCGAAGATCTGCCAGGCGAACATGTCCGGCTGGTTGAGGATCACCGCGCCGTACTTGGCGTAGGTGTAGTTGCGGAAGTCGGCGCCCTCGTCCACGAAGCGCTCGCCGCGGGCGTTGACCATGATGCCGAGCGGGTAGGAGTGCTTCTGGAAGCCGTCGCCGACGGCGAGGTCCCCGAAGGGCGGGGCGTTGAGGTCCCAGCCGACGGCGTGGCTGCCCGACCAGTGGCCGAACGGCATGGCGCCGATGTCGAGCGCCATGCGGATGCCGGCGCCGGTGTTGTACTTCGTGCCGCGGACCTTGGCCAGGTCCCAGTTGACGCCGAGGTAGCGGGCTCGCCATTCGGCGTTGGCCTGGAAGCCGCCGGCGGCGAGGACGACGGCCTTGCAGTCGATCTGGTGGACGCGGCCGCCGTGGCGGACCTTGATGCCGACGACGGCGCCGTGCTCGTCGGTCACGAGGGATTGCGCCGCCGCCTCGTAGACGAGGGTGATGCCCTCGCGGGCGCAGGCCTTGTGCTCGAGCTCGACGAGGCCTTCGCCACCACCCCAGGCCTCGACGGCGAGGCCGCCCCAGAAGGTGAAGCGACCGTCGACCTTGAACGCCTGGCGGCCGTAGGACGGTTGGAAGCGCACGCCCTTGCTCTGCATCCAGACCATCGTGGGGAAGCTGTTGCGTACGAGCAGGTCGACGAGGTCGGGGTCGGCTCGGTACTGGGTGACGCGGGCCATGTCGTCGAAGTACTGCTGTGCGCTGTAGCTGCCGAAGTTGACGTTGGTGCGCTCGTCCTCGGTGAGGTCGGGCATGAGCTGCACAAGGTCGTCGACGCCGTCGAAGACCACGCGCATGGCACCTGCGGTGTAGCGGGTGTTGCCGCCGCTCTGCGACTGCGGTGCCGCTTCCACCATCAGGACCGACGCACCCTGCTCGCGGGCGGCGAGGGCTGCGCAGGCGGCGGCGTTGCCGGCCCCTACGACGACGACATCGACCGGTTCGAACGTTTCGCTCCCCATGCGGAGGAACCCTAGGTCGCAGGGGTGACATCGACCACTTCCCGGGCGTGGGCCGTCGATCCGGCAATCCGCGGGGTCGTCGTGGCCCGAACCAACGGCGACAACGATCGAAGGAGCAACCCCCAATGCGATCCAACCGCCGTGCCCGTGCCCTCATCACCGCCCTGACGCTCACCGGCGCCCTGGGCCTCGCCGCCTGTGGCGGCGACGACAGCGGGGACGCGGCCGCGCCCTCGGCCACCACGTCCGTCGGCGCCGAGTCCACCGCTTCCTCAATGGCCGATGAGGCCACCGGATCGTCAATGGCTGACGACATGGAGGACGGCGCCGCCG
Organism: Acidimicrobiales bacterium; assembly: GCA_020846295.1. Classification (GTDB taxonomy): domain Bacteria; phylum Actinomycetota; class Acidimicrobiia; order Acidimicrobiales; family CAIXPF01; genus CAIXPF01. The sequence goes on from JADLEF010000184.1 coordinate 8,276, forward strand.
CAGGCGCCGCGGCCGGGACGTTCGGGCCGGCCTGCTCGCAAGTGCCCGCCGATGGGGCGGGCAGCTTCGACGGTATGGCCGCGGCGCCGGCGGCGACCGCCGCGTCGGCCAACCCGCTGCTGTCGACCCTCGTCGGCGCGGTGCAGTCCGCCGGGCTGGTGGAGACGCTCAACGGGACGGGCCCGTTCACGGTCTTCGCGCCGTACAACGATGCGTTCGCCAAGCTCGATGCGGCGGCGCTCAACGCGGCGATGGCGGATCCGAAGGGCGCGTTGACGAACATCCTCACCTACCACGTGGTCGGCGAGGACCTTGATCCCGAGGCGCTGGCCGACGCGGGCTCGGTGAAGACGGTGCAGGGCGGTGAGGTGGCGATCACCGGCATGGGCGACGAGCTGACGATCGGCGGAGCCAAGGTGCTGTGCGGCAACGTCAAGACGGCCAACGGCACGGTGTACATCATCGACTCGGTGCTGATGCCGTCCTGATCCACCCGACCGTTTGGCGCTACCCCGTTGGGTATCGTGGGTGGCGTGGAGCTACCGAGTGAGACCCTTGACGACCTCCAGAAGCGGCTTCGTCGGGCGGAGGGCCAGATCCGAGGGATCCAGGCCATGCTGGCGGACAAGCGCGACTGCCGTGAGATCGTGACGCAGCTGTCAGCGGTGATCAGCGCCCTCGAGCAGACCGGCTTCAAGCTGGTGGCGACAGGGCTGACGTGGTGCCTGAGCAACCCCGAGGAGGCGAAGGCTGACGGGCTCGGGGTGGACGAGGTGCAGAAGCTGTTCATGAAGCTCACCTGACGCGGATCAACCGGTGAGGCGGTAGAGGTGTTCGAGGAGGGTGTGCTCGGCGCCTGGGTCGCCGCTGGCGATTGCGGGGCGGTGGTTGCGCAGGAGGTGTTTGAGCCG
>JADLEF010000185.1 GCA_020846295.1 Acidimicrobiales bacterium
AGCCCAGGGGCTGGGCGCGGAGATCGGGACCGGGACCCGCGGCTGATCGAACGAACCCATGCCATCGCCCGTGCTGGTCGCGGTTCCTGCCGGCACCGCTCGGCCTGCTGCGATCGCCTCGACCATGTCCTCCGTCTTCCCGTGCCACCGGTGGAGGTCGATCGGGGCGATCGACCTCCCCCACGTTCACGCCCTCCACGGCCGGAGGCCGGCCGAGGCCTGCGGCCCCGGACGCGGTCCCTCCCACACCGACCGCCACGAGCTCGTCCGTTCAGTTGCGCAGCAGCGCAGGTCGAACCGAGGACAGGCCTGCAGGCCGTGTGCCGGCCCCGCTCGTCGGGAGCAGGCGCCCACGTCTGGGCAAGAGCAACACGCTCGACCCAGCGCGCTGGTCCCATCCCATTGGCGACATCACTGGAGGATTCGCTTGCGAGCGGCGTCGCGCGCGGGCACGCCGGCCGGTGCCCCCAGGCGGCTCAGCCGCCGAAGCGGTCGGGATGGCGGTGGGCCCAGGGGCGGGCCTGCTCCAGCCGGGCGGCGAGGGCGAGCAGGCGGTCCTCCCGCCCGTAGGGCGCCACCAGCTGCGTGCCCATGGGCAGGCCGTCGGCCGTCCAGTGCAGCGGCAGCGAGATGGCGGGCAGACCCACCAGGTTCACCCAGCTGGTCAGGTTGAGCGAGGGCAGGTTGGCCTGCAGCGCCCGGCCGACGTCGGCGTCCTCGTAGGCCTGCAGCACGCCGAGCTCCGGCGCCGGTTCCGCCACGGTGGCGAGCACCAGCACGTCGTGCTGCTCGAACCACGCGGCCAGCGCCCGCACGAGCACGTCGCGCTGCTCGAAGAGGTCCAGCAGATCGGCGGCGGACAGCGACTCGGCCCGTTGCACGTACGAGCGGGTGATCGGCTCCAGCTGCTCGGGCCGGCACGGTACGCCGGTGAGCTTCTCCCACCGGCGGATCGCCCACACGGTGGAGGCCATCACGATGCGACCGAGCACGGCGGCGGCGAGCCGGCGCTCGAGGATGTGGGGGTGGGCCTCCTCGACGGCGTGGCCCAACCCGCTGAGCAGCTCGGCGCCGGCGTCGACCGCAGCGATCGCCTCGGGGTGCAGCTCCCCGAAACCGCCCGGTATGCCGTGCCACACGCCGATCCGCAGCGCGCCGGTCGGCGCCTGCATCGCCTCCACGTACCGATCGGTCTGGCGCGGGGCGACGATCGGGTCGCCGGGGAACGGCGCCGACAGCACATCGAGCAACGCCGCGGTGTCGCGCACGGTGCGGGTCACCGCCAGTTCGGCCACCACCCCGCCGAACACGTCGCCGTACAGCGGCCCCTGCGAGATCCGCCCCCGCGACGGCTTCAACCCGACCAGCCCGCAGCGCGCCGCCGGGTTGCGGATGGAGCCGCCCGCGTCGTTGGCGTGGCCGACAGCGACCATCCCGGTGGCCACCGCGGCGGCCGACCCGCCGCTCGAACCGCCCGGCGTGCGGCCACGGTCCCACGGGTTGCGGGTGGGGCCGTGCGACAGCGGCTCGGTGGTGGGGATGCCGCCCAGCTCCGGCGTGTTGCTCTTGCCCACGACGACGAAACCGGCCTGCTTGAACCGCCGGGCGAGGCCCTGATCGGCAGGCGCCCGGTAGTCCAGGTCCCTCAGGTAGGCCATGCCCTCGTGGAACGGCTCGTCCTCCAGCTCGCAGATGAGGTCCTTCAGCACCATCGGCACGCCGGCGAAGGGCGCGTCGCGGTCCACCGCATCGGCCTCCACCCGGGCTCGCTCGAAGCGGCGGTGGATGACCGCGTTGAGCCCGCCGTCGAGTGCCTCGATGCGGGTGATGGCGGCCTCGAGCAGCTCGCCCGGGGTGGCCTGGCCGGAGCGGACCAGCTCGGCCTGGGCGGTGGCATCGGACCAGATCAGCGACATGGCAGGACGGTAGCCGCGCCGCGGCGAGCTCAGCCGGCGTGGCGGCGGGCGAGGTCGGCGACCACGTCGATCGGGTGGGCCGAGCACAGTCCGGTGTTCTCCTCGAACACCACCCGGGGCCGGCCTGTCTGCCGGCTGATGGCCACGTCCTGGTAGGGCACGTAGGACTTCACCACGCCCAGCAGCAACGCGCGTTGCGGTGAGGCGGTGCCCTCGATGGTGGTGCGCTCCGGTCGCAGCACCACCGGCCCGCCGCTGTTGCCGGGGAACACGAAGCAGTCGAGCACCATCGTGTCCGTCGTGCCGGCCAGCGCGTCGCGCACCCGGGCGATGGTGCCGCCCCGCACGATGGCGTGGTTGCGTTCGCCGCCGACATCGCCCATCGGGAACCCGAGGACGAACACGCCGTCGCCCTCCGACACGCCCTCGGCGGCCAGGCGGCTGCGCTCGACGAGATCGGTGTCGGAGAAGAACGTCGCCGCCCGCATGCCCTGGGCGCGCAGCAGGCCCAGATCGACGGGGATGATCGCCACGTCGAGCGCGTCGTCGTCGGGGTGGAACCACAGGGGCGGCTCGCCCTGCTCCGCCCGCAGCGCGACCCGGAACGTGCGGGCCGGTTCGGCCCCCGAGGGGTTGACCCGCAGCAGCAGCGCCGGCCGGTCCCCGATCACGTGGCGCGCCGTCACCAGGTACGCCTTGCCGGTCACGTGGTCGCCCTCACGAGTGGTGACGTGCACGTAGAAGAAGCCCGTCGCCATCCAGTGGGTGTCGTCGTCGTGGGCCGCGTCGGGCTCGCCCAGGGCGACCACGCAATCGAGCCAGTGGGGAGGGAACAGGGCCATGGTCCCCTCCTACCCAGCCGCAGCCAACTCCACCAGCAGATCCACCACCAGCTCAGGCCGGGAGAAGAACGGCGAGTGGCTCGTGTCCCAGCTGCGCACCGCCGTGGCCCGCGCCGCCATCATCCGCTGCGCCGGCGGCGGGATGGCGCCGTCGCGCTCGCACACCAGGTAGGTCGACGGTACGTCTCGCCATGCTGGTCGGTACGGGGCCAGGGGCGGCGCGGCCGCCGGCATCGGCCGCAGGAAACGGCGGGCCCGCGCCACGTCCTCGGCGGGGCAATCGGCGTAGAACAGCTCGACGAGGTGCTCGTCGGCCACGGTCCGATCGGCACCGTCGATGCGGATGCACTCGGCCATGCGGTTGGGGAACGCGCCCAGCACGGTGGCGGTGGTCTCCTCCTCGGTGAGCTGGAAGGCGCACAGGTAGACCAGGTGCGACACCGCGGGCAGCCCGGCGCACGCCGCGGAGATCACCACCCCGCCGTAGGAGTGGCCCAGCACCACGGCACCGTCGAGGCCCGCGACCACGTCCCGCACCACCGCGGCGTCCGCCGCGGGCCCGTCGCGCAGCGGCAGCTCGGGCGCGACGGCCGTGACGCCGGCGGCCGCCAGCCCTTCGATGACCTTGGGCCAGCACCACGGCCCGTGCCAAGCCCCGTGCACCAACACGATCGGCTTCATGGTCAGACCGTAGCCGGACGCCGGTAGCGTGCCGGGGTGGATCGAGACGAGCTGCGTCGGTCGTTGCCGGGTGCCGCGACCCCCGAGATCGGGCTCGACGCCGTGCTGGGCGAGCTCGACATCGCCGGGCAGCGGGCCCTGTGCACAGCCTTGGTCGAGCTGTTGACCGACCCCGACGAGGCCGTGCGCGCCGCGGCGGTGGGCGCCCTCGCCCTGGTGGTGCACCACCCGCCGGCCACCTGGCTGCTCGGTGCGGCGGCCACCGCCGGACCGCACCTGACCGAGTCGCAGCGCGGCCAGCTGCTGGCGGTCGCCGCCGCCTGGCTGACCGCCGACGAGCTCGACCACCCGGACGTACGCAGCAGTATGGAAGCGGCGTTGGCCGATCCCGCACAGCGCACCCCGGTGCTGGAGGCGCTCGCCGTGTCCGTGCCCGACGAGGTGGTGGCGAACGCCCCGCAGTGGTGCCGCACCGGGGACATCGGCGTGCTCGCCCGCCTGCGGTACTGGCATCGCGCCACGCTGGCGGTCACGCTCGCACCCTGGCCCGCCGGTACCGCCGACAGGGTCGAGGCCGAGCTGGTCCGCTTGGGGGCCGATCCCGGCGCCGGCGTCGATCTGGGCAGCGTTCGGGCCGTGCTGGACGGCACCGACCCCGGGGCGCGAGCGCCGCACCCCGATCCCGATCCCGGCCGTCGCTGGCGGGCTGCGCGCGACAAGCCGTGGGTGTGGACGCTGTGGGAGGGCGACGACGGCACGCTGGTGCTCGAGGTGGTCATGGACGGCGTGGCGGTGTGGTCGCGCACCCACGTGCTGACCGACGACGAGCGGGGTCGGTTGGACCCGTCGGTGCCGCGCCCGTTGCGCCTGGCCCACCTCGATGCGATCGCGGCGGACGTGGTCATGGACCGCCTGGCCTGCCTGCCACCGCCCGCTCCGCCCGCGGCGACGAAGACTTCGGGACGCCGCCGCAACCCTGCTTGACTGAGGCGGTCCCCACCCCTGGCGGCCGCCTCCGAACCAAGCGAGCGACGATGACCGAACTGACCCAATCCGTGCGGATGGAGCGCGACGGCGAGATCGCCGTCATCACGGTGGACAACCCGCCGGTCAACGCCCTGAGCTTCCATGTCCGCCAGGGCATCCTCGACGGCATGAACGCGGCAGCCGCCGACCCCGAGATCGAGGCGGTGGTGCTCATCTGCGCCGGTCGCACCTTCATCGCCGGCGCCGACATCACCGAGTTCTCCAAGCCGCCGCAGCCGCCGTCGCTGCAGGGCGCGCAGGACGCCATGGAGAACTGCACCAAGCCCGTCGTCGCCGCCATCCACGGCACCGCCCTCGGCGGCGGCCTGGAGGTGGCCATGTGCGCCCACTTCCGCGTCGCCTCGCCCTCCGCAAAGTTCGGCCTGCCCGAGGTCAAGCTCGGCTTGCTGCCCGGCGCCGGTGGCACGCAGCGGCTGCCCCGGGTAACCGGCGTGGCCAAGGCGTTGGAGATGATGACCTCGGGTGATCCGATCGGTTCCGGTGAGGCGCTCGACTGCGGCCTGGTCGACGAGGTGGCCCCCGCCGACGGCGCCGATGCCCTGCTCGCCACCGCGGTCGGCTTCGCCCGACGGGTCCTGGCCGAGCACCGGCCGCTGACCCGCATCCGCGACCGCGACGACAAGCTGGCCGTCGACCCGTCGGTCTTCAGCGACTTCCGCCAGAAGATCGCCCACCGCACCCGCGGCTTCCTCGCCCCCGAGTACAACATCCGCTGCATCGAGGCCGCGGCCACGCTGCCCTTCGAGGAGGGCATCGCGGTGGAGCGCAAGCTGTTCGGCGAGGTGATGAGCGGCACGCAGTCCAAGGCGCAGCAGTACTACTTCTTCGCCGAGCGCGAGGCGGCCAAGATCCCCGACGTCCCCAAGGACACCCCGCTGCTGCCGGTGGCCAAGGTCGGCGTGCTGGGCGGCGGGACGATGGGCGGTGGCATCGCCATGAACTTCGCCAACGTGGGCATCCCCGTCACCATCGTCGAGCGCGACGAGGAGTCGCTGCAGCGCGGCCTGGGCGTCATCCGCAAGAACTACGAGCGTTCCGCTTCCCGCGGCTCGATCTCGTCGGACGATGTGGGCCGCCGGATGGCGCTCATCTCCGGCTCGGTCGACAAGGGTGACTTCCACGACTGCGACCTGCTCATCGAAGCGGTGTTCGAGGACCTCGAGCTGAAGAAGTCCGTGTTCGCCGAGTTCGATGCGATCGCCAAGCCGGGCGCCATCCTCGCCTCGAACACCTCGGCGCTCGACGTCAATGCCATCGCCGCGGCCACCAGCCGGCCCGAGAGCGTGATCGGCACGCACTTCTTCTCGCCGGCCAACGTGATGAAGCTGCTCGAGGTCGTCCGCGGCGAGCGGACCAGCCACCAGGTGATCGCCTCGACGATGGCGGTGGCCAAGCAGATCAACAAGATCGCCGTACTGGTCGGTGTGTGCCACGGGTTCGTGGGCAACCGCATGCTGTTCATGCGTCGCATCGAGGCCGACAAGATGCTGCTCGAGGGGGCCACCCCGGCGCAGATCGACAAGGTCATCTACGACTTCGGCTTCCCCATGGGGCCCTACGCCATGATGGACCTCGCCGGGCTTGACATCGGCTGGAAGGCGGAGACGTCGAGCAGTTCCAACGTGCGCGAGATCCTCTGCGAGTCGGGCCGGCGCGGGCAGAAGAACGGCCGAGGCTTCTACACCTACGACCCCGACACCCGCGCCGCCACCCCCGACCCCGAGGTGGAGGAGCTGATCCGCCAGTTCGGCGCGCGTCAGGGCGTCGCCCCGCGGACCGTCAGCGATCAGGAGATCCTCGAGCGCTGCCTGTACCCGATGGTCAACGAGGGGGCCAAGATCCTCGACGAGGGCATCGCCATCCGCGCCAGCGACATCGACGTGGTGTGGATCAACGGCTACGGCTGGCCGGTCTACACCGGCGGCCCGATGTTCTGGGCCGACACCATCGGCCTGGCCGAGGTGGCGGCGAAGATCAACGAGAACCACGCCACGCTCGGCGGCGAGCACTGGAAGATCTCCCCGCTGCTGCAGCGGCTGGCCGATGAGGGCTCCACCTTCCAGAAGCTCGGCGCCAGGCGCTGACCGACAGGCCCGGACCGGGCCGCCCGACCGCGTTCAGCGGATCCGGGCGGCCTTCTGGGCCTCGAAGTTGCGGCGGGCCTCGGCCAGCTCCTCGGCGTTCATGGACGCCGGGTTGTTGAAGTCGGCCTTCCAGCCGTGGTCGCCGTCGTCACGCCAGCGGATCGGTGTCTGCCAGGTCGTGCGCGGCCCCGGCGCGACCTCCAGCAGCCGCAGGGCGCACTCGAGGGCGGTGCGCTGCGAGTCGACGTCGAAGGGCCGGCCGGCGGAGTTGCCCAGCGGCACGTCGGAGAACGCGAAGCGTGGGACCCCGGCCGTCTCCACGATGTCCTTGGCTGCGCCGAGGATCACGGTGGGGATGCCGGCGGCCTCGAGGTGGCGGGCGACCAGACTCACGGTCTGGTGGCACACCGGTCAAACGGGCACCAGCAGCGCCACCTCGGCACCGTCGGCCCGCACCAGCTCCTCGATCTGCGGTGCGTGCACGTCGGTGGTGTCCCGAGCCCGGCGCACGGTCGGCACGGCGTAGAGCCGTTCGGTCAGGCTGCCGATGCGACCCGCGTCGCGCGCTTCCCACAGCCGCTCCTGGGGCAGCCAGGTGTTGCGGTCCTCGGCCGTGGTGTGGGCGCGGTCGTAGCCGATGTGCGAGATGCGCAGGTCGGCGGGCTCCTCCATCGGCCGGGTGTAGACCTCGAAGAACTTGGCCGCCCCGTTGTAGGCCGCGCCGGGGCCCTGGTCACCCCGATCCGGTTGGTACGGCGCCGCAGTGGTGATCAGCGCCAAGCGGCTGTCGGCCAGCGGCTTGGCCGGCGGCGTGAACGGCACGTCGTCGTGGGATGCCCATCGGTACGGTTCGTAGCCGAGCAGTTGGTACCAGCGACGGGTGCGATCGATGTAGCGGATCGGTTGGGATGGGAACGGTTCCGGCAGCGAACGCAGCGCCGCCAGCTCCGGCGGGAGATCGGTCTCGGGGGTGCTCACCACTGAAGCCTACGACAGCGGGCCGATGCACCGTCCGTTGGTGCCGGCCCTGTCGTCGGCGGGCACGGCGGCGCGGCAGGGCCTAGGTTCCGCACCATGAACGATCCCGGAGACGCCGCCGCCGACGAGCTGGTGCAGTACGAGCGCGACGGCCGCATCGCGGTGCTGCGCATCAACCGGCCCGACAAGCTGAACGCGTTCAGCGACGAGATGGTGCGGGCGCTCGCCGAGCAGCTGCGCCGGTTCGACACCGACCCCGAGGCCAACGTGGCGGTGCTGTGCGGCAACGGCCGGGCGTTCTCCGCCGGCGCCGACGTGCAGCAGCGTCAGCTGCGTCCCCGCGAGGAGCTCGAACGCTTCGGCGGCCCGCAGGCACCGGGGGCGAAGGTGGGCGACCTGTTCGTGCACTCGGTCAACTGGAAGCCGGTGATCTCCGCCGTGCACGGCTACGTGTTGGGCCTGGCCATGGGGTTGATGCTCGACGCCGATCTGGTGGTGGCGGAACGGGGCACCCGGATGCAGATCACCGAGGTCTCCCGCGGGCTGGGTGGCGCCCGCTACTGGGCGCTGCTGCAGTTCCGCGGGGCTGCCGCGTTCGGCACCGAGCTGGCGTTGACCGGCCGCTACTTCACCGCCGAGGAGGCGTTCGAGCACGGGCTGGTCAACCGTCTGGTGGAGCCGGGCACCGCGCTGGAGGTGGCCCTGGCCCTGGCCCGGGAGGTGGACGCCAACCCGCCGCTGTCGGTTCGGGCATCGGTGCGGGCGAGACGGTGGTACCTGCGCCGCCTGACCGAGGAGGCCGACATGATGCAGCAGCCGATGCGGCTGTACCTCACCGAGGACTTCCACGAGGCCGCGCTGGCTCGGGCCGAGCGGCGCGAACCCCGTCCGTTCCAGGGTCGCTGAGGACCCGCCGGCCCGGATGCGGGCTCAGGCGGCGGTGACGAGGATGCGGCTGCTGGCGAACTCGCCGAGGCCGACGGTGCGGCCGTCGATGTCCACCGTCAGGGTGCCGTCGGGCGACTGGGCGGTGACGACGCCACGGCGGCCCGGCACCAGCCAGGACTGCTCGAGGAAGCTGAGCAGGCCCGGGGTGAACTCGAGCTCCTCGGGGATGCGTGACACCACGAAGGACCCGCCGACGATGATGCTCGACAACGTCGTCGTCCCCGGCGCCCGGTAGTCCGAGCCGGGGATGGGGTTGCCGTGCGGGCACGTCGTCGGCTCCCCGAGCAGCCGGACCATGGCCGTCTCGACCCGATCGCTGATGACGTTGCTCCACCGTTCCGCCTCGGTGTGGGCCTCCGCCCAGGAGACCTTGAGCACATCGGTGAGGAACCGCTCGGCCAGCCGGTGGCGGCGCACGACCTGCTCCGCCAGCGCCAGGCCGGCGGGGGACAGGGCGATGCGGTTGCGGTCCACCGCCACCAGCCCGGCGCTCTCGAGGCGCCGGATCATCTCCGACACGGCCGGCCGGGACACCTCCAGCCGCTCGGCGATGCGAGCCTGGATGACGTCGATCTCGTCCTCGTCGAGCTCGAAGATGGTCTGGCAGTAGTGGGCGAAGGCGCGGTTGGCGCTCTCGTCGGAGCCGGATGCGGCGGCGCGCCCGCTGCCGGCGGCGCGGCGGTCGGATGTCGAGTTGCTCACGCCAGCGGACCGGGACATCGCTCGGGCAGTCTACCGGCCCTCCTCGGCGCCACCGGAGCGGGCCCGGGGTGAGCCGGATCCGGTGTCGCCGGTGCGAGGCTCACCGGTTCGGATAGCGCGGCAGCACCCGCTCGGCGGCCCCCGGCACGGCGATGGCGTAGCCCTGCCCGAAGGCGATCCCGAGGTCGGTGACGACCCGACGCTCGTCCGCCGTCTCGATGCCCTCGGCGACGAGGACCGCGCCCAACCCATCGGCGAAGCCGAGCAGCGCGGCGGCCAGCGATCGCCGCCGAGGGTCCCGATCGATCCCCGCGATCAGGGAGCGGTCGAGCTTGATGACGTCGGGGCGCACCTGGAGGATGTGCCGCAGGCTGGCGAACCCGGCGCCTGCGTCGTCGACGGCGACCCGGAGCCCGGCCGCCCGCAACGGGGCGAGCACGGCACGCAACTTCCCGTAGTCGAGCACCCGATGGTGCTCCGTCAGCTCCAACACCACCCGATCGGCGTACGCCCCGAGCAGCTCGCCGAAGCCGGGTAGCTCGACGGCGAGCGGGCTGGCGTTGACCGACAACGGGATCCCCGCGGGCAGCCGGTCGAGCCCGGCGAGCGCCCGGCGGGCGGCCAGCAGCTCGAGGTCGACGCCGAGGTGCAGCCCGTGGGCGGCGGCGAACCAGCGCTCGGGCGGGGGCGCCTTGCGGCCGGGGAAGCGGGCGAGCGCCTCCACCCCGGCCAGCGCTCCGTCGACGAGCCGGACGATGGGCTGGTAAGCGGCGGCCAGCGCGCCGTTGCGCAGCACCCGTCGCAGGCGGGCTGCGGCAGCGCGCTCCTGACGGCCGATGGCTGGTCGCGGCGGGACCGCGACGGCGCCGGCGGTCGCGCCGGGCGCGTGCGGGTCGCAGGTGCCGGCCACGGTGGCCGGGTCGTCGTGCGGGTGCCCGCAGGGGCCGACCCCGAAGGTGCCGAGCAACGCCGAGGTCACCGGCGCCAGATCCCCACCGCCGAGGGCCGCGATGTGCTCGACAAGGGCGGAGCGACCGCCGAGCCCGGCCCGATCGTCGGTGGCGAGGGCGCCGTCGGCACCGCTGTGGTGGGGGCCGCTCGGCACCCAACGCGTCGCGAGCAGCTCCTGCCCGACGCAGCCCGTCAGCCGGTCGTCCCGGGTCGACCGACCCGATGCGGCCGATCGATGCAGGGTCGTCTCGTCACGCACGATCATGATCCACAGCGTCGCTCTTCCCTCTCGCCACTCGACCATCGGCCGAGCCGGATCCCTGTTGAGCGTTCGGGGACGAAATCGCTCCGTCACGAAGGCTTGAATTGGGGGATTCGGGTGCGACGGCATGACGCCGTCAACATGTCTGTGCCAGCAAGCGGTCCGGACCCCATAGCCTTGGCTGCCGCATGGTGCTGTGCCCCCTCCCACCCGCTCGACAAACGCCGAGAGCGGATGACCACTGTGAGCGCTGACGCGCCCGAGTTGTACCGCTGGCAGCTCGAGGCGCTGACGAGTTGGCTCCGCTGCGGACGGCGCGGGGTGATCGAGGCCGTGACCGGGTCGGGGAAGACCGATGTCGCCATCGCCGCCGCCGCCGATGCCCGGCGTCGGGGGCGGTTCGTGCTGGTCCTGGTCCCGTCACGGGTCCTGATGGAGCAGTGGTACCAGCGGCTGACCGAGGCCCTGCCGGACGAGCGGATCGGTCGGCTGGGCGACCGGGGCCGGGACGAGCCGGCCGGGTGCGACGTCCTCATCGCCACCCGGCACTCGGCCGCCTCGCACCGTCCTGTCCCGCCGGGCCCGGAAGGGGGCCTGCTCATCGCCGACGAGTGCCACGGCCTCGGCGGCCGGGTGCTGCGGCGGGCGCTGCTCAGCGAGTACGAGGAGCGCCTCGGCCTCACCGCCACCCTCGAGCGCTCCGACGACGCGGTGACCGACCTGCTGGTGCCGTTCTTCGGGGGCGTGTGCCACCGCTACGGCTTCGAGGAGGCGATCGCCGACGGGGTGTGCGCCCGGCCCCGCGTCGCCTTCGTCGGTGTGTCGCTGTCGATCGAGGAACGTCAGGAGTACCTCGCCACCGAGGCTGCGCTGGTGCAGGCCAGGGCGCACCTCCGCCAGGTGCGCGGCATGCCCCGGGAGCCGTTCGGCGCGTTCCTGGCCGCGGTGGGCCACCTCGCCGACCACGACGCCGGCATGGACGGCCGCGCCGCCCGCGAGTACCTCGACGCGTTCGGCAAGCGACGCCAGATCGTCGCCCAGAGCAGCGGCAAGTACCAGCTGCTGGGCCGCTTCGCCACCCTCATCACCGAAGCCGAGGGGGCGTTGCTGTTCACCGAGACCGTCCGGGCCGCCAACCACGCCATCAACCGGCTCGATCCCCTGGTCAGCATCGATCTCATCACCGGCACCACCGCCCGTCGCCAGCGGAAGGACATCCTCGACGACCTGCGGGGGCGTCGCCTCGACGCGGTGGCGGCGCCGCGGGTGCTCGACGAGGGCATCGACGTGCCCGACGCGAACCTCGGCATCGTCATGAGCGCCAGCCGGACGCGCCGCCAGATGATCCAGCGGATGGGCCGCATCCTGCGGCGCAAACGGCCGGGGGTCGGCGCCCGCTTCGTGATCCTCTTCGCCCGCGACACGATCGAGGACCCCTCGACCCGTTTCGATCGCGACGGCTTCCTCGACGAGATCGAACGCATCGCCGAGGCCACCGAGGTCTTCACCGAGGAGCAGTTCGAGACGCTGGAGGCGTTCCTCGGCGCGCCGGCCCCGGTCGAGGTGCCCGTCGTCGAACGGGCCGCGCCGCTGGAGCTGGCCGAGCTGGTGCCCGCCGGCGGCACGGCCGGCCTGGACCCGGTCGGCCTGGCCGACAGCCTGCGGCTCCTCGCCGCCGTCCAGGGACCCGAAGCGGTCTACGCGCCCGCCGCGTTCCTGCGCCGGCCCGGCGACCCGGCGCTGATGGCGGCCATCCGTGACCTGGTGGCCGACTGGTTGCCGCCGCCCCCACCGGAGCTCGTCGAGGACTCGCCCTACCTCTCGCTGGACTTCGAGGAGCTGCCGGTGGTGGCCAAGCCGAAGGTCGAGCCCCGGAAGCTGTCCACGGGCCAGGCCCCGCTCGAGATCGCGGCGACGGCGGATGGGTTCCGCATGCGCTGCACCGGCTGCGGTGAGCTGTCCGAACCCGTCCGCGTCCGGTGGCAGGTGCTCGACCAGACCGTTCACTGCCGCTGCGGCTGAGCTCCTCGATGGCCCGGCTGTTCATCGCGGTGTGGCCCCCAGAGGACCTGCGCCGGCGGTTGTCGGCCGCGCTGGAAGCAGCGGCCGGCTCGGCCGAGGCCGCGGCGGTGCCCGCGCTGCGCTGGACCCGGCCCGAGCAGTGGCACGTGACGTTGCGCTTCCTCGGATCCTGCGAGCCCGATGCGGTGTGCCGTCGCCTCGACGCGCTGGCCTGGCCGGCGGCCACCGCGGCCATCGGGCCGGGGTTGTCGACGATCGGCTCGTCGGTGCTGCACATCCCGGGGTCGGGCCTCGATGGGCTCGCTGCGGTGGTGCGGGCGGCGACCGCCGACATCGGCCGCCCACCGCAGTTCCGCACCTTCGTCGGGCACCTCACCGTGGCCCGCGCCGGCCGGCGCACCCCGCTGCCCGCGGGCTTGGCCCAGCGTTGGCAGCACGCCGATCTCGCCGGCCGCTTCGCGGTGCACGAGGTCGCGCTGGTGGAGAGCGAGACCGAAGCCGCCGGTGCGCGGTACCGCACGCTGCGCCACTGGAGGATTCCACCGGATCCAGAACTGAGTTGTTGAACTCGCCACAACGCGTGCCATCCGCCACTCAGCCTCCGTTATTGGCATGACGTCAGAACCCGTGGCTAGGTTCGGACCGGTCGAGCGCGGGCAGCGCCGGCTTCTCTGTGTCCAACAAAAGAAGGGGGACTCGTGCGCGCACGAGCGATGACAGTGGCGGCGGCCTTGGCTGCGGCCGGCGTGGCCGCATGTGGCGGTGACGACGGTGCGACGACGGCGAGTGAGACCGCCGGATCGATCGACGAGGGCGTGCGGGAAGGCATCAGCGAACAGCTGGAATCATCCACCACCGTCGCCACCGAGGACGCCGCGGTGGAGCCGGCCACCATCGAGGGATGGGAAGCGCTGTGGGCCGAGGAGCGCGCCGCGATCGTGGCCCGGGTCACCGAGAACAATTGGGGCAAGTCGGCTGACGGCACCACGGTGACCGGTCCCGAGGGTTACACGATCGATCTCTCCAAATGTCCGACAGACTGGAGTGATACCGAAGGACTGACCGACACGTCGATCAAGATCGGTTGGCCGGCGCCGCTGTCGGGCGCCCAGGCCGATTTCGGCGCGCTGCCCAAGGGCGCCGAGGCGTTCCTGTCGTCCTACAGCGAGCGCGGCCTGTTCAAGGACGTGAACGGCAAGCAGCGCACGGTCACCGTCGTCACCCGCGACGATGGCTACGACCCGGCCAAGACCATCCCGCTGGTGGACGAGATGCTCGACGCCGAGAAGGTGTTCGGCACCGCCACGATGATCTCGCCCGGTGGCCTGTCGACCTACGACAAGACCAACCAGCGCTGCGTGCCGCAGTTCATCACCACCGGGCACCCCGCGTGGGGCGACCCGGTCAACCACCCGTGGACAACCGGGATGCTGCTCAGCTACAGCACCGAGGCGGTGCTGTGGGGTTCGTTCATCGAGCAGAACCTCGATGCCTGGGGCGGCAAGGCGACCATCGCCGCCCTCGTCATGAACAACGACTTCGGCAAGGCCTACGAGGCGTCGCTGCGGGCGTTCATCGAGCAGTCCCCCCGCAAGGCGGACATGGAGCTCATCACCGAGGTGATCGAGCCGCAGGCGCCGACCATCAAGGATCAGATGACCACGCTGGGCTCGAAGAACCCGCAGGTGTACATCGCCATGCTGACCGGTACGACCTGCACGCAGTCCATCACCGAGGTCTCCGAGAACGGCATGAAGGAGCAGCTGAAGGCGGCGTTCCTGCCCTCGGTGTGCAAGGCCTCGTCGTTCGTGGCCAAGGACAAGGTCGGCGGTGACGGTATGGCCTCGGACGGCTGGTGGATCGTCGGCGGCGGGCTCAAGGACTTCAACGCGGCCGCCTTCGACACGGACCCGTGGGTGTCCTACGCCCGCGGCGTGCTCGCCGATGCCGGGTACGACTACAAGGCGTCGGGCAACTTCGGCTGGGGCATCTCGCTCGGCTGGCAGCTCGCCCAGGCCTTCCTCATCGCAGGGGAGCTTCCCGGCGGGTTGACCCGGACCAACTTCAACCTGGCCATCCGCAGCATGGACATGACCAACCCGGCGCTGGTCTCCGGTGTGAAGTTCAACATGGACGGCAACAAGGACGCGTTCCTCATCGAGGGCGCCGACCTCTCGCAGTGGAGCGCCGCGGACCAGAGCTGGAAGGTCCAGAGCATCGTGGAGCTGTCCGGCAAGTCCAAGCTCTGCGCGTGGGACGCCGCCGCCCACGCGTGCGCGTGACACGCTGAGCGGTGCGGCCCGGGTGGTGCGGGCCGAGCCGCCCACCCGTCGCCGGCCGCCGCCTCGCGCTCAGCGAGCGGCGGCCGGTTCGCGTCCGACCACCTCGGACCCGGCGGTCATCAGGTGGCAGCTGACCCGGCGCGAGGTGGACGTGGGCTGCAGCACCGGTTCGACGGCGCTGCAGCGGTCCATCGCGTGCGGGCAGCGGGGATGGAACCGGCATCCGGTCGGGAGCTGCAGGGCGCTGGGGACCTCCCCCACGACGGCCAACGGCTCGCGCTGGTCGCCGGGCTTGGTCGGCAGGGCGGACGCGAACAGCGCCTGGGTGTAGGGATGCTGCGGCGCGGTCGACACCTCGATGCTCTCGCCCACCTCGCAGAGCCGACCGAGGTACATCACTCCCACCCGGTGCGAGAGGTGCGCCACCGTCGCCAGGTCATGACCGATGTAGAGGTAGCTCACGCCGAGCTCGCGCTGCAGCTCCTCGAGCAGCGTGATCACCTGGGCGCGGATGCTGACGTCCAACGCCGAGACGGCCTCGTCGAGCACGAGCAGGCGGGCGTCGGCGGCGAGGGCGCGGGCGATGGCGATGCGCTGGCGCTGGCCGCCGCTGAACTCGTGGGGGAACAACCTGGCATGCTCGGGCCGCATGCCGACGAGCTCCAGCACCTCGTGCACCCGCGTCGTGACCTGCTGGCGGGTCATCGACGTGTGGATCTCGAGCACCTCCCCGACGATGTCGCGCACCCGCAGGCGCGGGCTCAGCGATCCGTACGGGTCCTGGAACACCGCTTGCACGTTGCGGCGGTAGGCGAGCAGGGCCTTGCCCCGCAGGGTGGCCACGTCGAGGCCCTCGAAGAGGATGCGGCCCGCAGTGGGCGGCTCGATGCGGAGGACCAGCTTGGCGATCGTCGTCTTGCCACAGCCGGATTCGCCCACCAAGCCGAACGTCTCGCCCCGGCCGATCTCGAAGCTGACGTCGTCGACGGCGCGGACCTGGCCGCGGCTGCCGCCGAACAGCCGTTCCTTGCGTACCGGGTAGTACTTCTGCAGTCCTTCGATCTGCAGCAGCGCGTCGCTCATGTCGAGGTGCTCCCGTTGGTGTGCGCGGCGCCACCACCGGGCGCCACGGCATCGAGGACCGGACCGGAGCCTTGTGCGAACCAGCAGTCGGCCCGGTGGCCCGGGGTGATCTCCAGCGTCGGTGGGGCCTGCTCCAGGCACCGGTCCGCCACCAGCGGGCACCGCGGCGCGAACGAGCAGCCGGGCGGCAGGTCGGCGAGGTCCGGCGGCTGGCCCTCGATGCGGAAGAGCGGTTCCTTGCTGCCCATCGTGGGCACCGACCGCAGGAGTGCATCGGCGTAGGGGTGGCGGGCCCGCTCGAAGATGGTGCGCACCGGACCGCTCTCCACCGCCCGTCCGGCGTACATGACCACGACGTCGTCGCACCTCTTGGCCACGATGCCGAGATCATGGGTGACGAAGACGAGCCCGACGCCGGTGTCGCGCTGCAGGCCCTTCAGCAGATCCAGGTACTGGGCCTGGATGGTGACATCGAGGCTGGTCGTCGGTTCGTCGGCGATGATCACCTTCGGTGCGGCCGACAGGGCGATGGCGCCGGCGATGCGCTGGCGCATCCCGCCCGACATCTGGTGGGGGTACTCCTTCATGCGCCGCTCGGGCGATGGGATGCGCACCGAGCCGAGGAGGGAGCGCACCCGCTCACGCAAGGCGGCGCCACGCATCGCCCGATGGTGGTAAGCGGGTTCGCGCACCTGGTCGTACACCGTGAACAACGGGTTGAGCGAGGCCATCGGATCCTGGAGGATCATGGCGATCTCGCGGCCGCGGATCTGCTGCATCTCCCGGTCGGGCAGCCCGGTGAGATCCCGCCCCTCGAGCAGGACCTCGCCCGCGGTGACCTGGGCGCCGGCGGGCAGCAGGCGGACCAGCGACAGACAGGTGGTGGTCTTGCCGCACCCGGAGTCCCCGACGCGGCCGATGGTCGGGCCGCGTTCGCGGGTGAAGCTCACGTCGTCGCCGGCGCGCACCACACGGGTGCCGCCGAACGCCCGGTATTCGGTGCGCAGACCCCGCACCTCGAGCAGCGGTGGCGTCATCCGACCCTTCCTTCGCGCTGGAGCCGAGCCCCCCGGCATGCCGGCTGGAAGGTCAGACTAGTCCATCGGATGTGACCGGCGGCACAAAAACGTGTTGACAGTTCCGCCGAGTGAAGGATTAGGTAGCGCAACGACGCGGCCGGGGGAAACCGGGCACGAGGTGCTCGTCAGGCGCGTCCTCAGGGGAGACATCCATGGCCGCGCGTCATCGTTTTCTTTTTCTACTGGCCGCACTGGCGCTGCTCGCGAGCGCCTGCGGTAGCAGTTCGAACTCCTCGGAGGAGGAGGCGACGCCGCAGACCGCGCCTCCCGAAGCCGTCGGCGTGGTGACCACCGGAGGTGCGGCGCAGGCGACCACCACCACCGGTGCCCGCAAGGAACCAACCGGAAAGGTCGTCTACGGGTGGCACACCGCGCTGACCCCGGCCTGGCTCGACCCGCAGGATGCCGGCAACGTCATCACCGCCTACGGGTTCATGTACGCCCTGCACGATTCGATGATCAAGCACTACCCCGGCCAACAGCTCGCGCCCAGCCTGGCCGAGTCCTATGAGCTCGCCGATGACTTCATGAGCGCGTCGTTCGTGATCCGGGAGAAGGCGAAGTTCCACAACGGTGAGCCGGTCACGGCCGATGATGTCGAGTTCACCTACCAGAGCTATCGCGGTACCCAGGCCAAGCTGTTCCACGACAAGCTCGACCGGATCGAGAAGACCGACGCACGCCACATCACGTTCCACTTCAAGGAGCCGTTCGTCGACTTCCTGGTGCTCTACGGCACGCCGGCGACCGGCATCGGCTGGATCGTGCCCAAGGCGTACTACGAGCAGGTCGGCCCCGACGGCTTCAAGCAGAACCCGATCGGCGCCGGGCCCTACAAGCTGGTGCGCAACACCTCCAACACCGAGCTCGAGTTCGAGGCGATGCCCGATTACTGGCGCAAGTCACCCGAGGTGAAGACGATCATCTACAAGATCATCACCGACGACGCCACCCGCTTCGCGGCGCTGCAGGCGGGTGAGATCGACTTCATGAACGTCGTGCAGGGCGCGTTGCTCGAACCGGCCAAGGCCAACAAGGACATCAGCCTCATCCAGCGATCGACCACGCCGTTCTGGTTGGAGTTCCCCGGGTGGGAGAACCCCGACAGCCCCTTCAACGACGTCCGCGTCCGCCAAGCGGTGTCGCTGGCGCTGAACCGCCAGGAGATCACCAACGCCGAGACCGGTGGGTACGCCCGCATCGACGGCGGCAACTGGGCGACGTTCGACCTCGGCGGCGCGCTCACCGAGGACGAGATCAAACCGGAGTGGTACGAGTACAACCTGGACAAGGCGAAGCAGCTGATGGCCGACGCCGGCTACCCCGACGGCTTCGAGGTCGAGCAGCTGACGCCGTTGGCGCCGTACTACCCGCTCGCCGAGCGGGTCATCACGCAGCTGGCCGAGATCGGCATCAAGACCAAGCTGAACCGCATGGAACGGGCCGCTTTCGTCGAGGCGTTGACCAAGGGCTCCGAGGCGCTGCCCGGCATGATCCTCAACATCTCCGGCCTGAACGGCGACGTCGCCACGCGGTGGCGGGCGTTCGTGCTGTGCGAGGGGACCAGCTCGCGGACCTGCATCCCCGAGTTGGACGCCAAGTTCGCCCAGTACGAGGCATCGGTCGACCTCGACGAGCGGGACCGGCTGATGGCCGAGCTGCAGACCGAGATGAACGACCAGTACGTGTTCGTCTACGTGTACAACCTCGGGCTCACCATGGCGCAGGGCCCCCGCATCGCCAACGCCCCCGAGGAGATCTGGTTCTCCATCCCGCAGTTCCCCTACGTGTTCCCCTGGGAAGACGTGCGGCTGAAGTCCTGAGGAGGACAACGTGCTGCGCTACATCCTGCGCCGGGTCGTCTACAGCGTCATCACGCTGCTGCTGCTCAGCGTCACCATCTTCCTGATCGTGCGGGCCACCGGCGACCCGGCGCGGACCTATGCCGGACCGGAGGCCTCCGAGGAGGAGGTGGCGCTGATCCGCGCCGAGTACGGGCTCGATCGGCCGCTGCTGGCCCAGTACGGCTCGTTCGTCGGCGACATCGTGACCGGGGACCTGGGGCGGTCCTTCCAGTACCGCCAGCCGGTGCTCGACGTGTACCTGGACCGACTGCCCCGGTCGCTGCTGCTGGCCTCGCTCGCCTTCACCTTGTCCCTCGCCATCGGCATACCGGCCGGTGTGTTGTCGGCGGTGCGATCGGGAAGTTGGGCGGCGAGGGCGTTCAGGGCGGTCGCGTTGACCGGGGTCTCGATCCCGAACTTCGTGATCGCCACCGCCCTCATCTTCGTGTTCTCGGTGAAGTTGGGCTGGTTGCCGACCTCGGGCAGCGGATCGGCCAAACAGCTGGTCATGCCCACCATCGCCCTCGGCTGGTACTTCGCCGCGGCGACGATGCGGCTCACCCAGTCCTCCATGCTCGAGGTGATGCGCGGTGACTACGTGAAGCTGGCGCGCCTGAAGGGCGTGCCCGAGCGGCTGGTCATCCTCAAGCACGCGTTGAAGAACGCCCTGATCCCGGTGCTCACGCTCGCCGCGGTCAACTTCGTGGTGATGGTCAACGTCGCGGTGGTGATCGAGCAGATCTTCGCCTGGCCCGGCATCGGCGATCTGGTCGCGGTGGGGATCTCCATGCGCGACTTCCCGCTCGTGCAGGGTGTGGTGCTGATGGCCGGCGCCATGGTGGTGACGGTGAACTTCGTGCTCGATGTCGTCTATGCGTGGCTCGATCCGCGCATCCGTCTGAATCGCTGAGGTCGATCGCCATGACCGTCGTTGCCTCCCCGTTCGACCCGGCCCGGGTGCGCACCCGCACGCGGCTGGGCACCTACCTGCGCGATGCCCCGGCGGCGGCGGTGATCATCGTCGCCCTGTTGGTGCTGGTGGCGATCTTCGCTCCCTGGATCGCCCCCCACGACCCGCTCAAACCGTTGCCCGGCGCCCGGATCAACACCGATCCGGCGTGGCAGACGGGTGACTGGTCCGCGGTGCTGGGGACCGACTTCCAGGGTCGCGACATCCTCAGCCGCGTGATCCACGGCACCAGGATCTCGGTGGTCGTCGGCCTGGTCGGCACGCTGGTGGCGGGCTCCATCGGGCTGGCGGTCGGCGTCGTTGCCGGCTATCTCGGCGGCATCGTGGATCAGATCCTGATGCGGATCGTCGATGCGTGGCTCGCCATACCGGCGCTGATCTTCGCCGTGTTCCTGGCCATGGTGTTCCAGGACGGCCTGGGCATCTGGTCGATCGTGATCATCCTGGGGGCCGTGTTCTGGACCCGCTACGCCCGAGTCATCCGGGGCGAGGTGCTGAGTCTGCGCGAACGGGACTTCGTGCGGCTGGCCCAGGTCGCCGGGGCCGGACGCTGGCGGGTGATGCGCCGCCACATCGTGCCCAACGTGCTCAACACCTGGATGGTGCTGGCCAGCCTGACGGTGGGCGTGGTGATCATCCTCGAGGCATCGCTGTCGTTCCTCGGGATCGGGGTGCCGCCGCCCGACCCGGCGTGGGGCAGCATGATCGCGGAGGCCCGCATCGGCCTGCTGGCCGGCAACTGGGTGCCGGTGGCGGCGCCGGCAGTGCCCATCGCCGCCACCGTGTTCGCCTTCAACCTGCTCGGTGACTGGCTGCGCATCCGGCTCGACCCGACCCAGCGCAACCTCTGATCGTCGCGGATCGGCGGCACGGCCGGCCCCTCGTGGGTGAGAATGTGGCCCACTCGACTCTGCAGGGGGATCAACAGCATGGCCAGCTACGACATCGCCATCACCGGCGGCACCGTCGTCGACGGGACGGGGGCGCCAGGACGCATCGCAGATGTCGGCATCGTCGGGGATCGCATCGCGGAGATCGCCGAACCGGGGCGCCTCGGCGGCGCTGCGGCTCGCACCATCGACGCCGAGGGCCGCTACGTCACACCCGGCTTCGTGGACATCCACAGCCACCTCGACGCCCAGGTCGCCTGGGACAGCCAGTGCAGCTCGTCGTGCTGGCACGGGGTGACCTCGGTGGTGGTGGGCAACTGCGGGGTCACCTTCGCCCCGGTCAAGCCGACCGACCACGAGCTGCTGGCCAAGCTGATGGAGTCGGTGGAGGACATCCCCGCCACGTCGATCATGCAGGGCCTGGACTGGAACTGGCACACCTACGGCGAGTACTACGCCGCGCTCGACGCCATGCCCAAGGGCATCAACGTGGGCGGCATGGTCGGCCACTGCGCGGTCCGGTTCTACGCGATGGGGGAGAAGTCCATCGACCGCGACGCGCATCCCGACGCCGATGAGCTCGCTGTCATGGTGCGCACGGTGGACGAGGCGATGGCGGCCGGGGCCCTCGGCTTCTCCACCTCGCGGGTGCTCGGGCACCGCACGCCCGACGGCCGGCCCGTGCCCGGTACGTTCGCCGAGCCCGACTAGCTGCTGGCCCTGGCCGATCCGCTGCGCCGCTACAACCGGGGCGTCTACGAGGTCGTGCCCCGTTTCGAGACCGACAACGCGGAGACGTGGGAGCAGGCCCGCGCCGAACTGCAGTGGATGGGCGACGTGTCCCGCGCGAGCCGTCGGCCGCTCACGTTCGCCTTCTTCCAGTTCCCGCACCTGCCCGAGCAGTACCGCCGGATCATGGACTTCGCCGCGGCCCAGAACGACGCCGGTGCGCAGATCCGCCCGCAGTCCACCGCCCGCGGCATCGGCGTGCTGGCCGGTGCCCAGGTGCGCAGCCCCTTCGACCGCAACCCGTCGTGGCGGGCGCTGCGGGAGGCTTCGCTGGCGGAGAAGCTGGCCGCCTACGCCGATCCGGCCCGTCGCGCGGTGCTGCTGGCCGAGGCCGAGGCCAACGGGCCCTTCGCCGAGGATCTCTCGCGCCACTACCTGCTGGTCGGACCCGACCCCGACTACCGGCCGGATCCGGCCCGTTCGTTGCCCGCCCTGGCCGCCGCCCGGGGCGTGTCCCTGGCCGAGGCGTACCTCGACGTGATGGTGGAGTCGCGCGGCACGGCGTTCTTCAACCATCCGATCCTCAACCCGGATTTCGCCGCAGTCGAGGAGATGCTCACCAACCCGATGGTGGTGCTCGGCCTGGCGGACTCCGGCGCGCACGTCGGCCAGATCATGGACGCCAGCCAGCCGACCTGGCTGCTGACCCACTGGGTGCGCGAGCGCAAGCTGTTCAGCGTGGAGGAAGCGGTGCGCCGGCTCACCAGCGACACCGCCGAGCTGTTCGGCATCGAGGGCCGCGGGGTGCTCGCCCCCGGTGCCTACGCCGACGTGAACGTGCTCGACCTCGACGGCATGCGCCTGCACATGCCGGACTACGTGCACGATTTCCCCGGCGGCGCCGGTCGCCTGATCCAGAAGGCATCGGGGTACGACTACACGCTGGTGAACGGCTCGGTGTTCATGGAGCGCGGCGAGCACACCGGCGCGCTGCAGGGCTCGTTGCTGCGCAGCGGCCCGGATCTTCGCTGACCGATCGGGCCGGCCGCCAGCGGGCGGCCGGCCCCGCTCAGCCCAGGGTGCCCATCACGTGGGGCAGGATCTCGCCCCACGAGGCGGCCAGACCGGGGTGCAGCTCGTAGCCGGACACCTCATGGATGGCGACCCAGCGGATCTCGTCGCTCTCGGCGTTGGCCTCGTGCGCGCCGGCCTCACCGACGCAGTGGGCGATCACCGTGTCGTAACGCCAGTTCCCGTGGTCGTCGGTGAAGATGCCCTTGACGTCGAGCACCGAGGGGTGGACGCCGGCCTCCTCCCACGCCTCGCGGGCCGCCGCGGTGACCGGGTCCTCGTGGGAGTCGAGCGCACCACCGGGCAGCGCCCACGTGCCGCCGCCGTGCGTCCACGCCGCCCGAAGCTGCAGCAGCACCTCGGGGTGCTCGCCCTCCTGGCGGATCAGCAGCAGCCCGGCGGCGCCGTAGAGCCCCCAGTGCGGCCGCCCGCAGAAGCAGGACACCCATCCGTCTCCATCGCGAAATCCCACGGCCCCAGCTTGGCACGGAACCGGCCGCCACCGCGCCCGCGCCGCCCCCGTACCGCACGGTACCCGCCGGGTCGGCGCCAGGGTCGGCGCCGCCGCGCTCTAGGCTGCAGCCGCTCGCAGGAGTCCGAGGATGGGGGAGCGCATGCGGCTCGAGGAGTACGCCGGACAGGATGCGGTTGGGCTTGCTGCGCTGGTGCGTGCCGGTGCGGTGCAACCCCAGGAGCTGACCGAGCTCGCCCTCGAGGCGGCCGAGCGGGTGGAACCGGCTCTGCGGGCATTCGTTGAGGTGTACCCCGATGCCATCGAACGATCTGCCGACGCGCCCGGCGCCGGAACCGCCGCCCCGCTGGCCGGCGTGCCCATGGCCCGCAAGGACATCGGCGCGCCTGAGGCGGGCCGGCGCACCGAGCTGGGCAGCCGCCTGGCCGAGGGGTTGGTGACGCACCGGGACAGCCACCTCACCGCCGGTTTCAAGGCCGCGGGGCTCGTCATCATCGGCCGGTCGAGCACGTCGGAGATGGGCTGTTACGGCACCATCGAGACCGCCGCCCGGGGACGCACCCACAACCCCTGGTCGCCCGAGCACACCTCGGGTGGCTCGAGCGGCGGATCGGCGGCCCTGGTGGCCTCGGGGGTGGTGCCGGTCGGCCACGCCAACGACGGTGCCGGCTCGATCCGCATCCCGGCGTCCTGCTGCGGCCTGGTGGGCCTCAAGCCCTCCCGAGGGCGCGTGTCGGCCGGTCCGGGTGGCGGTGAGCCGAACTTCGGTGGCTCGGTGCAGCTGGTGGTGAGCCGCACGGTGCGGGACACCGCGGCCGTGCTCGACGCGGTGGGCGGACCCCGCCCCGGCGATCCCTTTCGCATCCCGCAGCCCGATCGGCCCTACCTCGAGCTGGTGGCGGCCACTGCCGCAGGGGCGACCGTCCAGGGCGGTGGGCACCCGGTCCGGATCGCCTGGACGGTGGCGCCGTGGGGCCCTGCCGCGGTCGATCCGGAGGTGGCGGCCGCCGTGCGGGACGCCGCCGCCGCGCTCGACGGCATCGGCCACCGGGTCAGCGAGGCGATCTTCCCCTTCGACTACGAGCGGTTCGAGCACCCGTTCGTCGACCTGTGGGCCATCGGGGTGGCCGGGCCGATCGCCGCCATCGGCGAACGGATGGGCCGTCCGCTCACCGACGAGTTCCTGGAACCGGTCACGCTGGCGTGGCTCGAGCACTGCCGAACGCTGTCGGCCACCGACGCCACCCACGCCCTCGACGAGGTCAACCGCATGACCCGGGCCGCAGGCGGCTTCTTCGAACGCTTCGACGTGCTCGTGACCCCGACGTTGGCCCAGCCGCCGGTGCCCTTCGGGGTGGTCGACGGCAACCACCCCGAGCTCGACGCGTGGGGCAACGCTCGGGCGATGCTGGCGTGGAACCCGTATTGCCCGCTGTTCAACCTGACCGGGCAACCCGCCATCACCGTGCCGCTGGCCCAGTCCTCCGCCGGGCTGCCCATCGGGGTGCAGCTCGTCGCCCGCCACGCCGACGAGGGCCTGTTGTTGGCCCTCGCCGCCCAGCTGGAGCAGGTGCAGCCGTGGGCGGCGCGCCGCCCGCCGGTGCACGCCGCCGGCTGAGCGGTCAGGCTGCGGCTGCTCCGGCCCGTTGGCCCCCGGGCCGGCCCACCGCCCACAGGGCGGGCTGGACCACGACGGCGAGGACGCCGACCGCCAGCGCGACGGCGATGGTGGTGCCATACCCGGACGCATCGATCAACATGCCGGCCAGTACGGGGCTGAGGAAGCCCCCCACGCCGGAGGAGGTCCACAACGCGCCCAGCACGGTGCCGATGTTCTCCACCCCGAACAGCTCGGCGGTGACCTCTGGGCTGAGCGCCACGTAGCCGCCGTGGCTGATGCCGAGGACGGCGGCGAACACGCCGAGCAGCAGGTAGGAGTCGCCCGCCGCCAGCCACAGCCCGAGCCCGATGGGCAGCGACATGAAGCACAGCAGGTACAGCCGCACCGCACCGATGCGTCCGACCAGGCCGGTGGTGGCCAACCGGCTCACGATGTTGGAGGCACCGAGGATGCTGAGCAGCAGCGCGGCGTCCCGCTTGGCGATGCCGTGGTCGGTGGCGTAGCGGACGAGGAAGACGAAGGGCACGAACAGCGACGCGCTGAGCAGGAACCCGCCGGCATAGGCCTGCAGGAACGGGCCGTGGGCCGCTGCCTGCCGCAGCCGGCTCAGGCTGGGCCGCCCGACGGGTCGCTGGTTCGGGGGACGGTCCGCCACTGCGGCGGCGAGCAGGAGGGCGGCCACGCAGATCACCGCGAGCACCTCGTAGGCCCGCCGCCAGCCGTAGCCGTCGATCAGCCAGCGGGCCAGGGGGACCATGGCCAGCGTGCCCACGCCGGAGCCTGCTGCGCTGAGCCCTTGGGCCACGGCCCGACGGCGCACGAACCAGCCGCCGATGCAGGCGGTGATCGGGACCAGGAAACAGGCCATGCCCAAGCCGACACCGAGCCCGTAGGCCAGCACGGCGATGGCCAGCGTGGAGGAGTGGGCGGTGATGAACAGGCCGGTGCCCATGAGTGCGGCACCGGCGGCCACCATGCGGCGCGGTCCGTACTGCTCGGCCAGGGGTCCGGTGACCATGCCCAGCACGAACAGCACGAGCGATGGCAGCGCGTAGATCAGCGCGGTGGCGCCGAGGCTGGCGTCGAACTCGGTCTTCATCGAGTCGAGGAAGGCCCCGAAGCTGTTCATCGTGCCCCAGCAGGCCGCGTTGGCGGCCAGGCCGGCCGCGGCGATGAGCCAGGCGCGGCCGGAATCGGGTAGGGCGGCGCTCGATCCGACGGGGCCATCGGCCCCCTGGCCCGACGCAGCGCCGGGGCGGGATGCGTTCAGCAGGTTTCGTCCCCTCACCGGGCGAACGGTAGCCGCTGGACGGCCGGCGGCCGGTTGTCGTCGCCCGACCACATGCATGCATCTGCGTGTCGATTCACCCTGATGGACGATCGGTCTGCTGAAGAACTGTGGCGATGTACGGGCTGTGAAACGTGAACCAGTCAACGGGCGCGCCGCCTCGAAGCGGCGCGTGCTGTTCAACGCCCGTCTCGCCGCCCTCACCGCGCTGTTCGTCGCGCCGTGGATCATCGGGGTGGGGCCGGCCGAAGCCGCCAACGGGGTGACCATCTGCCATCGAACACACTCGGAGACCAACCCCTATCGGCGGATCACGGTGAGCGTGTCGGCGATCAACGGCTCGAGCAACAACGATCACACC
Organism: Acidimicrobiales bacterium; assembly: GCA_020846295.1. Classification (GTDB taxonomy): domain Bacteria; phylum Actinomycetota; class Acidimicrobiia; order Acidimicrobiales; family CAIXPF01; genus CAIXPF01. Next base: position 26,124 of record JADLEF010000185.1, read on the forward strand.
CATCACACCGGTCCGGTCTTCGACCCGAACTTCGACTACCCGCCGAACCAGAAGATCTGGGGCGACATCATCCCCGACCAGGCTTCCGGTGGCGCCGGCGCAGGGCTGAACTGGAGCGTGGAGGGAATCGCGATCTACAACGGCGGGAACTGCGGGGCCCTGACGGCCCAGGAGTTCCTCAACGCCGAGGTCGATGCCGGCATCCCGATCGAGGACATCCTGGCCGACCTCGACGAGCAGGTGGCCGAGGAGGATGCGCAGCTCCTGCAGGAGATCGGCTCGTTCAGCAATCCCACCGGCTCCTCCGGCAGCTTCACGACCTCGACGACGGCCGCCTCGTCGACCACGACCACCGAGGCCACGACGACCACCGAGGCGACGACGACCACGGAGGCGACGACGACCACGGAGGCGACGACGACCACGGAGGCGACGACGACCACGGAGGCGACGACGACCACGGAGGCGACGACGACCACGACGGAGCCGCTCGCTGGCACCACCACCACCACAACGGGCGCTCCGGCGCTGGGTCGGGTCGAGGGTGTGATCTGGGTGGACGTCGACCGCGACGGCGTGATGGATCCGGGCGAGGCGCCGCTGGCGGGGGTTCCGGTTGACCTGGCGCCCGTCGTCGGGCCCGCCGCCAAACGGTCCGGCGATGCGCCGATCGCGGTGGCCACCGCCGCGGCGAACGGGATCACCTCGGGCCGCGTCATCACCGCCGCTGACGGGACGTACGCGTTCGAGTCCGTCGTGCCCGGCCCCTACGACGTGTTCGCCCGCCTGTCCACCGCCGGCATCCAGCCCTGGTGGGACAGTGACGGCAGCGGCGACTGGAACGTCATTGTGACCGTACCGTACGGTACGGCAAAGGCAGATCTGGCGGCGGTGGGCGCAAGCTCGCTCACCGGCCAGGTCTACTTCGCGGCGACGCAGCAGGGTGTGTCAGCTGCGCAGGTCCGCTGCACGTGGAGCGGCCTCGACGGGATCCTCGGCAACGGCGACGACGGGGTGTTCACCATCGCAGCGTCCGCCGACGGCAGCTTCCAGCTGGCCAACGCGCCCTACGGCAACTATTCGTGCGCCGGTGTGGATCCGGCCAGCGGCCGGCCGTCTCCGGCCATCACGGCGCAGGTCGACACCCCCGCGCCGTCGCCGATCCGTCTTCCGATCGCCCTCGGCGCCACCACGACCACCCCGGTGACGCTCCTGCCCCGCACCGGTTCATCGTCGATGGGGATGTTCCAGCTGGCGTGGAGCATGACGATCGCCGGTCTGGGGCTGCAGTGGTATGTGCGCAGCCGGCGGCGGGTTGCGATGGTGCCGTCCGAGCAGTAGGCCGCTCCGAGCCCGTTCGGGGGACAACAGGCCGCCATTGACGGCGGCGCGACGAAGACCAGCCTCACCCTCGGGTGAGGCTGGTCCGCGTCCGGGGTCTGACGCGACCATCCCGCCGAGTCGGCCGCTCCCGTCGTGTGCGGCCGCCCCTTGCGCAGCTGCGATGGGGACCGCTCGGGTTGCGGCGGAGCCTGTGCTGACAGCAGCCGGGTGCTGCGCAGCGGCGGTGGGAGCGGCGCGGCGCCGGTGCCGTGAGCGTGTCCCGCGCCGGGGGAAGCGCACTCGGGCCATGCGGGCGGCCCGATGCTCGCAGGCGACCTCACCATCATCGGAGGGTGGGCCACTCCGCGTTCATCGCCAGGGCCTGCGACGCCGACGATCGTCGGACGGTGGGCGATGGCATCGAGCAACGCTCCGTCGTGCGGGCTCGCACCTCCGCGCGGGCCCGCACCTCGAGTGACCGGAACGCGAACGAGCCGGGGACCGGCTCCCGCCCGAAGGCGGCAGCCGGTCCCCGGCTCATTGGGGTTGGGTCAGCGGATCGTGGCGATCACACCACCGTGTCCGGGCCGTAGGCGGCGTTGAAGTCGACCACCAGGTGGGTCGGGTGGCTGACGTAGACGCAGACCTTGCCGCCGGTGCCGAGGGCGGTCGTCACCGAGTTGGCCACGGTGAGCCCCGCCGCGTAGTTGAGGTTGGAGCTCCACGGCATCGTCGTACCGCAGGGGAACACCGTGACGTACCCGAAGGTATCGGGATTGGTGGCGGTGATGTTCAGTGTCGCCGCCACCGCGGTGGCGTCGATGTCCCCGAGGCCGGCGACCTGCAGCTCGACGACCTGACCGGCGGCGAGCTTGGCGCCGCCGTGGACGCTGCGGGCCTCCCGGGTGTCGAGCAGGCGGGTGATGCTGCCGGCCAGTGCGTGCCCGTCGCGGTTGTCCGAGCGGTACTCGGCCAGCACGTCGACCACGTAGTGGGTGTTCGACGGGCTGAAGAGGCACACCTTGCCGCCGGTCCCGATCGTCGCCGTCACCAGGTTGGCGACGGTCTGGCCTGCCGTGAAGTTCAGGTTCGAGGCCCACGGGCGCTCGCTGCCGCACGGGAACACGGTGGCGAAGCCACCTGCGTCGGGTTCGGTCACCGTCAGGTTGAGCACCACGGCGCTGCTGTGAGCGGCGACGCCGCCCACACCGGCCACCGGCAGCTCGTAGACCGTACCGCCCGGTACCTTGCTGCCGCCGTCGGCGCGGGTGTCGAGCAGACGGGTCGGGGTCAGGCCCCCCACCCGGCCGTCGCCTTCCGACTGGCTGTTGGCGCCGTTGACATCGACCACGATGTGGGCCGTCGACTCGGTGTAGACACACACCTTGCCGCCGGCGCCGACCCGCGTGGTCGCTGCGTTGGCGATGGTCTGGCCGGCGGCGAAGTTCACGTTCGAGGCCCACGGGCGCTCGGTGCCGCACGGGTACACGGTGATGAAGCCGGCGGCCTCGCCCTCGGTGGCGGTGATGTTGAGCGCCACCGCGGTCGCGTCGGCCGGCACGCCGCCGACGCCGACGACGGTCAGCTCGTGCACCGTCCCGCCGGCGAGCTTGACGCCGCTGTCTCGGGTGTCGAGCAGCCGGGAGGGGTTGAGGCCACGGAAGCCGAAGTCGTCCGACAGCGGGGCGGCGCTCGACGAGTCGCCGATGTTGCCGGTGTTGGTGACGGTGAACCACGCGGTGTCGCTCACGGGATCGCCGGCGGCACCGGTGCCGTTGACCACGATGCTGTGGCTGCCGGAGGGGGCGTCGGCGGGGATGGTGACGTACTGCGAGAAGTTCCCGTTGCTGTCGGCGACGCCGGTGGCGATGACGACCGGGTTCGAACGCATCTCGACGACCACGTCGGAACCGGGCAGCAGGCCGCTGCCGGTGACGAGCACCTGGGCGCCGTCGCCGCCGGTGGGCGCGCCGACCTCGAGCTCGAGGTTCAGGTCGATCGCCGGCGGCACCGCGGCCAGCACCGTGCCGGTGAACTGGCGCACCAGGTCGGTGCCGACGCCGTTGGACACCGTGATGGTGAAGTCGTAGGCGCCGGGGGTCGTCGGGGTGCCGGTGATGGCGCCGGTGTTGGCGTCGAGTGACAGCCCGGCGGGCAGCGAGCCGGCGGAGACGGTGTAGGTCACCGCGGGGGTGCCCGAGGCGGAGATCCCGTCGTTGAACGGCAGGTCCTCCTGCAGGAAGCCGAGGGTGTCGTCATCGAAGGACGGGCCTTCGACAACCGTGCCGCTGAAGGCGCGGGTGACAGGGCTGCCCACGCCGTTGTTCGCCTCGATGGTGAACGCGTAGGCGCCCGCCGTCGTCGGGGTGCCGGTGATGGCGCCGGTGTTGGCGTCGAGCGAGAGGCCGGCGGGGAGGGTGCCGGCCGACACGGTGTAGGTCGCCGCCGGGGAACCGCTGGCCGCCACACCGTCGCTGTAGGCCTCGCCGACCTCGATCGCGGCGATCGTCTGATCGGTCCACGCCGGTGCGGTGGGCGGTGCGGTGACGGTGCCGGTGAACTGGCGGACCAGGTCGGTGCCCTCACCGTTGGAGACGGTGATGGTGAAGTCGTACGCACCCATCGTCGTCGGCGTGCCGGTGATGGCGCCGGTGCTGGTGTTGAGGCTCAACCCTGCGGGCAGCGCGCCGGCGGTGACGGCGTAGGTCGGCAGGGGCCAGCCCGACGCGACGAGGCCGTCGTTGTAGTACGTGCCGGTGTCCATGGCGCCGAGCGTCTGGTCCACCCAGGACGGGGCGCTGTTGGTGGACGAGGTGGCCTGCACGGTGGAGTTGGCCACCCGGTTGACGATGCCGCCGACCATGCCACTCACCGATGCGTTGGAGACCGAGTAGTTGCCCGGGCCGCTCACCGCGACAGGAACGGTGAGCACGCAGTTGCTCGTGGCGGCGACGTCGACGCCCGACATCGTCACCGTGTTGGTGCCGGCCGTGGCGGTGACGGTGCCGCCGCAGGTGTTGGTCAGCGCACCGCTGCCGATGGTCATGCCGCTGGGGAAGGCGAAGGTGAAGCCCTGACCGACCACGCCGGTCAACAGCGTGTTGGTGAAGTTGAAGTCGAACGGCTCCTCCACGGCGGCGTCGAACGTCGCATGACGGAACTGTGCGGACAGGCTCGACTCCTGGTAGGTGACGAACTCCTCCATCACGCCGGTGTAGGTGCCGGGGGTGGAGCCGAGGTTCCACTGCACCATGAGGCCGGCGTCGTGGTTGGACGGCGTCACCGTGTAGCCGATGTTGCCGCCGGCCGAGACGGTGGAGTAGGGAATGGAGAATCCTTGCGAGGTGGCACCGTCGAACGTGCGCTCGCCGGCGACCTCGCGATAGCCGAACTGGATCTGGGAGCTGGTGTTGAGCGAGATGACCGAGCGGACCGGGTTGGTCAGCATGATGCCATAGCCCTGGTCGCTCGACCCGGGGGCGGTGTCACCGCCGAGGTAGAACTTCACGACCTCGGTGTTGCCCGCCGGGATGGTGAACGAGTAGCTCTCGGTGAAGAACGTGTTCGGGTAGGTGTAGTCGATGGTGCGGTCCATCGTGTAGACGAGGCTGTTCTTGGTGGCGGTGTAGTGCATCGTCACCGATCCGCTGCCCAGGTCGGTGCCGGTCGAGGTGGTGGTGCTCCCGGTGGCACCATCGACGGTGAGGCTCGTCCAGTTGGCGGCGCCGGTGGCCGGCCCGGACTGCCCGTAGAGGGTTCCCCCGATGTTGAGCATCGGTGCTGCCGCGGAGCAGCAG
>JADLEF010000186.1 GCA_020846295.1 Acidimicrobiales bacterium
GGGTAGCAGGACGGCGGGGGTGGTCGGCGCCGCGGTCGGGATGGTGGTGGAGGCGAGCGGCGCGGGGGTGGTGCTGGCGGGGAGGGCGTCGAACAGGGAGCGACCCTCGTCGAGGTCGGGGGTCGCCACCGTCGGGTCATCGCCGGCGGCGAGCTCCGGCACGCCCCGCTGCGGGTCGACGCTGAGCCGCAGGTCGTCGCGATCGGCGGCCGAGGAGCGCTGCCACCACAGCTGGCCGGCCACGAAGGCGGCCACCACCACGACCACGAACAGCGGTGCGCGATGGCGGGTCGCCGGTCGGCGGTGCTGGGCATGACGGCCGTGATCGCGCATGGTCCATCAGGTGTACCAGCCCCGGCGTCGATATCCAACGGCCTCGTCGGGGCTGCAACGGGCCGGCCGGGCCGGTCGGATCGGTCCGGCCGGGTCAGCCCAGCCGGGCGAGCAGCGCGGCCGCCGCGTCCCGTCCCGAGGTGATGCACGCAGGGATGCCGAGGCCTCGCAGGCCCGCCCCCGCGAGCACGACCGCGGGCGCCCGCTCGCGCAGCTCCGCTTCCCAACGATCGACCCGTGTCCGGTGGCCGGGCCGGTACTGCGGCAGCGAGCCGAGCCAGCGGTGCACCCGCCAGGCAAGCGGCTCGGCGGCGATGCCCATCAGGTCGCGCAGCTCGGCCCGCACCGCCGTGAGCAGTTCGTCGTCGGACATGGACACGAAGCGCTCGTCGTCGCTGCGGCCCACCGATGCCCGCAGCCGCACCACGCCGTCGGTACCCAGGTGCGGCCACTTCGCCGACGCCCACGAGCACGCGGTCAGCAGCCGCCCGGCGCGGCGGGGCACGAGGAACCCGGAGTACTCGAGCGGGACCGGCACGTCGGCCGGTCGGTAGGCGAGCGCCACCACGCCGACCGAGGCGTAGGCCACGCCGTCGAGCCCGGCGGCGGCGTCGGGGGCGAGCGACCGGATCAGCGTCGCGGTCACCGGTGCGGGTGTGGCCAGCACCACGCCGTCGGCTGTGTGCACGGCGCCGTCGTCGGTGCGCACGGCAAGGCCGCCTCCGCCTCCGCCGGCGCTGCTGCCGGCGCCCGGCTCGATGGCCACCACTGACATGCCCAACCGTATGTTGCTCGGACCGACGGCCTCGACCAACGCCTCGACCAACCGGCCCATACCACCCGGTAGGGCGTGGAAGACCGGAGGGCGCACCTCGGCGGGCCGCGGTGCGGGCAGCTGCGCCCTGGCCCCACGCACCAGGCTGGCGTCTCGCCGGGCCGCGGTGAGGAGCTGCGCGGCGCCGAGCTCCGCGCTCAGCTCGTCGGCCCGGCCGGCGTTCACCCCGGACAGCAGCGGGTCGACGAACACGTCGAACGCCTCGTCGCCGATGCGGCTGCGGACCAGTGCTCCCACCGACACGTCCTCGGCGAGGACCGGGTCCCCGGCGGCGGGCGGACCCTCCGGCCGGGCCAGGTCGGCGGTCACCGCGGCGGCGCCCGCCTCCGACAGCAGCCCGGAGGCGACGGCGGCGTCCACGTCGGTGGGCACGCCGAGCAGCAGGCCTTCGGGTAGGCGGCGCAGCGCCCCGTCGTGCACCACGGCGGCACTGCCGATGGCCGGGCTGATGAGCTCGCCGGCCAGCCCGAGGTCCCGGCACAGCTGCACCGCGCCCGGGACCCGGGCCAGGAACATGTCGGCGGACTCGTCGACCGGCACGCCGGCGAAGTCGGTGGTGCGCAGCTTGCCGCCGGGTCGGTCGGACGGGTCGAACACGGTGACGTCCACGCCGGCGCGACGCAGGTCGAACGCGGCGGCGAGGCCGGCGACGCCGGCGCCGACGATGACGACGTGGGTCATGGCCCCGCCTCCGGCACCGGTTGGGCGTGCACGAACTCCGCCAGACGGGCCAGCACGTCGGGGTCCGACTCCGGCAGCACGCCGTGGCCCAGGTTGAAGATGTGCCCGACGTGGTCGCCGTTGCGGGCCAGCACGTCGGCCGCCTCGGCCCGGGTGGCATCCCAGCCGGCGAGGATGACGGCCGGATCCAGGTTGCCCTGCAGCGCCGTACCGGCCGGTACGCGCGCGCGGGCGGCGTCGAGCGGGACCAGCCAGTCGACCCCCACCACGTCGGCGCCGGCGGAGGCCATCAGGCCGAGCAGCTCACCGGTGGTGACCCCGAAGTGGATGCGGGGCACCCCGAGCTCGGCCACCGCGTCGAACACGGCGCGGGAGTGGGGCAGCACGTGCCGCTCGTAGTGGGCGGGGTGCAGCGCCCCGGCCCAGCTGTCGAACACCTGCACGGCGCGGGCACCGGCGGCGACCTGCGCCCGCAGCGAGGTGATGGCGTGGTCGGCGAGGCGGGCCAGCAGGTCGGCGAAGAGCTGTGGGTCTCCCAGCATCATCGCCTTGGTCCTGGTGTAGGTGCGTGACGGCCCGCCCTCGATCAGGTAGCTCGCCACCGTGAACGGCGCCCCGGCGAACCCGATCAGCGGCACCTGCAGCTCGCGCACCAGCAGGCGCACCGTCTCCGCCACGTAGGGCGTGTCGCCCTCGGCGTCGAGGGGTCGCACCCGATCGAGGTCGGCCCGGGTGCGGAAGGGCACCTCGGCCACCGGTCCCACGCCGGCCTTGATGTCGACTCCGAAGCCCACCGCGGCGATGGGGACCATGATGTCGGAGTAGAGGATGGCGGCGTCGGTGCCGTAGCGGCGGATCGGTTGCAGCGTGATCTCGGCGGCCAACGCCGGATCCTTGACCGCCTGCAGGATGCTGCCGGTGCCCCGGATGGCCCGGTACTCGGGCAGGGAGCGGCCGGCCTGGCGCATGAACCACAGCGGCCGGCGGCTGGGCCGTTCGCCCCGGCAGGCGGCGAGGAACGGCGACGCCTCGGGCCCGTTCACGCCTTCACCGCCACCGGGTCGGTCAGCAGCGGGAGCAGGCCGGGATCGGCCTCGAGGCGGCGGGTGACGCTGCGGTGGGCCTGTTCGGCCACCGCGCCGCGGTGCAGGCCGTCGCCCTCCTGACGGAAGGCGGCGAGGTCCTCCACGGTGGGCCGCAACGCGAGCACGGGGGTGCCGGCGTCGCGGACGCGCCGGATCTCTGCTTCGAGCACGGCGAGATGGTACGCGCGGTAGGCGGCGCCGGCCGAGCGCCCCGTGCTCTTCCAGCTCTCCGGTCCCGAGAGCGGGGCGGACACCACCACGGCGTCGTAGCCGAGACCGCGGGTGAGATCGGCGTTGGTCATCGACCAGACGCCACCGTCGACGTACTCCTCGCCGCCGATCGGCACGGGGGTGAACACGCCGGGGATGGCCGAGGAGGCGGCGACGGCGTCGCCCACCTCGAGCGGCGGGTGGTCATCGCGTCCGAACACGACCCGCCGCCCGTCGCGCAGCCGGACCGCGCACACCCACAGGGCATCGTCGGGCCACCGGTGGTGCACGGCGTGGTGGCGGCGGCTCATCGGCTCGGTGCTGCGCCGGCCACGGGGCAGCGCGCCGGCCACCGTGAGCCCCGGGCGCGGCGGCAAGCGCAGCAGGCTGCGCACGGCGAGGGTCGCGGCGGCGGGCCGTGGCGGGGCGGCGGGGGCGAGCTCGCCGCTGTCCCAGGCGCCCTCGGGCAGGCGAGCGACGAATTCGTCGCCTTCGGCCGACATGGCCAGCCCCCGGGTGTGGGCGAAGTGGTCCCGAGGGGAGAGCCCGCCGCGCAGCAGGGAGGCGCTGCCCGCCCCGGCCGAGGTGCCGATGATCAGCTCCGCCGTGCGGGCGTCCCACCCGGCGTCGGCCAGGGCGGCGAGCACGCCGGTGTGGAAGGCGTAGCCGGCCACCCCGCCGGCACCGAGGACGAGGCCGATGCTGCGTGGCCGGTCGGTGGGACGGGCGGCATCGGGGGCGGGGCCTGCGGGGGCGGTCTCGGGCACCGGTCGATGCTAGGGGCCGGGTTCACCCACATCGGGCAAATCGCCGTCGGTTCCCCCATCGGCGGGATCGCCGTGCCTCCAGCGCCGCGTGGCGCGGGCCGTTGCTCATCGCACGTCCGGACCGTTCGGCGGAGCACGAGTGACCACCCATTTCCTCTCCCACCAGGCCAACAGGAACCGTCGGCGCATGCGCTGGCTGGCGCGCACCGCGGCGCTGTCGGTGCTGTTCACCGCCTGCGCCACCGGTCACGTGGGCGACAACGTGGGCCGGGTCGGCGTCGGCGGCGACGCCGCCGGCGAGCGCGGCGCGGCCGACGGTGCGGGCATCGCGCCGGCGCCCTCCAGCGTGCTCGATGCCTCGGCCGGCACCATGAACGGCAGCGCGCTCGAGCCGGTCGCGCTCGAGCCGGGCGTGCTGGCCCGCACCGCCCCCGGCGCGGCCGCCTTCACCCCGTGCACCGTCGGGCCGGTGCCCGCCCGCTTCGAGCTCGACGAGTTCTACCGCCAGGCGTGCGTGGTGGACGGCGTGCCGGTCGTCGCCTCCGTTGAGGTGGACCCCGGCGCCCTGGTGGCGGCCGGCGCCGTCATCGAGGGGATGTTGCGCAACCGGCCCGACCTGGCGCTGATCATGGCCGACCGCGGGTTCCGCCTCGGCATCATCGGGGTGGAGCAACGGGCGGTGGAGCTGCCCGAGTACCGGGACCTGCCGGAGAACTACCCCCGGACCGACTGGGACGCCGCCCGGGCCTACGGGGCGACACCGAGGCGGCCGCTGGCGGCGGCGCCGGAGGAGAACCTGCTCTGCTCGGACGCGGACACCGACCCCGGGCAGTCCGTGCTCACCCACGAGCTGGGTCACTCGGTGCTCGACATGGCGGTGCTGCCGGAGGACCCGGACTTCGGGGACCGGCTGCGCGACGCGTTCGACGCCGCGAAGCGGATGCCGATCTACCGCGACACCTACGCCATGACCAACTTCGACGAGTACTGGGCGGAGGGGGTGCAGGACTTCTTCGACGCCAGCCGTCCCGGCTACGGCCCCGGTGGCGGCGGTGACGGGTACGACGGGCCGATCTACGACCGACGGTCGCTGCGCGAGGAGGACCCGGTCCTCTACGAGCTGATCGTCGAGGTCTTCACCGAGGTCGACTACAGCCCGGTGTGCCCGCTGTAGCTCGGAGCGCGGGGTTCAGCTGCCCTCGATGAGGTTGATCTCCCACAGCACCTCGTCCAGGCGGTCACCGGCGGAGATCGCGCCGTACCGTTGCGGATGGTCGGCGTCGACGCAGGAGGCGAGCGGGGTGAGGATCGTCCACGGGGTCGGGTGGCAGAACTGCACCACCGAGTAGCGGTCCCCCGGCTGGTCCGCACCGGCCACCACCCGGTGAATACCGGTCGGTATCCTCGCGTTGGTCAGCTGCTCGAGCATCATGCCGGTGTTGATGATGACCCGTTCCTCGGGGGCGACGGCGTCGATCCAGCCGGATTCGGTCAGCACCTGCAGACCCGGTGCGGTGGCCCGCGGCAGGGCGGTGATGAGGTTGATGTCCCCGTGGGCGGCGGCCCATTCATGTTGCGCGCCGGGGGCGAGCGCCATCGGCGGGTAGTGGATGGCCCGGGTCAGGGTGGGCCCGTGGCGCAGCAGCCGCTCGAAGAAGTCCTCCGAGGCGCCGAGCCCGACGGCGATGATGCGCAGGAACCGGCGTTGCAGCTCGAACACGCCGTCGTGGAAGCGCATGAGCACGTCGGTGATGCCGGGGACCGCCGCCTCGGGCAGCACCTGCTCGCCGTAGCGGTGGGGGTAGCGGGCCTGCAGGGGGTGGCCGACGGGGATGGGACGGCTCCAGTTGAGCATCTCCTTCCAGTCGGCGTGGTCGGAGCCGGCCGCCGTCTCCACCAGCAGACCGGTGTAGCCGGTCTGGCCGTGTGAGCCGGGGGCGACGAAGGCCGCTTTGGTCTCCGCCGGGCGGGAGAAGAACTCGGCCAGCATGCCGTAGGCGTCGTCGAGGAGGGCCTCGCCGACGTCGTGCGAGGTGAAGACGAACCCGTTGACCAACGAGCGCATGACCCCGTCCACGGTGGCCCGGCGCCGAGCGGCGTCACCGCGTTCGAAGGCCAGCAGGTCGACGTCGAGGATGGCGGAACCGGACATGGCGTTCGACGCTACCGGCCCCAGGGCGCCCCGGGTCAGGCACCGGCGCGCAGCACCAACCCGCGGTAGCCGTCCCGGAAGCCGGCGACGCGCAGCTGCGGGGCGAGCGGGGAGTCCCCCGCCGCCTGCCCGTCGATCCGGGTCAGCTCGATCTGGCGGTACCGGCCGCGGCGCACCAGCAGCTCGAACGCCGAGGTCCACCGGTCGTCGGTGGCGGCGGCGGGAAAGGTGAGCAGGCTGCGACCGGACCGCTCGAGGTACGCCAGGGCCCGCCCGTCGCCGAGCACCACATGGGCGCCGGCGGCGCGAGCCGGCCGGCCGCCGCTCTCCGGCCAGGGCAGCGCGGCGCCGAAGGGTTGGGCCGGGTCGGTGGCGGCGAGCACGACCGCACCGCCACCGGACGGTGCTTCGTGCGGCGCGTGGGGGCCGCCACCGCCGTCGTCGGGGCCGTGGCGGTAGAGCCGGAGGCGATCCACCGCGCCGGGCAGGGCGAACTGTGCCGCCCCGAGCCCTTCGACGAAGTAGCCCCGCCGAAGCTGGCCCCGCTCCTCCAACGCCTTGAGCACCGGGTACACCCCGGCGAAGCCACCCTGGGCTCCCTCGCCGAGGGCGGCCTCACGGGTGAGCACGCCGTAGCGCTCGAGCAGCTGCAGGGCGCGGGCGGTGATCGCCTCGGTCGGGCTGGGGGGCGGTTGCAGCAGGGGGGCGACGAGCGACCAGCGTCCGGCGGCGGACGGCGGCCCGGTGCGGGTCAGCCGTCCGAGGCGGGGCCGGGCCCGCCCTCGCTGGTGGTCGGCCCGGGTGGTGGTGCGGCTGCCGGCCCGGCCGACCAGTGCCCGCACCGGGGCGAGCGAGTCGTTGGTGATCAGACCGGACCAGACCAGGTCCCACAGGGCGGCGAGCACGGTGGGGTCGTCGTGGGGCAGGCCCCGACGTTGCGCGGCGGCGACCAGCTCCGCCCAGAAGCTGGCCCCGCGCTGGCCCAGCTCGTCGAGCAGCGCGGCGTGCAACGGGTCGTCCGGCGCGGCGGCCGCCTCCCCGCCGGGCCCCTCGGTGCCGAGCAGGAGCGGGGCCTGGTCCCGGAACACCAGCCGTATCCGGCCGTCGTTGCTGCCGATGGCCCCGGCCCCGACCCACACCACCTCGCCGGCGGTGCAGAGCGCGTCGAGATCGGCGGGTCGGTAGCGGTCCAGGCGGGCGGTGAGCACGTCCGCCTCGAACACACTGGCCGGTATGGGGGCACCGGCCAGCACTGCCAGCGCGTCGGCCAGGGCGTCCGCGCCGCGGGCGGCGCTGTCCACACCCTGCCACACGGGCAGGAACCGGGCGAACGCCTCCTGGGAGACCGGCTCGACCTCGTGGCGCAGTGCGGCGAGGGAACGGCGGCGCAGCTGGCGCAGGACGTCGGCGTCGCACCACTCACGTTCGACGCCGCCGGGGCGGAACTCGCCCTGCACCACGCGGCCCTGTTCACTCAGCGCCTCGAGTGCAGGACGCACGCGTTCCACCGTGACGCCCAGGCGGGTGGCGAGCTGCGCGGTGACGAACGGACCGTGGGTGCGGGCGAAGCGGGCGACGAGCTCCACCAGCGGCTCGGCCGTCGACTCCGTGAACGACCCGGGCAGACCGACCGGTATGGCGCAGCCGAGCGCATCGCGCAGGCGGCCGGCGTCCTCCGCGGCGGCGAGGTGGGTGGACCCGTCGATGGAGACCTCGATGATGCGCCGCTCGGTGAGCAGCTGGCCGATCCACAGCGTCGGATCGGCCGCGCTGCGGGCGTCGAGCTCGGAACGGGTCAGGGGCCCGAGCAGGCGCAGCGCATCCCACAGGCCCTCGGCGTGGCGGGCTCGGCGCCGGTCGCTGAGCAGCTGCAGGTCGAGCTCGAGGTCGGCGAGCGCCTGCGGGTCGAGCAGCTCGCGCAGCTCCTCCGCGCCGAGCAGGTCGCGCAACAGGTCGCGGTCCAGCGCCAGCGCGGCGGCGCGGCGTTCGGCGAGGGGCGCGTCGCCTTCGTACATGTACACCGCGATCCAGCCGAACAGCAACGACGCGGCGAACGGTGAGGCCTTCGGCGTCTCCACGCTGACCATGCGGATGCGCCGGGCCCGCACGTCGGTGAGGACCTGGCGTAGGGCGGGCAGGTCGAACACGTCGTTGAGGCACTCGCGAGTGGTCTCCAGCAGCAGCGGGAACGCGGGGTACTTGGCGGCCACGGCGAGCAGGTCGGCGGCGCGCTGGCGTTGCTGCCAGAGCGGGGTGCGCTGGTCGGGCCGGCGCCGGGGCAGCAGCAGCGCCCGACCGGCGGCCTCGCGGAAGCGGGCCGCGAACATGGCCGTCCCCGGCAGCGAGGCGACGACCGCCTCGTCGATGTCCTCCGGTTCGATGCGCAGCAGCTCGACCGGGAGGTCATCGATCGATTCGGGGAGGCGGATGACGATGCCGTCGTCGGACCACATCATCTCGGGGTCGTAGCCCCACTGCTCGGCCAGGCGGTTGCGCAGCGCCATGCCCCACGGGGCGAGGATCTGGGCGCCGAAGGGGCAGAGGATGCAGACCCGCCAGTCGCCGATCTCGTCCCGGAACCGTTCGACGACGATCGTGCGGTCGTCGGGCACCACGCCGGTGGCCTCGGCCTGGTCCTCGAGGTACTGCAGCGCGTTGGACGCGGCCCACGCGTCCAGGGCGTGGTCGGTCTGCAGCTGGTGCAGGGCGTCCGTCTGGTCCAGGCTGCGAATCCGCCGCGTGAACTCGCCGATCGCCATGCCGAGCTCGAGCGGGCGGCCGGGCCCGTCACCGTGCCAGAACGGCATCTTGCCCGGCTGGCCCGGCGCCGGGGTGACGATGACCCGTTCGAACGTGATGTCCTCGATGCGCCACGTCGACGCGCCGAGCAGGAACGTCTCCCCCGGGCGGGATTCGTAGACCATCTCCTCGTCGAGCTCGCCGACCCGGGTGCCATCGGGCAGGAAGACGCCGTAGAGGCCGCGATCGGGGATGGTGCCGGGATTGGTCACCGCCAGGCGTTGGGCTCCGGGCCGGCCCTTGACCACGCCGGCGAGGCGGTCCCACACGATGCGGGGGCGCAGCTCGGCGAACTCCTCGGACGGGTAGCGGCCCGACAGCAGGTCCAGCACGTTGTGCAGCTGCTCGTCGGACAGCTCGGCGAAGTTGGCCGCTCCGCGCACGGTGCGGGCCACGGTGTCCACCGCCAGGTCGTCCAGCGCGGTCATGGCGACGATCTGCTGGCACAGCACATCGAGCGGGTTGCGGGGGTAGCGGGTTGACTCGATGAGCCCGTCGCGCATGCGCTGGGTGACCACGGCCGCCTCGATCAGGTCGGCCCGGTGCTTGGGGAACAGCTTGCCCCGGCTCGGTTCGCCCACCTGGTGGCCGGCGCGCCCGATCCGCTGCAGACCGGAGGACACCGCGCCGGGGGACTCGACCTGGATGACCAGGTCCACCGCGCCCATGTCGATGCCGAGCTCGAGCGAGCTGGTGGCCACCAGGCCCTTGAGCCGGCCCGACTTCAGTTCGTCCTCGATGAGCAGGCGACGTTCCCGCGACAGCGAGCCGTGGTGCGCCTTCACCAGCTCGTGGGCGGGATCGGCGGCCGAGGTGCCCATCGACTCGCCGGCGCTGAAGGTGTGCTGCTCGGCCTCGAGCTCGTTGAGGCGGGAGGCGAGCCGTTCGGCCAGACGGCGGGCGTTGACGAAGATGATCGTCGAGCGGTGGGCCTTGACCAGCTCGAGCAGGCGGGGGTGCATCGAGGGCCAGATCGAGCGGCGGACCGGGCCGGCGGCAAGGGGGCCGGAGGCCGGTTCGTCGATGACCTCGCCCAGGCTGGAGAGGTCCTCCACGGGGACGACGACCTCCAGCTCGAGTGGTTTGCGCACCCCGGCGTCCACGATGCGCACCGGACGGGCGACCGGCCGGTCCGCTCCGGCCGACGTGTCGAACCCGCCGAGGAAGCGGGCGATCTCCTCCAGCGGACGTTGGGTGGCGGACAGGCCGATGCGTTGCGGCGGTCGGGCCGTCACCTGGGCCAGGCGCTCCAGGGTGAGGGCGAGGTGGGCGCCGCGCTTGGTGGCGGCGAGGGCGTGGATCTCGTCGACGATCACGGCCTCGACGTTGACCAGCGTCTCGCGAGCCTGCGAGGTCAGCATCAGGTACAGCGACTCGGGGGTGGTGATGAGGATGTCCGGCGGTTGGCGGATCAGGATGCGGCGCACATCGGCCGGGGTGTCGCCGGTGCGCACGCCGACCTGGGGCACGTACAGGGGCGTGCCGAGCCGCTCGGCGGCGAGCGCGATGCCGTTGAGCGGGGCGCGCAGGTTCTTGTCCACGTCGACGGCGAGGGCACGCAGCGGGGAGATGTACACGATGCGGGTCCGCGCCTTGGGCGGGGGCGGCTCGGTGGTCATCAGCTGGTTGAGACCCCACAGGAAGGCGGTCAACGTCTTGCCCGAGCCGGTGGGGGCGAGGATGAGGGTGTGCTCGCCGCCGGCGATGGCGGGCCAGCCCTGGGACTGCGGCGGCGTGGGCGAGGGGAAGCTGCTGCGGAACCACGCCGACACCGGGTCGGCGAACAGTTCGAGCGCATCCTGCGGGTCGGGGGCCACGGCGATCCACCCTAGGCAGGGGGTGTGACACTGAACGGTGGCCGGGTGGCCCGGGACCGTCGACGGGGCCGGGGAGCTCCGGCCGGGATCCTGTCCCGAGGTCGTCGGTCGGTTCGCGTTCGCTCGCGGCGCCCACCTGGGTTGTCTGGGAACGGACCGTATGCGGTCGGTTTTCAGACGGGGATGTGAGGGGGTTGGCGCGGGGTCTCGGGCCCGTCGGGGCGAACGATGGTGCGCGGTTTTGGGTTTTGATGCTTGTTGGTCGGCTCCCCTGCCGGTCGCTGAGGTGCGGGCGGCTCGCTGGGGCTCGCACGCCCCGCCTGGCGGGGCCGGGCCGGGCCGGGTCGCGTAGGGTGCGGTCCGGCGTCGCCGGGAACGGTCCCGGCGTCGGACAAGGGGGAAACGGACCACATGAGCCTGCACGTGACGCTGGAGCTCACTGCCACCGAGGGCAGGGCCGAGGAGCTCATCGCCGTGTTCAAGAAGCACCTGCCGGACACCCGCGCCCGCCAGGGCTGCGAGTTCGTCACCGTGCACCAGGATCGGGCCAACCCGCACCAGATCCTGCTCATCGAGCGCTGGACGACCATGGAGGACGACCAGGCGTACCGCGCCTGGCGCGCCGGTGAGGGCGCCATCCGGGACATGAAGGGCCTCGTCGCCGCCCCGCCGGTGCTGCGCTACTTCGACGACGCCGACGCCTGATCGGTCGGGTCCGCCCGATCGATCGGGGCCGCCCGAAGCGCCGGGTCCGTCCGGGCCCGGCGTTCAGCAGTCGAGCTGCACCATGGCCACCACCTGGTCGTCATAGCGGGGGTCCACCACCTCGGCCACGATGCGGAACCCGTAGGCGGCGTGGAAGGCGAGCGACGCGTCGTTGCGGGGCCGCACGTTGACCTCGGCCACCACCGGGCAGGCGTCGGTCTGCCGCGCCCACGCCACCACGTGGTCGTAGAGCCGTCGCCCCGCCCCGCGACCCCGCCGCGATCCGTCCACCGCGATGCGGTCCACGTAGAGGAACCGGGTCAGTCGGGCGGCGTGCCATCGATAGTTCGGGCTGTCGTAGGCGCTGCCCTCGCGGACGGTGATCACGAAGGCGGCCACCTCGCCCGCTTGCTCGAGCACCGTGAACTGCTCGGCATGGGCGAGGAACCACTCGAACCGATCGAGCGTCGCCGGGCCGACCGCGGGCAGGTTGGCCTGGTTGATGGCGAGCGCCGCGGGGAGGTCGTCGGCCGTTGCGGCCCGCACCACGAACTCGCTCACGTCGAACCCGCTCACGCCGAACCCGTTCGCGACGGCCTCGCCACCGACGCCGGATCGACGTTGGCGCCGCACACCACGACCCCCACCCGTTCGCCCCGTACCGGACGGTACGCCCCGCCGACGAGGGCGGCGTAGGCCGTCGCCCCGCCGGGCTCGGCCGCGATCCGGGCGCGCTCCCACAGCTGCCGCTGCGCTTCGACGATGTCCTCGTCGGTCACCGTGAGGGATACCGCGAGGTGTGCCGCGGCGAGCCGGTAGGCCAGCTCCCCGACCTGTCGGGCCCCCAACGAGTCCGCGGCCACGCCGGCCACCTCGACCTCGACCGGGCCGCCGGCCCGCAGCGCCTGGTGCAGCGCCGCCGAACGCTGCGGCTCGACCGCGACCACCTTGACCCCGCGCCCGAACCAGGCGAGCGCCCCGCCCACCAGGCCGCCGCCACCCACCGCGACCAGCACGGTGTCGAGCTCCGGTTCGTCCTCCCACAGCTCGAGGGCGACGGTGCCCGCTCCGGCCACGGTGGCCGGGTGGTCGAAGGGGTGCACCACCAGCGCACCGGTCTCGGCCGCCCGCCGGTGGCAGGCGGCCTGGGCGTCGTCGTAGATCGCCCCGCCGACGACGACGGTCGCCCCCAGGGCGGCGATCCGCTGCCGCTTCACCGCCGGGCACACC
>JADLEF010000187.1 GCA_020846295.1 Acidimicrobiales bacterium
GGGCCAGGTCAGCGCCGTGGCCCAGCTGCAGCCGGCGGGTCGCCTGACCCCGGTGGAGGGCGGCCACCGGGTCAGCGGTCGGTGGGCGTGGTGCTCGGCCTCCCGCCAATCGGACTGGGCCATCCTCGCCGGTATGGATACCGGTCGGTCTGCCACCGGCGAGCGCTCCGGTGCCACCGTGTTCATGGTGCCCATCGCCGAGCTGACCATGGACGACGACTGGTTCACCTCCGGCATGCGGGCCACCGCCAGCCTCACGCTGGTGGCCGACGACGTGTTCGTGCCCGCTCATCGCACTGTGCCGTTCGCCACCTTCGCCGGCGAGCACAACCCGGGCGCGCTGCTGCACCCCGAGCCGGTGGTGGGCTACCCGCTCGGCCCGTCGCTGGCGCTGTTCGCCGCCTCGATCGCCGTCGGCGCCGCCGAGCGGACGGTGGCGCTGTTCCGGGAGCAGCTCGCCGGCCGGGTGCTCTACGCCACCGCCGGCGATCGCGCCGCGGATCGCCCCCGTTCGCAGGCCCGCCTGGCCGATGCCGCCGTCGCCGCCCACACCGCCACGCTGCTGTGGCAGGACGGGCTCGACCACCTGTGCCGTGCCGGCGACGCTCGCCGCCCGCTCAGCGTGGAGGAGCGCAGCTGGCTGCGGTTGCTGGCCGGCAAGGCGGTGCTGGCGGCGCGCGACGCCATCGCCACGGTGGGCGACGGGGCGGGCGCGTCGATCTACTACGACGGCTCGCCCATCCAGCGCTTCCAGCGCGACGTCGACGTGCTCAAGGGTCACGTGGTGTTCGACACCGATCGCTCCACCGTGTCCTACGGCCAAGCTGCGCTGGGCCTGCCGCTGACCGATCCGTTCTGAGCTGTTCGAACTGTCCTGGGGGGCGCACCGTGCACGAACCGATCCTCGACCTGGACGACCTGCTGGAGCGCAACCGCCAGGCGGTGGGCGCGGTGGGCCGGGGCGACGCCGAGCCGATCCTGGCGCTGTACGCCGACACCGACGACATCACGCTGGGCAACCCGTTCGGCCCGTTCGTGCGGGGCCGGGCGGCGGTGATGGCCACCGTGCGGGCCGCCGCCACCCGCTACGCCGACGGTGAGCTCGGCTCGTTCGACACCCTGGCCCGCCACGAGGCCGGCGGTCTGGCCTGCGTGGTGCAGACCGAACGCTTCAGCGCCCGCCTCGGCGGCGCCCCCGAGCGCACGGAGCTGGCCTTGCGCTGCACCAGCGTGTACCGCCGGGAGGAGGACGGCGGCTGGCGGCTCGTGCACCGCCACGCCGACCCCATCACCACACCGCGCGGTACGGAATCCCTCGCCGGCGGTTGACGTGAGCAGCAGCGGCGCCCGTCGGACCGGTCGTTGACGGCCGACGACGCCACCGCGCCTCGACGAGGCAACCGGCGGATCGGGTGGCGAGCCGGCGGGAACCGGTGGGTGTCGGTGTCCTCCTGGAGATGCTTGGACGAATGCAGGGATTCGTGCCCGTTTCGGGCGTCTCCCGCTACATTCACCGAAGGGCGGCAGCGAGGAGTCGCCGCGCCACGCCGCGATGTTCGCCGCCCGTCACACAGCCGGCATGCACCGTCCAGCCGAACTCCATCGGGCGCGGCTCCAGTGGAGAGACGTCAGCAGCGAGTGCGTGTCCTGGTCAGATGCCTGGCACGGTTGCACGTTTCCCTCGAGCCGTCGACGAATGCAGTGTCGAACGCCCACCTGGGCGCTCATCCCGACATTCGCCGAAGGCCTGTGCTGTCGCCGTGGTTCAGCTGAGCGCTCGGTCCGCCGGCGGGCGCGGTGCCGCGGCTGGAGCGGTACCCGTCGTCCGGAACCCTCTGCTGGGTGTGGGGATGGAGGCCCAAAGCGGCGCTGAGCGCTGCATTCGTCGAAGCACTTCGAGAGGGAAGGTCCCCGGTTCGAGCCGATCGGGTGCGCGTGTGACGGTCGGCCGCCGCCGGCGGCGAGACCGGCGGTCCCTCCACCTCCAGGAGAGCCAAACCCAACTCACTCGGCCGGTATCCACGCCGGCGGGCGCTTCTGGAGGAAGGCCTCCACGCCCTCTCGGGCCTCCTCGGAGCGCAGCGCGCCGGCGTGATGGGCGCCGTAGGCCACGTTGGCCGCCACGCCGCCGTCGGCCATCGCCTGCAGTGCCGTCTTGGTCGTGGCCAACGCCTCGGGCGCGCCCTTGACCAACGCGTCCACGTAGCGGGCCACGGTGGCGTCGAGCTCGTCGGCGGGCACCGCCAGGTTGATCATGCCCAGCTCGGCGGCGCGGGCGGCGGGCATCATGTCCGCGGCGAGGAACGCCTCGAACAGCTCCCGGCGGCCCATGCGGTGCGCCATCATCGCCGCCACCGGCACCGGGGCGATGCCTAGGCGCACCTCGGTGATGCCCAGGCGGGCGGTGTCCGCCGCGATGGCGATGTCGCACGCCGCCGCCAACACTGCCCCGGCACCGGCGCCGTGACCGGCGATGCGGCCCACCACCGGCTTGGGGCCCCGGTCGACGAGGTCCACGATGTCGCCGAAGGTCAGCGCGCCCTTGGGCAGGCTGCGGGCGTCCTCCTTCAGGTCGGCGCCGGCGCTGAACGTGGTGCCGGTGTTGGTCAGCACGATCACCCGCACCGCCGGATCGTCGATGGCCGCCTGGAGGTCGTCGCGCAGGCTGGTGAGCAGCGCCTGGCTGAAGGCGTTGCGGTTCTGGGGCGAATCAAGCGTGACGGTGGCGACGCCGCGCACCGTCTCGGACCGGGTAGGTGCAGTCATCGCCGCAGCGTAGATGCGCAGCCGGCGGCGTGCTCTGGCACGATGCGGGCCATGGGCGACGACCTCGAGACGGTCTTCCGCACCCGGGCCGAACGGGCGGTGATCACCGACGACGGCTACGGCGTGCTCTCGTGGCACACCGAGCACCGGCTGACCTACGCCACCATCGAGCTGAGCGTCGGTGTCGACGGGTTCCGGCACTTGGCCGACGATGCCGCCCTCGGCCGCCGGGTCGCCCGCTGGCGGGATCGCAACCCCCAGCTCGCCGCCCTGCTCGACGCCGAGGAGGCGCTCGACGCCCTCGCCGCCGAGCGCACGGGGCGATGAACGACGCGACGTCGAATCCGGTTGGTTGCCCGGCGGAAGCCGGACGCAGATGTTTGTGCGCTTGCGACACGCGGTCTGGCCGTACCCCCCGGTATGGCACGCGAACGCCCTGGTCAGCGATGTGCACCCCCGACCGCTCTGCGTGCGCGTGCCGGTGGCGCACAAACATCGGCGCCCCGCCAGCATCGACCCGCGGAGCTCAACCCGATGACGCGCTCGCGGCGACCACCGTGCTGCTGTGAGCGCGCACGTCGACCACGTCATCGTCGCCCTGGCCATCACGGCGCAGCCCCCACCACACCCCGGCCAGGTACATGCCCTGGCACACGCTGGTGAGCATCGCTGCGCCCGCTGCGCCGAACACGGACACGGCCGGGCCCAGCGCCACCACGTTGGTCACGGCCGCCACGCCGATGGCCCGCGCCGCCACCCCCGGGCGCCCGGCGCCGAGGAAGCGGGCGGAGATGACCCACGCCGTGTTGTAGAGCACCTGGCCAGGGATGAGCAGCCACAGCAGCGGCACGGCCGGGCCGAAGTCGGCCCCGAACAGCAGCGGCACCAGCCACGGGGCGCTCACCGCCGACAGCACACCGATGGCGCTCGACACGGCCAGCACCCCAGCGGTGGCCCGACCGGCGATGTGCCCGTCCGGGCGGTTGAACA
>JADLEF010000188.1 GCA_020846295.1 Acidimicrobiales bacterium
GCCCCGCTCGAACGACCCCGTTCGGGCCTGCTCGGGATGGGGGCCGCCGCAGCGTGGTCCGGGGCTCGCCGCGGCGGTGCATCGGTCACCGAGACCGAAGTACCCGCCGATGGCGAACCCGTCCCGCCCGCCACGCCACCGAGCTGGGGCCTGTTGCCCGCCGGCCAGGCCGCAGCGCCGGCCGCAGCGGCCGCCGTCGAGACGAACACCGATGCCGTCGAGACCAGCGCGGAGACGGACGCGGACGCTGACGCGGACGCTGATCGGCTGGTCGCGGCCATCGAGGCCCCCGGCGCGCCGGACACCGCGTGGGTCGACCGCGGTGACGCAGCCACCGCCGCCGGAGACCCGGCGGCAGCGGCCGAGGGCCCCGGCCGCCCGGAGCAGGTCGGCCCCGAGGCCGAGCCCGACACCGAAGTGGCCGAGCCCCTCCAGCCGGCGGCGGCCGTCCCGCCGGAGCCGGCGGTCACCGCCGAGCCCGACACCGCCACCGAGCCCGACACCGCCACCGAGCCCGACGTCGCGGCCGAGCCCGAGATCGCCACCGAGCCCGACATCGCGGCCGAGCCCGACATCGCGGCCGATTCGGACGCTGGGCGCATCGTGCGGCTCCCCTTCGACGAGGTCGCCTCGCTGTGGTCGATCGACGGCGCGCTGGAGCTGTTGGCCAAGGGCCTGCGCCACCGCTGCGCCGAGCCGACCCCGTCGGCCGCCGGACAGTTCGGACTGACCGCTCCGCTCGATGCCCCGAGCGGGGTCGTCGTGGCGCTCACCGGCCCGGCCGGGGTGGGCAAGACGACCATCGCGCTCGACCACGCCCACCGCCAGCGCGCCGACCTCGAGGTCCTGTGGTGGCTGCGAGGTGGCTCCACGGAGACCCTTCGGGCCGACCTGCGGGCGCTCGCCGTGGCCGTCGGTGTGGAGGGCATCGATGCGAGCGAGCTGATCGAGCACCTCCAGCACTGGCGCGCCACCACCACGGACCGCTGGCTGCTCGTCATCGACGGCCTCGCCGCCGACGTCTCGCTCCACGGTCTGCTCCCCGATCAGGGGCGCGGCCAGGTCGTGGTCACCGCTCGCACCGCCCCCGACGGGTTCGACGCGGTGGCCATCTCGTCCCCCAGCGCGGCGGCCGCCCGCCGCGCCCTCTACGAGCACATGAGCGCCGTCGGTCGGGAGCTGGAGCCGTTCGACGGCGAAGCGCTCGACCGCCTGGCCGCCACGCTCGCCGAACACCCGTGGGCGATCGCCGCCGCCGCTGCCCAGCTCGGCGAGCGCGGCGTGGCGCCCGGCCGGCTGGTCGCCCAACTGGCGCGGCCACCGATGGTGGAGGCGCTGGCCGGAGCGGCAGCCGACAACCCCGTCGACGCGCTGCTGCTCGTCGCCCTGGAAGGTGCGGCCGAGCGCTCCAGCGTCGCGGCCGAGGCCATCGTCGCCACCGCCGCCCTCGCCGACTCGGCGTTGCTGCGCATCGACCTCGACCGCCTCGGCGGTCCGCGGGCCGAGGTCAGCGAGATCGGCCGGACCTTCGCCCTGCTGCAGGTCGGTCGGGAGCACGCCGCGCCGATCGCTGCGGTCACCGACGCAGTCCGACGGCTGAGCGACGACGACGCCGCGGCGCGAGCCGCCCGCGCCGCGCTGCGCACGGTCGACACCGCGCTGCCCCACGTGGCCAGTGCGTCGGTGAGCGACCTCTACGCCCCCCACGCGGCGGCATCGGTGGCTGCCGCCGCCCGGGTCGGCGTGACCGACCCCGCCGTCGCCCGCCGGGAGCGCGCCGTGGCGGACTGGGCCCGCCGCCTCAACCCGACGCCGGCGCCGGCGGCCGGGGCGCCCACCACCAACGGCCTGGCCGCCGGCATCGACCGCACCGGCCCCGACGGGCCGACCGGCCGTGCCGGTGATCTCGCCGCGACCGGCGCCGGTGCCGCCCTGCCCGCCCCGCCGCCGCCACCCCCGGCACCCGTCGCCGGACCCGATCCGCACGACGGTGGGCTGGTGAACGCCCCTGAGCTCGTGACGCTGCGCGACCGCAGCGTGCAGGCGGCCGAGCGCGGCGCCTACCACGAGGCCATCCGCCTGCTCGAGGAGCTGGTCCAGCGCTCGGAGTCCGCCTACGGCATCGACGACCTGCGCACCCTGTCGGCCCGAAACGACCTGGCCAACGCGCTCATCGCGGCCGGCAGCCAGCATCGGGCCCACCAGCTGCTCGTCCGTGTCCTCGACGACACCACCCGGGTCTACGGTGAACAGCACGCGGCGACGCTGTTGGCCATGCACAACCTGGCCAACAGCCACGCCGACCTGGGCCGGCACGCCGAGGCGCTGCAGCTGCGCGAGCAGGTGCTGGAGGCCCGCGAGCGCTCCCTCGGCGTCGAGCACCCCCAAACGGTGAGCGCCCGCAGCAACCTGGCCAACAGCCTCGCCGCCGTCAGCCGGGCCGACGAAGCCCTGCAGCTGCGGGAGCTGGTGGCCGACGTCCGCCTCCGCACCCTGGGCCTCGACAGCCCCCAGACCATGGGCGCGCTGAACAACCTGGCCAACAGCTACGCCGACGTCGGGCGCCACGACGACGCCCTGCGCCTGCGCCAGCAGGTCCTCGAGGGGCGCGAGCGGGTGTTGGGCACCGACCACCCCCACACCATCACCGCCCGGAACAACCTGGCCAACAGCCTCGCCGCGGTGGGTCGCTACGACGACGCCCGGCAGGTGCGCGAGCGCACCCTGCACGACTGCGAGCGCGTCCTCGGACCGGACCACCCCCACACCATCACGGCTCGCGCCAACCTGGCGTTCAGCGTGACCGCTCCCGCCGCGACCGGCGGAGGCGCTCCCGGCTACGGCGCGGTGGCCAACGGCGCGTCGCCCACCACGAACGGTGTCGGCCCGGCCGGCTACAGCGCCGGCTACGGCGCGATCGGCACCCTGCAGCCGGTGGAGGTCGACGTCGAGGCGCCTGCGGCGGCGCCGCCGGGCATGGGCGTGCCACCGGCGGGGAGCTACCCGGTCCAGCCCGGGACGGTCCCCGCCGAGCCGGTGAAGAAGAAGCGCCGGTTCTGGTTCTTCGGACGCCGCTGACACCTGGGCGTAGGAGCCGGCCGGTTCCTACGCTGCAGGGGATGGCTCCCCTCACCGCCCCGCTCGACGCGCTGTGGCGGACCGTGTCCGCCGATGTCCGCGGGCTGCTCGCAGCGCAGCCGATGCCGCCCGAGTGGTTCCATCGCACCCCCGAGGACCCGGGCCTCTTCGACCCGGATTCGGTCATCTGGCGGGTGCACGCCAACCGCAGCGGTCTCATCGGCGGGCTGCGTGCCCTGTTGCTGCAGACCATGCACCCCCTGGCGATGGCCGGCGTGCACCAGCACTCCGACTACCGCCACGATCCGTGGGGACGGTTGCGCCGCACGGGGGCCTACATCGCGGTGACCACCTACGGGTCGACCTCCGCGGCCGAGGCGATCATCGAGCGGGTGCGTCGCATCCACGACACGGTGGAAGGAACCGCAACCGACGGGCGGACCTACCGGGCCAACGACCCGCACCTGCTCGCCTGGGTCCACGCCACCGAGGTGGACAGCTTCCTGCGGGCCTACCAGCGCTACGGCGGCGGCGACCTCACCCCGGCCGACGAGGACCGCTACGTCGCCGAGATGGCCGAGGTCGCCGAACGCCTGGGGGTGATCGACGCGCCGCGCCGCCGCGATCAGCTGCGAGCCCAGCTCCACGGCTACCGCCCCGAGCTGCAGGCCACGGGGGAGGCCCGCCAAGCGGTGCGGTTCCTGCTCTGGCCGCCGTTGCCCGCCTACCTGCGGCCCGCCTACGGGTTGCTGGCCGCGGCGGCGGTCGGGTTGCTGCCCGGGTTCGTGCGACGCGAGCTGTGGCTGCCGACCGCCCCGTTGGCCGACCCCTTGCTGGTCCGTCCGGCGGTCCGCGTCGTGCTGCAGAGCCTCGGCTCCGCGCTGGGGACCGAGCCGCCCGCCCTGCAACTGGTCAACCGGTGGCGTGCGGAGCGACCCGCCCCGGAGGTCACTGCTGGCGGGTCGCCCACGCCATCGGCTCGCCGGTCTCCACCAGCAGCGCCGGTCCGAACGGGCCCTGCGGCGTCGCCCGCGACTCCGTCAGGGCGAACGAAACCCGCCGCCGGCTCTGCCGGGACAGCCACGACGGCGACGACCCGCCGATCGACGCCGGCGAGACCTCCAGCTGCTCGTGCGGGTCGCGCCACCCCGAAGGCCCCCGCTCCGAAGGCCCCCGCTCCGGGCGCCACGAGCGGTCGCGTTCGGCCGGCGAGCGCAGATCGATCGTCACGTCCTCGAGGTTGAGGCCCCGCCGCACGAGGCCGATCTGGCCGACCACGTGGTCGTTCAGCTCGGCCAGCTGACGGACATCGCCTCGCAGCTCGTCCACCCTGGCGGCGAGCTGGTGCAGCTGTTGGTGCAGCGCGGCGTCCTGCAGCCGGCGCATCCGACGGTTGCGCCGGAGCTGTCGGCCGTAGGCGCGAGCCAGGAGCACGATGCTCACCAGCACGAGTGCCGTCACGCCGATGGCGACGGCGCTCGCCGTGGCGAAGTTGCCGTCGATCCATCGACCGAGCCTGGCCCCGATTGCACCGTCGGTCGGCTGCTGCGCGCCGAACAGAAAAGCAAACATGAGACCCCCAGGGTCGTTGACGCCGCCCGCGCCACTCCGATCGAGCCTAACGACGCGACCGCAGACCGCGACCGCTCCGTGACAGTTCCTACCAAGTAGGGGTCAGAGACGCGCGCTTCGTGGCGAGGCGGTCCGTCTCGACCACTTTTCGAGCTCGGGCGACGCTGCCCTGGGGCCTCCGACCGCTGTCAGCTGAACTCGCGCTCGCTCCACCACGGGAAGTACTCGGGGAGGTCGGTGGACGGCTTCCCGGTGAAGTTGGCCGGCCGCTTCTCGAGGAAGCTGCTGACCCCTTCCTTGGCGTCGGGACCACGCCCGAGCGACTGCACGCCCCGCGAGTCCAGCTTGTGCGCCTCCATCGGATGGTCGGCGCCCAGCAGCTTCCACATCATGTGGCGGATCAGCGTCACCGACAGCGCCGAGGTGTTCTGGGCGATCTCCGTGGCGATGGCACGCGCCGTCGGCAGCAGCTCGGCGTCGGGCACGACCTGGCTGACCAGCCCGCCCTCCAGCGCCTCCTGGGCGGAGAACACCCGGCCGCTGTACGCCCACTCGAGCGCCTTGGAGATGCCCACGATGCGGGGCAGGAACCACGTCGAGCACGCCTCGGGCACGATGCCGCGCCGGGCGAACACGAACCCGAAGCGGGCGGACTCCGACGCGATGCGGATGTCCATCGGCAGCTGCATGGTCACCCCGATGCCGACCGCCGGCCCGTTCACCGCGGCGATGATCGGCTTGTTGACCTCGAAGATGCGCAGCGTCAGCCGCCCGCCACCGTCGCGGTTCCAGGCCTGCTTGGCGTCGTCCTCCTTGTAGTTGAACGTGTCGCCGCCCTTCTCGAGGTCGGCGCCCGCGCAGTAGCCGCGCCCGGCGCCGGTCACGATGATGGCGCGCACGTCGTCATCGGCGTCGGCGCGGTCCAGCGCGTCGGTCATCTCGACCCGCATCTGTTCGGTGAAGGCGTTGAGTCGTTCCGGCCGGTTCAGGGTGATGGTGAGGATCCGGTCGCTCACGTCGTAGAGGATCGTGTCGTAGGCCATCACCGTGGCCTAGTCGTCCGGTCGCCCCCGGCGCCAGCCCCCATCGCGGACCCAGCCCGGCCGGTGGCGGCGAACCGCGCCCACCAGCGTGGCCAGGCCGTCGTGGTCGGCCCAGTCTTCGAGGGGCACCGCCACCCGCCGCCGCCAGTTCGGCCGCTCGCTCACGGTGCCCGGAACGTTCTGCGGTTTGGCCTCCGCCCAGCCGTCCTCGACGTTCAGCACGACCAGCGCCGCCTCGCCCGCCGAGGCGACCTCGAGCAGGGCGGCGGCCGCCTCCACGCCGGTCGCCTCGTCCGCCAACCCGAGCCGGTCGCGCAGCAGCCCGCGCAGCACGGCCCGCTGGCGGTGCTCGGCGGCGAGCTCCTCCTCGTCCAACAGGCCGAGCTCGGACCGGTCGTCCGCATCCTCCCCGCTCCA
Organism: Acidimicrobiales bacterium; assembly: GCA_020846295.1. Taxonomy (GTDB): domain Bacteria; phylum Actinomycetota; class Acidimicrobiia; order Acidimicrobiales; family CAIXPF01; genus CAIXPF01. The sequence goes on from JADLEF010000188.1 coordinate 6,111, forward strand.
GAAGGCGGCGAAGGTGGCGGTGTCGTGCGTGTTGAGCGTGGCGATCGACGCCGCCGGCGGGACGGGGATCGGCCGCTGCCCACCGTCGTGGAACACGTCGTAGGCGTCGAACTGGCTGACCGCACAGCCCATGATCCCGTGCTGGGTCATCGCCGCGGTCACCTCGGGGGGCACCGTGCCGAGGTTCTCCCCCACCACCACCGCGCCGGCCCGGGAGGCCTCCAGAGCGATCACGGCGAGCAGCTCCTCCAGCGGATAGCGGACATAGACGCCGCGGCGCGCACCGGCCTCGCTGCGCACCCAGTAGAGCCGCAGCAGTCCGAGGATGTGGTCGACCCGCAGCAGGCCCGCGTGCTGCACGTGGTGGCGGATGCAGGCCTGCAGGTAGGCGTGGCCCTGCTCGCGGGAGCGCTCGGGATGGATCGGCGGGAAGCCCCAGTCCTGCCCGAGCGTGAAGAAGCTGTCGGGCGGCGCCCCGACCGACACGCCGGCCACGAACAGCTCGCCCTGCTCCCACACGTCGAAGCCGTCGGGGTGGCTGCCCACCGGCAGATCGAGGGCCAGCAGCTGGCCGCGGCCGCCCACCTTCCGGTGCAACCGGGCGAGCTGGCGATCCATGAGCCACTGGGCGGTGTGGTGGAAGCGCACCTCCGCCGGGTCCCCGGCGGGCAGGCGGGTCGGCCAGGCCCGCCAGTCGCGACCGTGGCGGGCGCCCGCCGCCCGGAAGCGGGCGTAGGTGTCCACGTCGGGGTGCTGCTCGAGCCAGTGCTCGAGCTCCGGGTCGGCCAGCAGCCGGTCCGACAGCAGTGCGATCGCCCGGCGGCGCGGCGCCCACGCGTCGGCATAGTCGACCAGCTCGCCGTCGGCCCCGCCGAGGGAGAGCCCGGCCCGATCCGCCACGGCCCGCACGTCGGCGTACAGCTCGTTCCAGAAGCGGCGGCTGATCGGCGCGTACGGGCTCACGTCCGCCGGCTGGTCGAGGAAGGTGGCCAGCATCGGCAGCGTCACCACGACCTGGCCGCCCTGCTCGTGCAACCAGTCGAACGCGGCCTCGAGATCGGCGAGGTCCCCGATGGCCGACGGGTCGCGCTGCCGGCGCAGCGCGTAGGTCGGGGCGAAGATCCCCCAGCGCCGCTCGGTGCCCGCCGCGGCACGCCAGGCGACCTCGGGGGCGGCGAAGACCACCGACGTGTGCTCCTCGCCGTCGGGACCGGTCACGAGCAGCTCGTGGCGGCCGAACGGCAGCCGCCCCGGCGGAGGCAGGACGTGATCGTCATGGATCGGCAGGTCCCGCTCCTCGCCGGACTCCAGCCGCAACAGCCCGACCGGCAGCGCGCTGGCCACCGGCACCGGGCCGAGGCGGCCGTCCCAGGCGACGAGCACCGGTTCGATCGCACGACGGCGCCGCTCGCGGTCCGCCAGCAGGGCGGGGGCGTCCCCGGCCGAGTCGAGATCGAGCCCATAGCGCTGCAGCGTGGCGAGCAGATCCTCCTCGGAGGGCTCGACCCACGCGCCGGTGGTGGCCTGGTACCCGGTGACCAGGCCCACGGCTTCCGCCAGCCGGCGCAGCTCGCTCACACGTCGAGGAAGCGGCTGACGGCGATGCCCGAACCCAGCGCGCCGATGGCGCAGCCCAGGCCGATCAACAGCAACGTGGTGAAGCTCATCTGCCCGCCGGTGATCACGAAGCCCTGGAAGATCTTCAGGTCCCGGTTGTTGGACAGGCCCCGGTCGAACGCCCAGTTGAGGGCTTGCACGCCGATGATGGCGACCACCGCGCCGATGATGCCCTGCACCAGGCCCTCGATCATGAACGGCACCCGGATGAACCAGTTTGTGGCGCCGACGAGCTTCATCACCTCGATCTCGCGTCTTCGGGCGAACATCGCCATGCGGATCGTGTTGAGGATGAGCAGCACCGCGGCGACGAGTAGGAACACGGCGACGGCCACGATCACGATCGACGCGATGCGCGTCACCCGCTGCATCGTGCGCACCGTCTCGAAGGCGAACACCACCTCGCGCACACCGGCCTTCTTCTCGAACTGCTGACCGAGCGCGGCGATGACATCGGCGTCGGAGTTGCTGGGGGCGACCCGGAAGCTGGGTGGCATCGCCTCCTGGTCCACCGCCTCGATCATGTCCTTGGACCGGGCGAAGAGCTGCTTGAACTCCTCGTAGGCGGCGGCCTTGTCGATGTAGGTGACCGACTTGACCTCAGGGTTGTCCTCCAGCGTGCTCTTCACGCTGTCGAGCTGCTCCTGGGAGGCCTGCGGCTGCATGAACACGATGAACTCGATGCCACCCTTCCAGCGGGCGGTCATGTTGCCGACACCCTGGGCGAAGACCAGGGCCGCGCCGAACAGGGTCAGCGACACGGCGACGGTGACCACGGAGGCCAGCGTCAGGCTGAAGTTCCGTCGGAGGTTGGTGCCGGTCTCGCGAGCGACGTAGCGGACGTTGAGAGCCATGGGCAGTGCCGCCTTACTCGTACACGCCGCGCGACTGATCTCGCACGATGTGACCCTTGTCGAGCTCGATCACGCGGCGGCGCATCGTGTCCACGATGCCCCGGTCGTGGGTGGCCATGACCACCGTCGTACCGGTCCGGTTGATCCGATCCAGCAGCCGCATGATCCCGACCGAGGTGGCCGGGTCGAGGTTTCCGGTGGGCTCGTCGGCCAGCAGGATCAGTGGCCGGTTCACGAACGCCCGGGCGATGGACACCCGCTGCTGCTCGCCGCCGGAGAGCTCGCCGGGGAAGCTGTCGACCTTTTTGGTCAGCCCGACCAGCTCCAGGATGGCCGGCACCTGCGACTTGATGACGTGGGCGGGACGACCGATCACCTCGAGGGCGAACGCGACGTTCTCGAAGACCGTCTTGTTGGGCAGCAGCTTGAAGTCCTGGAAGACGTAGCCGATGTTGCGCCGCAGGTACGGCACCTTCCAACCGTTGAGGGAGCCGATGTCCTTGCCGGCCACGTAGATGCGGCCCTCGGAGGGCTCCTCCTCCTTGTTCAGCAGGCGGATGAAGGTCGACTTACCCGACCCCGATGCCCCGACGAGGAAGACGAACTCGCCCTTGTCGATGTTGACATTGGCGTCCCGAAGGGCGGCGATGTCGCCTTTGTAGATCTTGGTGACGTTCTCGAGCTTGATCATATGAGCGTGCGCGGACCATCGACCGGCACGCGAGAGATTACGGGAGAGGGGTTCGCGCCCGGGGGATGGTCGCGGAAAAGGGTACCAGCGTCGGGTGCCGTACTTGGGTCGGTGCGGCCGATCAGCTGGTCAGCGACTCGGCGCGCACCCACTGGAGGTAGGCGTCGATGAAGGGCTGCACGTCGCCGTCGAGCACCGCATCCACGCTGGAGGTCTGGTGACCGCTGCGCTCGTCCTTGACCATCTGGTAGGGCTGCAGCACGTAGGAGCGGATCTGGCTGCCCCACTCGACCTTCTTCTTCTCCCCGGCCAGTGCGGCGATCTTCTCGTCGCGCTCCTGGCGCTGGCGGTCCGCCAGCTTGGCCCGCAACGCCTGCATGGCCCGCTCCCGGTTCTGGATCTGGGAGCGCTCCACCTGGCAGGACACCACCACCCCGGTCGGGAGGTGGGTGATGCGCACCGCCGAGTCGGTGGTGTTGATGTGCTGACCGCCGGCACCGGAGGACCGGTACACGTCGACGCGAAGGTCCTTCTCGTCGATGGAGATCTCGGCGTCGTCCTCGATGAGCGGCACCACGGTCAACCCCGCGAAGGCGGTCTGGCGGCGGGCGTTGTTGTCGAACGGCGAGATCCGCACCAGGCGGTGGGTGCCCCGCTCGGCCTTCAGCATGCCGAACGCGTAGCGGCCCTTGACCAGGAACTCCGCCGACAACAGGCCGGCCTCCTGCCCCTCGCTGACGCTCTCCACCTCGAGGGTGAAGCCGTTGTTCTCCGCCCAGCGGCGGTACATGCGCAGCAGCATCTCGGCCCAGTCCTGGGCGTCGGTGCCGCCCGCGCCCGAGTGCAGCTCGCACACCGCGTCGTACTCGTCGTACGGCTCGGTGAACAGCGAGCGCCGCTCGAGCTCGTCGAGGCGGGTGCGCACGTGGGCGACGCCGGCCTCGATCTCGGGCTCGACGGAGTCGTCGCCCTCCTCCTGGCCGAGCTCGTAGAGCGTCTCGATGTCCTCGACGCGCCGCAACAGGCCGTCGTAGCTGTCGAGGTCGTCCATCACCGCGGCGAGCTCGGTCTGCACCTTGCGGGCGACATCGGCGTCGTCCCACAGGTCGGGCCGACCCATCTCGGTCTCCAGCTGGGGGCGGCGGGCGCGCAGCTCGTCGATGGCGAGGTAGCGCTCGGCCTCGGCCAGGCGCTTGCGCAGTTCGCCGAACGCGTCGGTGTGGTCCCTCATGGCTGCCAGCTCAGTTCGCGGTGTTCAGGTCGACGATGTGGTGGTGGCGCCGGAGAGCCGGCAGCTCGACGTGCCCCAGCAGTTCTTGTACTTGCGGCCGCTGCCGCACGGGCACGGTTCGTTGCGGCCGACCGTCTTGTCGCTGCTGCGGGCCACGGCGCCGGCCGCGGGCCGGGTGCCGGCCCCCGGGAGCTTCGGGCTGCTGCGGCGGGCGGCGTTCAGCGTGGCCGGCGTGTTGTCGGAGTCCACGTCGTTGCCCGACGAGCTGTAGCTGACGTTGGTCACCCGGGGCCGTTCGGGTTGCGGGAGGACCGCGGCGGGATCCACCTTCGCGGCCACCGGGACCTCGGCCGGTTCGCCGCCGGTGCCTGCCAGACCACCCGCCGCCGCCTCGCTGTCGGAGGACTCGTCCTGCACCGGCGCGTCCTGCACCGGCGCGTCCTGGACCGGCGCATCCTGGACGGTCCCGGCCGGGGCGAGGGGGCCGAGCGAGAAGGGCTGCGGCTGCAGCTGGGGTGCGGCCGGCTGCTGCGGCTCGATGCGCACGTCGGCGTGCATGATGAGCCGCACGAAGTCCTCGTTCACCGACTGCATCATCTGCGAGAACATGTCGTAGCCCTCGCGCTGCCACTCGGTGAGGGGGTCGCGCTGGCCCATGGCCCGCAGGCCGATGCCCTCGCGCAGGTAGTCCATCTCGTAGAGGTGCTCGCGCCAGCGCTGGTCGATCAGCGACAACAGGACCCGACGCTCGATCTCGCGCATGAGCGGGGCGGAGAGCGTCTCCTCCCGCTTCTCGTAGTAGGCGGTGGCCTCGCCGGCGAGGCGGTCATAGAGCTCGTCGGTGGAGACGATGTCGGCGATGTCCTCGACGGTCAGCTGCGTCGGCCAGAACGTGTTGGCCTCGGTGAGCAGCTTGTGGCGGTCCCAATCGTCGGGCACGGTCGAGGGGCAGTAGGTCGTGACGAGCCCGTCCACCACGTTGGCCAGGGCGGCGAGGTAGTCCTCGCGCAGGTTGCCCTGGGCGAGGATCTGGTCGCGCCGGCCGTAGATGACCTTGCGCTGCTCGTTCATCACCTCGTCGTACTTGAGGACGTTCTTGCGGATCTCACCGTTCTTCTGCTCGACGGTGGTCTGCGCCCGCTCGACCGCCTTGGTCACCATGCGGGACTCGATGGGCACGTCGTCGGGCAGGGCGGCGCCCATCACCCGCTCCATCATCCCGGTGGCGAACAGGCGCATCAGGTCGTCCTCGAGGGAGATGTAGAAGCGGCTCTCCCCCGGATCCCCCTGGCGGCCGGACCGACCGCGGAGCTGGTTGTCGATGCGGCGCGACTCGTGGCGTTCGGTGCCGATCACCATCAGGCCGCCGAGCTGGCGCACCTTCTCGCCCTCCGCCTTCGTCTCCGCCGCGTACTGCTCGATCAGCGCCTCGAGCCGCTCGGCGATCTCGTTGGCCCGCGCCACCTCCGCCTGCAGCGCAGCGAGGCGCTCGGCGTCGACCCCGTGCTCGGTCATCTCCTCGAGGAGGCGGGCACCGGTGATGGGCCGGCGGCGGATCTCGTCGGGGGTGGCGGCGTCGATGCCTTCCGCCCGCAGGTCGCGCAGGGCGAGCAGCTCCGGGTTGCCGCCGAGGAGGATGTCCACGCCACGGCCGGCCATGTTGGTGGCCACCGTGACCGCGCCCAGCTTGCCGGCCTGGGCGATGATCTCCGCCTCCCGGAAGTGTTGCTTGGCGTTGAGCACCTCGTGGCGCACGCCGCGGCGGGTCAACAGCTTGGACAGCTTCTCGGAGTGCTCGACGCTGGCGGTACCGGCCAGGACCGGGCGACCGACCTCGTAGTTGTGGACGATCTCGTCCACCACCGCGTCGAACTTGGCGTCCTCGGACTTGTAGATCAGGTCGTTGTGGTCGTCGCGCACCATCGGCCGGTGCGTCGGGATCGGCACGACCTGCAGGGCGTAGGTGTTGGCCAGCTCAGACGCCTCGGTCTGCGCCGTACCGGTCATACCGGCCAACTTGTCGTACATGCGGAAGTAGTTCTGCAGCGTGATGGTGGCGAGGGTCTGGTTCTCCTCCTTGACCCGCACCCCTTCCTTCGCCTCGACCGCCTGGTGGATGCCCTCGGACCAGCGGCGGCCCTCGAGGGTGCGGCCGGTGAACTCGTCGACGATCTTCACCTCGCCGCCCTCGACGATGTAGTCCTTGTCCCGGTGGAACAGCTCCTTGGCCTTGAGCGCCACCTGGAGCTGGTGCACGAGGTTGGTCTGCACCGCGTCGTAGAGGTTCTCGATGCCGAGGATGACCTCCACCTTGTTGATGCCGACCTCGGTGGGGGCGACCGTCCGCTTCTCCTCGTCGACCTCGTAGTCCACCTCGGGTCGCAGCTGGCGGACGATCTGGGCGAAGCGCTGGTACAGCGCCGCCGCGTCGGACACCCGGCCGCTGATGATGAGCGGCGTGCGGGCCTCGTCGACCAGGATCGAGTCGATCTCGTCCACGATGGCGTAGTTGTGGCCGCGCTGGACCTTCTCCTCCAGTGACATCGCCATGTTGTCGCGGAGGTAGTCGAAGCCGAACTCGTTGTTCGTGCCGTGGGTGACGTCGCAGGCGTACTGCTGGCGCTTGTAGGCGGGGTCGTTGTTGCCCGGCACGATCAGCCCGACGGTGAGGCCGAGCCACGTGTAGATCTGCCCCATCCACTCCGCGTCGCGGCGGGCGAGGTAGTCGTTCACGGTGATGACGTGCACACCCTTGCGGCCGAGGCCGTTGAGGTAGACCGGCAGCGTCGACACCAGCGTCTTGCCCTCGCCGGTCCGCATCTCCGCCACCCAGCCGAAGTGCAGGGCGGCGCCGCCCATGATCTGCACGTCGTAGTGGCGCTGGCCGATGACGCGGCTCGCGGCCTCGCGGGTCACCGCGAACGCCTCGATCAGCAGGTCGTCCAGGGTGGCGCCGTTGTCCAGCCGTTCCCGGAACTCGACGGTGCGGTGGCGAAGCCCGTCATCGGAGAGCTTCTGCAGCTCGGGTTCCAGCGCAGCGACATCGGGGACCAGTCCCTGCAGGGACCGGAGCATCTTGCCCTCGCCGGTGCGGAGTATGCGATCGAAAACGCCCATGCGGCCGACCAGTCTACCGGCGGCGGGGGGCGTGCCCCCGCCGCTTCGGCGAGCGATCGGTCAGTCCTGGTCGATCAGACCGAGGTTGCCGTCCTCACGGCGGTAGAGCACGGCCGCCTTGCCGGTGGCGGCATTGGTGAAGAAGTAGAAGGAGTGCCCGACGAGATCCATCTGCAGCACCGCATCGTCCACCGTGATCGGGGCGATGGCGAAGGACTTCTTCTTCACCACCAGCTCGCCGGCGCGGGTGACGTACGCGTCGTCGGCCATCGAGTGGTCCTCGTCCTCCGGCTCCTCGAGCTCGGCGACGGCGGCGACGCCGTTGTTGGCGACCTTGCCGTTGCGCCGGCGGGCGGTTGCGGTCTTGCCCCGCAGCTTCGACTTGAGCCGGCTGAGCTGGTGCTCGAGCTTGTCCACGGCCACATCCACCGCCGCGAAGCTGTCCGCCGCGGCGACCTTGCAGCGCACCACGTGGCCCTGGCCCTCGAGGGTGACCTCGCAGATCTCACGGTCGGCGATGCGTGGGTTGCGGTGCTGGTCGAAGTGCACTTCGGCGTTGGTGATCCCGTCGAGGAAGCGCTCGAGTCGCCCGATCTTCTCGGTGGCGGCGGCTCTGAGGGCCTCGGACACGTCGGCATGACGACTACTCACCGTGACCTGCATCTGCGATTCGCCTCCTGCCCTGCGTTGCGATCAGAAGCCGGTTGCACCGCGGGCACCAGTGCCGTCCGACGAGGGCCAGACTACGGGCCGCCCGCAGGGCACAGGAGTGCCAATCGGACCGATTCCCTCCGTTCAGGGTCCCGAAGGGGAGCCATCGGGCGGCGCCTGCCCGGCGCATCCACGACCCGCCGGCGCCGGGGTGCGGGCCACGGCGAGGCCGACGACCTGCACCGCGCCGGCCGCCCGCAGGGCCGCGGCGGCGGCGCCCAGCGTCGCCCCGGTGGTGATCACGTCGTCGAGGACCACCACCGAGGGTGGGAACGGGCGGCCGAGTGGATCGCCTGATCGCCCGGCGCCCGGCGAGCGGGCCTGGAACCGGACCCGGTCCCGGCGCTCCCGGGCGGCGAGGCCGGTCATGGTGGGGCCGGGGAGGCGCCGCAGCAAGGGCCGGTGGACCACCGGCTCACCCCGGCGGCGCAGCTCCCGGGCGAGAGCGCGGGCGAGCAGGGCGGACTGGTCGAAGCCGCGCCGGCGGGCCCGGCCGGGGTTGGTGGGCGCCCAGGTGAGCACGCCGCGGAGGTCCTGGCGCTGCCAGGCATCGGCCAGCTCGACCGCCGCCCACCGCAGGCAGGCCCGGTTGTTGCGGTACTTCAGGGCGCCGAGCAGCGCCCGGACCCCGCCCCGGTAGACGTAGAGGGCGACGACGCCGTCGAGCCCGGGCGGCGGCTCGGCCGGCAGGGCCGGGCCGAAGCCGGCGCGGCACGGCGCGCACGGCGAGGGGCCGAGGGCGAGGCAGACCGCGCAACGACTCGGGAACAGCATGCATGAAAAATACTGAAAGTTAGCGTTGGCCGCCAGCGGGCCGCTCGCCCTCGTGGTCGAAGCGCGGCGGTCGGTCGAAGACACCGTCCTCAGTGATGTAGCCGGCCACCAGCGCGGCAGGGGTGACGTCGAACGCCCGGTTGAGCGCGGCCATACCATACGGTGCGGTACGGACACCGCCGAAGGAGGTCACCTCGTCCCCGCTGCGCTCCTCCACCGGGATCGACGCACCGTCCGGCGTGGCCGCATCGAACGTGGAGCGCGGGGCGGCCACGTAGAACGGGATGCCGTGGTGGTGGCAGAGCACGGCCACCTGGTAGGTGCCGATCTTGTTGGCCACGTCGCCGTTGGCGGCGATGCGGTCCGCGCCCACGATGGCGAGGTCCACGTCGCCGCCGGCCATGAGCGAGCCGGCCATGACATCGGCCACCAGCGTGGCGGGGATGCCGAGCGTCTGCAGCTCCCAGGCGGTCAGCCGGGCCCCCTGCAACAGCGGGCGGGTCTCATCGACCCAGACCGACAGCCGGGTGCCCGATTCCCACGCCGAGCGGATCACGCCGAGAGCGGTGCCCCAGCCGACGCAGGCCAGCGCGCCGGTGTTGCAGTGGGTGAGGACCCGGGCGCCCGCCTTGACGAGCGGGGCGCCGTTGCGGCCGATGGCCTGGTTGCGGGCGACGTCGTCGGCGGCGAGGCGCAACGCCTCGGCCACCGGATCGGCCGCGGCGAGCGCGAGGTCGACCCCCCAGGCCAGGTTGACCGCGGTCGGGCGGGTGGCCTTGATCTGCGCGCCGGCCCGGCCGGCGTCCTCGCCGCGCACCGAAGCGAGGGCGACGCCCATGGCCCCGGCCGCGCCGAGGGCCGGGGCACCGCGCACGGCGAGGGTGGCGATGAAGGCGCACAGCTCCTCGATGGTGGTCGCCTCGACGATGCGCAGTTCGGCGGGCAGAAGGCGCTGGTCGATGAGGCGGATGCGGTCGCCCGCCCATTCGATGGTCGGCGGAATGGTGCTCACGGCGCTGGAGGCTATCGACGCTGCGACAGCGGCCCGGCCGCCGCGCGGCCCAGGCCGCCGACAGACCGACCGGCACCCTCCGCCATCACCCCCGGATGATCCGCCACGCAGAGTGACCGACGGCGAGGTCGTCACGCCGAATCGCCGGCGATTCGACGTGAGGCGAGGGCACGTCGTCGTCGCCGACCGGCCCCCATACCGAGCGGTATGTTCGCCGCCGGGCCGCCCGACGGCGGACTGGACGTTCGTGCGTCGCGGTCTGCTACCTTCGCCAGCACCTGCTGGGGGTGTCCCGTCCGGGGCTGAGAAGAAACCCCAGGAACCTGATCTCGTTCACACGAGCGGAGGGAACGCAGGATGATCGTCGAACTCCAGGTGCTGCCGTCCCCATCGGGCACGGCGGATGTCCCCTACGCCCACGTGGAGGCGGCCATCGCCGTCATCACGGCATCGGGTCTGCGCTACGAGGTCGGCCCCTTGGGCACCTCGGTCGAGGGCGAACCCGACGAGGTGTGGGCCGTGGTGCGCCGAGCGCACGAGGCCACCCTCGAGGCGGGAGCGGACGGCGTGGTGAGCGTCATCAAGGTGGCACAGCGGGTCGACCGCGCCACCACGATGGCGTCGCTCACCGACAAGTTCCGTTGATGCGCCGCCTGGCACGGGAGGCCGGGCCGCCCGCCCTGTTCGTCACCGCGCTGGTGCTGGCATGGGAGCTGTGGGCCCGCCGCTCCCAGAGCCGCAACCCGGTGCTGCCCGCCCCCTCCAAGATCTGGCGCGCCTTCCTCGACACCGCTCACCTGCTGCCCGACCACCTCGCCGCCACCCTCACCGCGACCGCGCTGGGGGTGGGCGTCGGGGTCGTTGCCGGCGTCCTGTCCGCGGTGATCGTCTCCTCCTGGCCGCTGGCCCGCCGGGTGCTGCAACCGTTGCTGGTGGTGAGCCAGACCGTGCCGGTGCAGGTGCTCGCCCCGCTGCTGGTGCTGTGGGCCGGGTTCGGGCTCGCCCCCAAGATCATCGTGGTCGCCCTCGTGGTGTTCTTCCCGGTGGCGGTGTCCACCGCCGGTGGGCTGCAGGGCGTGGACCCAGAGCTGGTCGAGCTGGTGCGCAGCTTCGGCGCCGGCCGCGCCGTACTGCTGCGCATGGTGATGATCCCCGCCGCCCTGCCCGGGCTGTTCTCGGGCCTGCGCATCTCGCTCACCTACGCCGTCGCCGGCGCCGTCATCGGCGAGACGATCGGCGCCCAGCGCGGCCTCGGGCTGTACCTCAGCCGGTCGCAGCGGGCGTTCCGCTACGACCAGGTGTTCGTCGGCGTCATCGTCATCGCGCTGCTGTCGGTCGCGTTGTTCTCGTTGGTATCGGTGCTGGCCCACGTGTTCTGCCCGTGGCAGCGCCGCTCGGATCGGAGTACCTGATGCGCAAGTTCCTGTGCCCCGCCCTCGGCGTGCTGCTGCTCGGCCCGCTGGCCGCCGCCTGTGGAGGCGACGGCGGCGGCGACGGCGTTGACGATGCCCGGGATGTCACCCTGATCCTGGACTGGACGCCCAACACGAACCACAGCGGGTTCTACCTCGCCCGCGCCGAGGGCTACTACCGCGACGCCGGCCTCGACGTCACCATCATCGAACCGAGCCCCGACGGCGGCCTGCCCCAGCTCGCCGCAGGCAACGCCGAGTTCGCGGTGTCCACCGCCGAGCAGCTGCTACCCGCCCGTGAGCAGGGCGCCGAGGTGGTCTCCGTCGCCGCCATCCTGGCCCACAACACATCGTCGCTGGTGATCCCCGCCGACCGCGGCGTGACCACGGCCAAGGACCTCGAGGGCAAGACGTACGGAGGGTTCGGCGGCGAGTTGGAGAAGGCGCTGCTCGACACGCTCGTCGCCTGCGACGGCGGCGACCCGTCGAAGGTCACCTACGTCGAGATCGGCAACGTCGACTACAACCAAGGGTTCGAACAGGGCGACTACGACGCGGTCTGGGTGTTCGACGGCTGGGACGTGATCCGCCTGCGCGACGTGCTCGGCATGGACGTCACCACCATCCCGTTCTACTCGTCGCTCGGCCGCGCCGGCTGCCTGCCCGACTGGTACACCCCGCTGCTCGCCACCTCCGAGCAGCTCATCGGGGAGGCCCCCGAGCTGGTGCGCTCGTTCCTCGCCGCCACCGCCCGGGGCTACGAGGACGCCCGCACCGACCCCGACGGCGCCGCGAAGGCCCTGCTCGCCGCCGCACCCGAGCTCGACGCGACCCTCGTCGAGCTGTCCGCCGCCTACCTGGCCGATCGCTACGGCGACGCCAACCGGCCGTGGGGCGCGCAGGACCCTGCGGTGTGGGCGGGCTTCGCCGGGTTCCTCAAGGACAACGACCTGCTCGGCGCCGACGTCGACGAGCGCACCGCGTTCACCGACCGGTTCCTGCCGGGATGATCGAGCTGGAGCGGCTGAACGTCCACTTCGGTCCGCTCGAGGTCGTCCGCGACGTGACGCTGCGGGTCGAGCGGGGTCGGTTCTGCGCCGTCGTCGGCCCCAGCGGGTGCGGCAAGTCCACCGTGCTGCGGGTGCTCGCCGGTCTGCTGCAGCCCGGCGTTGCCCGCATCGGCGGCCTCCCCGCGGCGCCGGGACGGGCTGCGTTCATGGCGCAGCGCGACCTGCTGCTGCCGTGGCGGCGGGCGTTGGACAACGCCACCGTCGGCGCCGAGGCGCGGGGCCTGCAGCGCAAGGAGGCCAGGGCACGCGCCCGGTCGCTGTTCGAGCGCTTCGGGCTGGCCGGGTTCGAGCGGTCCTGGCCGCACCAGCTCTCCGGCGGGATGCGCCAGCGGCTGGCCCTGCTCCGGACGTTCGTGGCCGACCTCGACGTGCTGCTGCTCGACGAACCGTTCGGCGCGCTCGATGCGCTGACCCGCCGCGACCTGCAGGGCTGGCTCGACACGATCCTGAGCGAACCCGGATCCGGCCACAGCCACAGCCACAGCCACAGTCCCGACCCCGGCACGTCGCGCCGCACCGTCGTGCTCGTCACCCACGACGTGGACGAGGCGCTGCTCCTGGCCGACGAGGTGCTCGTGTTCTCCCCCCGCCCGGCCACCGTGGTAGCCCGGGTCGACTCCCCCTACGAGCACCCTCGGCCGGGGCGACTGGTCACCGCCGGCGACTTCGTGCAGCGCAAGGCGGCGGTGCTCGACGCGCTGGGGTGACCGCGCACCCGGCCACCCGGCCACCCGGCGCCGGTCAGGCGAAGTCCTCCTTGGCCTGTTCGCGCAGCTCGACCTTGCGCACCTTGCCGGTCGGCGTCATGGGCAGCGCGTCCACGATCTTGAGGCCGCGGGGGACCTTGAAGCTGGCGACGCGCCCCTTCAGGTGGCTGACCAGCTCATCGGCATCGAGCTCGGCGCCGGGCTCGCGCAGCACGTATCCGACGGGGACCTCCCCGAGCCGATCGTCGTGCAGGCCGACGACCGCCACGTCCACGATGCCGGGGAGCTCGCGCAGCCTGCCCTCGATCTCGGCGGGGGCGACGTTCTCGCCGCCCACCTTGAGCATGTCCTTGAGCCGGCCCATGAACACGACGTGGCCGTCGGGCCGCAACCGGGCGAGATCGCCGGAGTGCAGCCAGCCATCCTCGTCGATCGTCTCGGCGGTGGCCTCCGGCTTGTTGTAGTAGCCGAGCATCGTGGTGTAGCTGCGGCACAGCAGCTCGCCGGGCGTGCCGGCCGGGAGGTCCTCACCGGTGACGGGGTCCACGACGCGCAGCTCCACGTCGAGCATCGGGTAGCCCGACGCCTCGCAGCGCTGCTCCCGGGTGGCGGTGACATGGCTCGCCACCAGCGCCGTCCACACCTCGCTCATCCCCCAGCCCGACACGGTGGGGCACAGCTCGTCCTGCACCTGATGCGCGATCGGGGTGGTGGACTCCTGACCGGCGGCGAGGGTGCCCATGCGCAGCTGCAGGGCGCGCGGCTTGCGGCGCTGGGCCCGCAGGAAGTCCGACCAATGGGTGTCGAACCCGTGGAACATGGAGATGCCCTCGCGCTCGGCCACGTCGAGGATCTCCTCGGCGTCGAAGGTCTCGAACACGATCTGCCGGGAGCCGGTCAGCACGGTGTAGAGGGCCACCTCGGTGAAGCCGAACGCGTGGAACAGCGGCAGGTAGCCGGCGTGCACGTCGGTGCAGGTGACGCCGTGCATCTGGGCCCGCTCGGCCACGTTGCGGATGAAGGCGTGGCTGTGGACGGCGCCCTTCGGGGCGCTGGTGGTGCCCGACGTGTAGATGATGATCACCGGATCCTCGGCGCGCACGGCATCGGCCCGGGCGGCGAGCGTCTCGTCGCCGGTAGCGGCACCGGCGGCGAGCAGGTCCTCCCAGGAGAGCGCCCCGTCGGGCCGGTCGTCACCGAGGACGACGAGCCGCTTGAGCTTGGTCCAGGTCGCCAGGTTCTCCCGCACCATGGCGCTGTAGTCCACCGGGCCGGAGCGGTCGTTGATGATGAGCGTGGTCGTGTCGGACTGCTCGACGGTGTAGGCGACGTCCTCCGCCCGGTAGCGGGTGTTGAGCGGGACGAGCACCGCGCCGACCTTGGCCACCGCGAACAGGGTGAAGAGCCACTCGGCCCGGTTCGTCATCCACAGGCCGACCTTGTCGCCCGGGTCGACCCCGAGGCCGATGAGCCCCTTCGCCACCCGGTCGACCTCCTCGGCGAAGGCGGCGTGGGTCCAGCGGCGCTCGCCGTGGGCCACCGCCTCCCGTGCGCCCCATCGGCGGGCGGCGGCGGCGGGCAGGTCCCCGAGGCGGCGGGCGGCGTAGGCGTCAATGGCGTTCCCCATGGCCGCGAAGGTTAACGGGGCCGCTCAGCGGCGCTGCAGCCGGCGCACCGCGCGGTGCAGCTCGGCGATGGAGACCAGCTCCGCGGTGACGGGCGCGACGATCAGCTCGTCGCCCACCCGACCGGCCGCCTCGGACAGCTCGGCCACGGTGCGCCGGTAGCGACGGCGGCCGCCACGGCGGGCCAGGTTCCGGTTCAGCGTGGCGATGAGCAACCCGGCGGCGGCGCCCACGATGGCCAGCAAGGTCGGCAGCGGCAACGCCCCGACCTTGGGGGTGGGCAGCTCCGGCAACTGGAACCAGCCGACCACGAACAGCACCGCCAGCCAGCCCAGCCCGACGGCCATCGCCCCGGCCAGCACCGTCTGCACCGCCCGCAGCGCAGCCCACGAGGCCGGCGCCGACATCGGCAGCTCGGCGGTGCCGACCGCCCGATCGAGGGCGTCGGCCACGTCCGCCTCGCGTGAGCGCGCGGCGGCCGTCACCCGCCGGCGAAGGTGGCCGGGCAGCCCCTCGGCGGCGGTGTCGACGAGGTCGCGCACCGCCGCCCCGACCGCCGCCGCGGTCGCCCCGCTCGGCGCGGGCAGGTTGGTCCGACCGACCGTGACCGGCTCGGCGGCCTGCCCGCCGGTGGGACGCTCACCGGTGGGACGCTCACCGCGCCGGAGGCCCAGCCGGCGCAGCGGATCCGGCCGCAGCCGCCGGACCCAGCGGGTCACCGGCCAGCCGCCGGCCAGCGCCGCGTTGCGCTCGTGGGCGGCGGCAACCGCCCGGGCCACACCCTCGGCTCCCGCGGCACGGCCCAGGGCGAGCGCCAGGGCGGCGCGGTGGCGCTCCTCGACGCCGTCGGGCACCACGTCGCCCACCGCGGCGGCGAGGTCGGTGGCCAGCCAGTCCACGTCGGCCACCAGGCGGGCCAGGGCGGCGCGATGCTCGCTCACCCGCGCCGCGAGCTCGCGGCGCAACGCGTCGATCCCCTCACCGGTCAGCGCCGACACGGCGAAGGTGCGCACGCCGCTCAGCCCGTCGTCGGCGAGGAGCCGGTCGAGGTGGGCCAGGCACTGCTGCCGCTCGTCGGGCGCGAGCCGGTCGGCCTGGTTCATCACCACGAGGGTGACGCCGCGGTGGCCGGCGTAACGGGCGAGGAAGTCGTGGTGCAGGGCCGCGTCGGCGTACTTCTGCGGGTCGACGATCCACACGAACAGGTCGACCACCTCGGCCAGCCGCTCCACCTCGGCGCGGTGGGCGGCGGCGGTGGAGTCGTGGTCGGGCAGGTCGAGCAGCACCAGATCGCTGAACTGGTCCGCCACGGTCGGGTCGGGCGGGTCCAGGCGGTGGCGGCGGGCGACCTGCAGCCAGTCGAGCAGCGGCGCGGTCCCGTCGTCGAACACCGCCGCCTCGGTCGAAGCGGTCGTCGGCCGGGTGACCGCCACCGCCGCCAGCGGCCGGCCGACCAGCGCGTTGAACACCGAGGACTTGCCGCTGCCCGTGGCGCCGCACAACGCCACCACGGTGCGGGTGGTGCCGTGACCGAGCCGGGCGCCGGCCCGCTCACCGACCACGTCCACCCGCGCCACGAGCTCGTCGGGCAGGCGCCCGCGGGCCAGCTCGGCCACCGCGGCCAGCCGACCCAGGCGCGACTCCAGCTCGGCGCGGGCCGCGTCGGTGCCGCTCACCTGTCGCTCCCCATGCGCCGCTGCAGCTCCTCGGCGGCGGCCCGCAACGCCGCGGCCGGGTCGGCCCCGCCCGGCTGCCCACCCCCGTCGGTGGGACGGACCAGCCGCTCGAAGCGCTGCGCCTCGAACCCCATCAGCTCGGCGACCCGACGGTCCAGGTCGGTCCGGGCGTCCTCCACCAGGCGGCGGATGACCTGGTCGCCGAGCAGCGCCTCGAGGAGCTTGGCCCCGACCGTGCTCGACCCGCCGGCGATGATCGCCTCGGTGCCGGTGAGCCCGCCGGTGGAGGCGAACACGGCCATCATGACGACGAGGGCGAGCCCGTTCACGCCGTAGGACAGCGCCCGGGCCGCGGAACGCTTGCCGGCGCCCTTGTCCCGCAGGTTCTGCACCAGCGCCGCCTGCCAGTCGCGCACCAGCCGCCCGGCGCGCTCGCCGAGCTCGGGACTGGCCCGGTCCACCGCGGCGGGCGCGCCGTCGAGCAGCGCCTGACCGGCCGGATCGTCGGCCCAGCGGGCGGCCACCGCCGCAGCCGCCTCGTCGGCCCGGGCCCGCACCACCAGCTCGGTGGCGGACTCGACGGCGTGGTGCAGCTGATCGGAGGCGGCGGGCCGTCCGCTGAACATCGAGCCGAGCTTGTCGCGCAGGCGCCCCAGCGTGGACTGCAGCATCCGGCCGAGGTCCCCGGCGCCGATGAGGTCCTGCCAGCGGGCGAGGACCTCGCCCCGGATGAGCGCCCCCTCGCGGATGTCGCCCGTCACCGCGGCCGCCGCCGCCGCGTAGCGTTCCTGCACCACGCGGAGCAGCTGGTCCTCTTCGCGGCGCTGGGCGTCCAGCCCGGCGGCCACCCGCTCGGCCCGCGCCACCAGCTCCGTGACCGTGCCGCGCAGGGTCTGGCGGACCAGCGCGGTGCGCACCTGGTGATCGGTGGCGACCTCGCGCAGCCACGCCCGCAGCGGCGCGATCGCCTCCTCGCCCACCATGGCATCGCGCAGCGGCTGCTCCTCGATGCCGAAGATGCGGGTGCCGGTCAGGCCGTGCTCGGCCAGCAGCGCGCCGAGATGGGTGGTGATCTGCTCCAGCGCGCCGGGCGGCACCCGGTTCAGCACCACCACCAGGGCCACGCCCCGCTGCCGGGCGTCGTGCAGGAAGCTCCACGGGACCGCGTCGGCGTAGCGGGCGGCGGTGGTGACGAACACCCACAGGTCGGCGGCGGCGAGCAGGTGACCGGCCAGCTCACGGTTGGCGTCGACCACCGAGTCGATGTCCGGCGTGTCGAGCAGCGCCACGGTGGGCGGCAGGCTGTCCAGGGCGACGAGCTCCAGCTCGCTGACGCTGTCGGAGTGGCCGCCGGAGATGCGGGCCAGGCCGGGCAGCACCCGGTCCCCCGCAAAGCGCTCCGCCTCGCTCGGGTGGTGCACCAGCACCGGCGCCCGGGTGGTGGGCCGCAACACACCCGGCCGGGTCACCACCGCGCCGAGCAGGCTGTTGACCAGCGTCGACTTGCCGGCCCCGGTCGACCCGCCGACCACGATGAGCGCCGGCGCGTCGAGGTCGGCCAGGCGGGCGATGACGTAGGCGTCGAGCTGGCGGACGGCGGCCTCCGCGGTGGCGGCGGCCTCCTCCCGCCCCGCGACCGGCAGCGGGAACGCCGCCGCCGCCAGCCGGTCCCGCAGGGCCTCCGCGCTGTGCACCAGGCGAGCGCGCTCGTCGGTCGGGACCGCGGCGCGGGCGGGGGTGGCGGTCATCGGGGGCAGTGGCGGGTCGACGGTCATCGGCGGATCCCTACCGTTCTACTGCCCTGCGCTGCGCGTAGGGTGCCGGGCGATCACAAAGGGGGACACATGATCAAGTCGATGACGTGGTTCAAGCGCCGGCCGGGCCTCACCCTCGAGCAGTTCGACCGGTACTGGCAGAGCACCCACCGGGACCTGGCCGTGCAGCTGCCGGGCCTGCGCCACTACCGCCAGAACCCGGTGGTCCCCGGCCGGACGGAGGCCCGCTACGACGGGCTGGCCGAGACCTGGTTCGAGAACACCGATGCCATGCGGGCACTGGTGCACACCGAGCAGTACGCGGCGCTGATGGCCGACGAGCCGAACCTGATGGACATGAGCACCCGCCACGAGATGCTCGTCGACGAGCACGTCATCGTGGACGGCACGGAGCCCGCCGACGGCTTCAAGTTCGTGACGCTCGTCAAGCGCAGGCCGGACATGCCCGTCGACGAGTTCCAGGCCTACTGGCGTGAGGTCCACGGGCCGCTGGCGGCGCGCAACGGGGCCATCGTGCGCTACGTGCAGAACCACGTGCGCCGCCGCTTCTACGACCGCGGCACCCCCGAGTGGGACGGCGCCGCGGTCACCTGGTTCCGGTCCAAGGAGGAGATGCGGGCCTCGGCGTCGAGCCCCGAGCTGGCCGCCACCCGGGCCGACGAAGCCAACTTCCTCGCCGACGCGGGCCGGGACCTCCCGTTCTTCGTGATGAAGGAACGGATCATCGTCCCGCTCGACTGAGCGGCACGATGCCGCCCGCCGGGGCGCATCGCGGCAACGGCGAAGGGCCGGCCCCCGTAGGAGCCGACCCCTCGCCGAAACCGTTGTCGATCCACCGGCAGGCTACCGGCGGGCGGCCGGGAACCGGCCGCACATACCTGACGGTACGGCGGCGGCGCCCGGTGCCGTCAGTAGCGGTAGTGCTCGGGCTTGTACGGGCCGTCCACCGGGATGCCGAGGTACTCGGCCTGCTGCGGGGTGAGCTTGGTCAGCTTCACGCCGAGCGCGTCGAGGTGGAAGCGGGCCACCATCTCGTCGAGCTGCTTGGGCAGGGTGAACACGCCCTTGCCGTAGCTCTCGGCGTTGCGGTGCAACTCGATCTGGGCCAGCACCTGGTTGGAGAAGCTGGCCGACATCACGAAGCTCGGGTGGCCGGTGGCGTTGCCCAGGTTCAGCAGGCGGCCCTCCGACAGGATGATCACCGAGTGACCATCGGGGAACACGTACTCGTCCACCTGCGGCTTGATGTTGACCCGCTGCACGTCCGACAGGCGGTTGAGGCCGGCCATGTCGATCTCGTTGTCGAAGTGGCCGATGTTGCCGACGATGGACCCGTGCTTCATCCGGCCCATGTGCTCGGCCATGATGATGTCCTTGTTGCCGGTCGTGGTGATGAAGATGTCGGCCTTGTCCAACACGTTCTCCAACGTGTTGACCTCGTAGCCGTCCATCGCCGCCTGCAGCGCGCAGATCGGGTCGATCTCGGTGATGATGACCCGGCCGCCCTGGCCGCGCAGCGACTCGGCACAGCCCTTGCCCACGTCGCCGTAGCCCATGACGACGCACACCTTGCCGCCGATCATGACGTCGGTGCCCCGGTTGATGCCGTCGATGAGGCTGTGCCGGCAGCCGTACTTGTTGTCGAACTTCGACTTGGTCACCGAGTCGTTCACGTTGATGCCGGGGAAGAGCAGCGTGCCCGCCTCCTGCATCTGGTAGAGGCGGTGCACGCCGGTGGTGGTCTCCTCGGACACGCCGCGGACGTCCTTGCCGATGCGGGTGTAGCGCTGCGGGTCCTCGGCCAGCGAGCGGCGCAGCAGGTTGAGGATGACCGTCCACTCCTCGGGGTCGTCCTCGGCGTCGGCCGGCACCGCGCCGGCGGCCTCGTACTCGGTGCCCTTGTGCACCAGCATGGTGGCGTCGCCACCGTCGTCGAGGATGAGGTTGGGGCCCTTGCCGTCCGGCCAGTTGACGACCTTCTCGGTGCACCACCAGTACTCCTCCAGCGTCTCGCCCTTCCAGGCGTAGACGGGGGTGCCCCGCAGATCGTCGACCGTGCCGTTCGGCCCGACGACGACCGCCGCGGCGGCGTGGTCCTGGGTGGAGAAGATGTTGCAGGAGCACCAGCGCACGTCGGCGCCGAGCACGACCAGCGTCTCGATCAGCACGGCGGTCTGGATGGTCATGTGCAGCGAGCCGGTGATGCGGGCGCCCTTGAGCGGCTGCTCGTCGGCGTACA
>JADLEF010000189.1 GCA_020846295.1 Acidimicrobiales bacterium
CACCACCAGCTCGATCTCCTACGCCACCGAGGCGGTGATGTGGGGCACGTTCATCGAGGAGCACCTCGACGAGTTCGGCGGCACGATCAAGGTGGCGGCGCTGCGCATGAACAACGACTTCGGCGCCTCCTACCACGCCGCCCTGGAGTCCTACCTGGCCACCTCGGCCCACAAGGACGACATCGAGTACGTGTCGGAGACCTTCGAGCCGACCGCCGCGGTGCTGACCGACGAGATGACCACGCTCGCGGCCGAGGAGCCGCAGGTGTTCATCGCCATGACGACCGGCTCGTCGTGCTCGCAGATGATCGCCGCCGCCGCCGAGAACGGCATGAAGGAAGCGGTGCCGTACACGTTCCTCAGCTCCGCCTGCAAGGCGACCACGCCGGTGACCAAGCTGGGCGACCAGCCCGACGGCTGGTGGGCGATCGGCGGCGGGCTGAAGGACGTCACCATCGCCGCCTACGACGACGATCCGTTCGTGGTCGAGGCGCGCACCTGGATCAGCGACGCCGGCTTCGAGCTGGGCCCGTCGTTCAACCTGGGGCTGTACTACAGCTGGATCCTGGCCCAGGCGGTGCACATCGCCGACGAGCTCGATGGCGGCCTCACCCGGGCCAACCTGCTGCTGGCCATGCGCACGATCGACATGACCCACCCCATGCTGCTGGGCGGGCTCAAGGTGCAGATGAACGGCAACGCCGACGCGTTCATGCTCGAGGGATCCGACATCGCCACCTGGAGCTCGGCCGAGCAGACCTGGAAGCAGGACGGGCTGCTGCAGCTCGCCGCCCAGACCCCCAACTGCGCCTGGGACGCCGCCGCCGCCCGCTGCGCCTGAGCCGGCACCCCGGGCACCCGGGCGCCGGCAGGAGCGCGGCCGTACCGACCGGTAGGTCGAGCTAGGTTTCGCCTCGACGCGGAGGGGGAGCGCACATGGCCTTCGAGCTCGGGTTGAACCGGTGGGACTGGCGGACGGCGGCGAGCTTCGCCGACGGTGTGGTCGAGGCCGAGGCGCTCGGCATCGGCCACGCCTTCCTGCCGGTCAACCCGCTGGCGGTGGGCGACCCCTACGTGTTCATGGCCGCCGCCGCGGCGCGGACGCGCACCATCGGCCTGGCCCCGCTGCTGGAAACGCCGGCGCTGCGGCCGGCGGCGGTGGCGGCCGGCTCGATCGCCACGGTGGACGAGGTGTCCGGCGGGCGGGCCATGCTGGTCTACGGCATCGGTGACACCGCCGTGCGCTGGCTCGGGCTGCGCCCCGCCACCGTGGCGCAGCTGGAGCGGGCCACCGCCGACGCCCGGGCCCTGCTGGCCGGCGGCCGGCTCGAGGTGGGCGCCGCCGCGCCGGCGTGGTTGCGCCACGCCCGCCCGGTGCCGGTGTGGGTGGCCGCCGGTGGGCCCCGCACGCTGCGCATGGCCGGCCGGGTGGCCGACGGCGTGTTCCTGCGGGTCGGCACGCACCCGACCAACCTGCGCACCGCCATCGACCAGGTGCACGCCGGCGCGGCCGAGGCGGGCCGCGATCCCGGCGAGGTGGGCATCGGGCTCATCGTGCACACCGTGCGCAGCCAGGCCCCGGCCGAGGTGCGCGCCATCACCCGGTCCATGGCCGCCGGCTTCTACGAGTACTCCCCCGCCCTGTACACCCAAGCGGGGCTCGAATGGCGGGGCACGCCGGTGGAAGAGCTGAAGCGGCGCATCTGGCCCGACTTCCACCACGCCGACGACCTGGTGGCCGCCGGCGCCCTGGTGGACTTCCTCGACGACGAGGTGGCGGCCAGCTTCTCGTTCTCGGGCACCACCGACGACGTCGCCGCCCAGCTGCGGGCCGCGCTCGCCGCCGTGCCCGAGGCCAGCATCGTCGTGCCCCACCCGGTGCCGCTGCCCGACCCCGAGGAGCTGCGGGCCTACACCCGCTGGCTCGGCGAGGACCTCCGCCCCAGCATTGGGTGAGCCGTGCTGGGGCGGCCGCCGTTGCGCTCCCGACGCGATGCCCCGTCACCGCTCACCGTCCGCCCCGAAGGCGGGTTCACGGTCCGGTTTCGGGTGGTCGCGTGACGGCGACGACCTCGACGATCTCGGACAGCCCTCGGAAGCCGTCGATGTTCGTGGTGCACAGTGGCAGCCCGTGCGCGCTGGCGGTGGCCGCGATCATCAGGTCGGCGATCCGGCGCCTCGGCGTGCGGCCGGTTGCGCGCACCGCTGCGCTCAGACGGCCGAAGATCCTCGCCGCTCCACCTCGAAGGGGATCGGATCGAGCTCCGACTCGACACGTTGGAGGAGTTGCAGCCTCCGGGCGCGCTCGAGCGCGTCGTCAGTGAGATGAGGTCCGGCGGACAGCTCCGCGAGGGTCACCGTCGTGATGGCCACCTGCTCCGGCAGCTCGTCCGGATCGTCGAGGGTGAGGTCGTGCAGCGAGGCGGTGACGCCGAAGCGCTTGGTGACGTGCTCGAGGGCGATGAACGGCGGCGGCGTGGCCGGGACGGCGAGCTGGGCAACCATGGGCGCGCCCCGAACAGACCGGCCGGTATGGTCCAGGTCGACGGTCGGCTGTGCATACCGATCGGCATGGCCAGCGGCCAGCCGGCGCTCAACGGGGTTCGCTGCGGCTCAGTGCAGCGAGCGGAGGAACTGCAGCGTGGACCGGGCGAGGCGGCGGCTCACCTCGAAGCCCACGCCGGCGGCCAGCAGGGCGGCGCCGAGCACGGCCAGCACCGCCCAGCGGGGCACGTAGGCCGACCAGTTCTCCAGCTGGCCCACCATCGACCAGGCGAGCACGGCGCAGGCGACGTAGAACGGCGCCGCCCGCCGGGCCCGCACCGACAGCACCGCCACCGCCGCCGCGGCGACCAGCGCCAGCACCAGCCGCGGCAGGTCCGCGTCGAGCCCGGCCACGACGGCGGGGGGGGTGAGCGCCAGCAGCGCCGCCGGTCCCAGGGCGAGGACGCTCGAGCGC
>JADLEF010000190.1 GCA_020846295.1 Acidimicrobiales bacterium
ACGTCGCGCGGCACCAGGTTGCCGAAGGCGGGGTAGCGGCGTTCGAGGTAGTAGTCCCGGTCCGCCTCGGGGATCTGGTCCGGGGTGCGGGTGTCGCCCGGGTTCTTCGGGACCCAGATGCGGCCGTCGTTGCGCAGGGACTCCGACATCAGCGTCAGCTTCGACTGGAAGTCGTCGCTGGCGGGGATGCAGGTCGGGTGGATCTGCGTGTAGCACGGGTTGGCGAACAGGGCGCCGCGCTTGTGCGCCCGCCACGCCGCCGTGGTGTTGGAGAACTTGGCGTTGGTCGACAGGAAGAACACGTTGCCGTAGCCGCCGGTGGCGAGGACCACGGCGTGCGCCGAGTGCGAGGTCACCTCGCCGGTGAGCAGGTCCCGCACGACGATGCCGCGGGCGGCGCCGTCCTTGACGACGAGATCGAGCATCTCGGTGCGGTTGTAGAGCGTGCACGAGCCGACGCGGATCTGACGGGCGAGGGCCTGGTAGGCGCCCAGCAACAGCTGCTGACCGGTCTGACCCCGGGCGTAGAAGGTCCGCGAGACCTGCGCGCCGCCGAAGGAGCGGTTGTCGAGCAGGCCCGAGTACTCGCGGGCGAAGGGCACACCCTGGCCGGCGCACTGGTCGATGATGTCGACCGACACCTCGGCGAGGCGGTACACGTTGCCCTCGCGGGCCCGGAAGTCCCCGCCCTTCACCGTGTCGTAGAACAGGCGGTAGACCGAGTCGCCGTCGTTCTTGTAGTTCTTGGCGGCGTTGATGCCACCCTGCGCGGCGATCGAGTGGGCCCGGCGGGGCGAGTCGTGGAAGGTGAAGACCTTGACGTTGTAGCCGAGCTCGCCGAGCGACGCCGCGGCCGAGGCGCCGGCGAGCCCGGTGCCGACGACGATGATGTCGTAGCGGCGCTTGTTGGCCGGGTTGACCAGCTTCACGTTGAACTTGTGGTTGGTCCACTTCTCGTGGATCGGTCCCGGCGGGACCTTGCCGTCGAGGTAGCCGATGGAGCTCATCAGTTGTTCTCTCCCAGGCAGATGTCGGTTTCCTGGCCGTTGTGGACGTGGCACGGGTGCTCGCGGTTGTCCTGGCTGACGACGCCGGCCAGGTTCATGATCGGGAAGCTGAGGTTCCCGATGAGGATCACGCCGGCGATCGTCGATGCGAACGCCCGGCGGGCCTGGTTGAACTTGGGGTTGTTCCAGCCGAGGCTCTGGAACATGCTCCAGGCCCCGTGGTACAGGTGCACCGCGACGGCGATGTTGGCCACGATGTAGATGATGGCCACCGGCACGTTGGAAAGGCTTCTCGTGACGTTGTTGTAGACGTCACCCCGGATGTAGTCGTCGCCGAGGATCCAGCCCCAGGTGAGATCGGCCAGGTGGAAGACGATGTAGAGCAGGATGATGATGCCGGTGGCCCGCATGGAGCGGGAGGCGAAGTTGGCCGCCGAGTAGGAGCGGGCCGACTGGTAGTTGTACGGCCGCGACTGGCGGTTCATGATCGTCAACGTCGCCGCCGAGTGGATGTGCAGCGCGAAGGCGGCGATCAGGCCGAAGCGCATGCCCCACAGGGCGTAGGTGCGGGGGATGAGGTGGCCGCCGAGGTCGCGCAGCGCTTCGCCGTACTCGTTGAAGCGCTCCGGGCCCTCGTACATGTGCAGGTTGCCGATCATGTGGACCAGCACGAACCCCATGATCATGATGCCGGTGACGCCCATGACCCACTTCTTGCCCACTGCGGTCTGGTAGAGACCGAGCGGGTAGGGCAACCGTTTGCGCGGCTGCTTGAAGGTCGGACGGACCAGCCCGCGCGCACTCGTGTTGGTGCCACGCAGCGGTGTCGTCGTTGCCACCCGAATCCTCCCGGAGAACGTCGGCCATAGGCAGGTTGTTGCAGGCCTGACCGTACTTCGTGCGCTCGTGATCCGGCGAACCCACCGCGCCCGCAGCGGTGCCGCCCTCGGCCACCCCGGATCCCACCGAGGCTATCGATGCCTTTCATCCTCTTCGAGTGCTCTCCGTGTGCTCGGCGCGGGTCGGTGAGCAGGCTCTAGGTTCGGTCCATGCAGCTGAACGATCGGGTTGTCATCATCACCGGCGGCGGGGGCGGCATCGGCGCCGCCATGGGCCGCCGCTTCGCCGGGGCCGGCGCCCGCGCCGTCGTGCTGGCCGACCGCGACGAGACGGCCGCCCGAGCGGCCGCCGCCACCCTCGGGCTGGGTGCCGCGGGCGTGGGTGTCGGGCTCGATGTCACCGACGAGTCGGCCGTCATCGCGTTGGTCGAGGACGTGCTGCAGCGCTTCGGCCCCATCGACCTGTTCTGCTCGAACGCCGGCTCCGGCGGGGCCGAGGGCGGCATCGAGGCGTCCAACGAGGCCTGGCAGCAGCAGTGGGAGCTGCACGTCATGTCCCACGTGTACGCAGCGCGCGCCGTGGTGCCCTCGATGGTCGCCCGCGGCGAGGGCTACCTGTTCCACACCGCAGCCGCGGCCGGGCTGCTGATGGCGGTGGGGACCGCGGCGTACAGCGTGACCAAGTCGGCGTGCATCAAGCTCGCCGAGTACGAGGCGATCACCTACGGCGACGACGGCATCCGCGTGTCGGTGCTCTGCCCGCAGGGCGTCAACACCGCCATGGCCCCCCGCCAGCTCGGCGACGGCGCCACCGACGGGATCAAGGAACCCGACGAGGTGGCCGACGCGGTGCTCGAGGCCATCGAGCAGGAGCGCTTCTTCGTCCTGCCCCATCCCGAGGTGGCCGACTACATGGTGCGCAAGGCGACCGACACCGATCGCTGGCTGCGC
This sequence comes from Acidimicrobiales bacterium, assembly GCA_020846295.1. Classification (GTDB taxonomy): domain Bacteria; phylum Actinomycetota; class Acidimicrobiia; order Acidimicrobiales; family CAIXPF01; genus CAIXPF01. The sequence goes on from JADLEF010000190.1 coordinate 2,798, forward strand.
GGCATGCGCAAGCTGCGCGCTCGCAGCCTGGGGTGACCCGGCCCGGCGGCGCAGCGGCCCGGCGGCGCGGCCAGAGTCGAAGGTCCCGACCCCGCCGGGACCTGTCGGCCCGTCAACTGCGGACGATGTGCGGTGCCGCCCGACACAGGCGTCGGCTTACCGTCTGCTCCATGGACACCGCACCCGCCGTCGACGGCGATCAGATGCTGGAAGAAGAGGACAAGGCGTTCGTGAAGACGACCGGCATCGGCGTCCTCGTCGGCATGATCGGCATGTTCATCTTCGTGATGGGCTTCACCCGTCTGGTGGCGCCCGACGCGGGCCTGGCCTACTGGCTGGGTCTGGGTGCGTTCTCGTCGCTGGTCACCGGCGGGTTCTTCGGCGGCGTGGTGTTCGCCTCCCGCTTCCTGATCCAGCAGGAGAAGCACGAGAAGCTCGCCCGGGTCTCCGCCCAGCAGACCGGTGGGTACGCGGGCGCCCGCTGACCCGGGTCGGCCTGCGGGCCGACGTGCAACAGATCCCCGAGAGAGCTGGAGTCCGTGGTGCCGGGGGGTGCCACGGACTCCGGCTGTTTTCGGGTCGGGGAACGCAGCGGAAGGTTTGTGGATCGCTGCGGTCAGCGGCGCAACGGCTCGCCGGCGCTCCACGGGAGGGTCTCCTCGCGGACATCGAGGTGCACCTGGCGCCACGTGATGGCCACCTCCTCGTCGCCGGCGCTGTCGACCATGACCTCGAAGGCGCCCTGGTCGGTCTCGCGCTCGGGCTGGGCCAGCAGTTGCAGGAACGCTTCGGAGGCCTCGTAGGTCTCGAGCATGCGCGACTGCCACCGGCCGAACACCTTGCGGTTGTCGGCGTAGCTGTCGGTCATGCCGGTGCGCACGAAGGGGTACAGCACCGACAGCGAGGACACCAGCTCCGACGCCTTGCCCAGGTTGACCGCGAGCACCCGCGGCAGCTGCAGCACCGCCCAGTTCGAGATGGCGTACCCGGGTACCGACGCGCCGGGGTCGATGGCCTGCCGGGAGGAGACGTAGACCAGCCGCAACGGCTCGTTGTGGTACACCGCCTCGCCGGCCCACAGGTGCGTCATGGCCAGGAACCCGTCGATCTTGGTGTCGAGCACCAGCCGCGACTCCTCGAGGTTGTCGATGAAGTGCTGGCGGACACGCGCCCGACGCACCGCGATCGGCTCGTTGTCGACCTCTCGCAGTGCTCGACCGAACGAGTAGCCGCGCTCGGTGAGACCCGAGTTGCAGATGATCAGGTTCGGCGGGGCGCCGTCCATCTGGTCGATCACATAGGAGCGCATCGCCCACAGGTCGCCCATGTTGGTCACGTCGGCCTGCACCGGGAAGGCGTTGACGCCCTCGCCGCGCAGCTTGTCGACGAGGTCGAACCCGTCCTCGTAGGAGCGGTGGAAGTGCACCCCGACCGCCGCCGCGCCGTTCAGCCCGGCCGACAGCGCGAACGCCTGGCCGATCCCGCCGTCCTTGCCGGCGCCCGTGATCAGCACCCGCTTGCCGTCGACCCCGGCTCGTCGTGCTGCGTCGTAGCGGAACTTCTCGAGGTCCACCGTGAAGGCCATGCGATCCCTTTCGTCGGGGCGGGTTCGTCCGGCGGCGAACCTACCGGACGGTAACCCGATGCGCTACCGCAGCACCGGTCCGCCCTCGACCCGCAGCGCCGATCGGTTCCCCCGCCATTGCCCGGGCGCCTCGGTTAGCGTGTGCCCATGGCGAGCGCAGCGCACCCCCAGCCCGCAACCCTCGGTCAGCTTCGTGCGTCCGGATGGGTCTCCCGATCGGTGAAGGACGAGATCCGTCGCAACGCCATTGCCAAGATGCGCGCCGGCGAACCGCTGTTCCCGCGGATCCTGGGCTACGAGGAAACGGTGCTGCCCAAGCTGGAGAACGCCATCCTCGCCGGGCACGATGTCGTCTTCCTGGGCGAGCGCGGCCAGGCCAAGACCCGGCTCATCCGCTCGATGGTCAACCTGCTCGATGAGTGGATGCCCATCGTGGCCGGCTCGGAGATCAACGACGACCCTTACGAGCCGGTGTCCAAGTACGCCCGTGACCTCATCCTCGAGCACGGCGACGACACCCGGATCGACTGGGTGCACCGGGACACCCGCTTCGGCGAGAAGCTCGCCACCCCGGACACCTCGGTCGCCGACCTCATCGGTGAGGTGGATCCCATCAAGGTGGCCGAGGGTCGCTACCTGTCCGACGAGCTGACCATCCACTACGGCCTGGTGCCCCGCACCAACCGAGGCATCTTCGCCATCAACGAGCTGCCCGACCTCGCCGAGCGCATCCAGGTCGGCCTGCTGAACGTGCTCGAGGAGCGCGACGTGCAGGTGCGCGGCTACAAGATCCGCCTCCCGCTCGACATCATCCTGGTGGCGTCGGCCAACCCGGAGGACTACACCAACCGCGGGCGCATCATCACCCCGCTGAAGGATCGCTTCGGTTCGCAGATCCGCACCCACTACCCGCCCACCATCGACATCGAGATGGAGATCGTGGACCAGGAGGCCACCCTCTTCAGCGAGGACGGGGTCAGCGTGCGGGTGCCGGCCTACATGAAGGAGGTCGTGGCCACGCTGTCGCACCTGGCTCGGGCCAGCGGCAACGTCAACCAGCGCTCCGGCGTCTCGGTCCGGCTGACCGTGTCCAACCAGGAGACGTTGGTGGCCAACGCCGCCCGGCGCAGCATCAGCCACGGCGAGGACGAGATCGTCCCCCGGGTGTCGGATCTCGATGCGCTCACCGCATCGACGATGGGCAAGGTGGAGATCGAATCCCTCGAGGACGGTCGCGAGACGCAGATCGTCGACGGGCTCATCAAGTCGGCCACGCTCACCGTGTTCAAGAACCGGGTCAACCCCGACGTGTTCCGCACCGTGCTCGACTCCTTCGAGAGCGGCCTGGTCGCCAACGCCGGCGAGGACGTGTCCTCCGCCGACTACGTGCGGCTGGTCTCCGAGCAGCCCGCCCTGCGCGGCCCGGTCCAGGCCCTGACCGACGGCGACGAGTCGCCCGGCATGGTCGCCTCCGCCGTCGAGTTCCTGCTCGAGGGCCTGCACCTGTCGAAGCGTCTCAACAAGGACGCCGTCGGCGGGCGCGCCTCCTACCGGGCCCGGAGCTGATCGAGCCGCCGGGCGCGTCACCGCGCCCGGCGGCACGTTTCATCCGCCGTTCACCGAGCGGTCATCGAGACCCCTGTTTGTCGGACGGACCGAGGGGTACGGTCGCTCCATCAGCTGGACCGAGCGGGCGTGACAGCCCGTTCGGCACACACACGGTGGAGTCCTCGATTGCATCCTCGACACCCCTCACCCGCCGCATCGATCGGGTCGGGAGGTGAACGGCGCACCTACGTGGTGGACACCTCGGTGTTGTTGGCCGACCCGCGGGCGTTGACCCGCTTCGAGGAGCACGAGGTCGTCCTGCCGGTGGTCGTGCTCAACGAGCTGGAGGCCAAACGGCACCATCCCGAGCTCGGTTGGGCGGCCCGCAAGGCGTTGCGCTTCCTGGAGTCGCAGCGCATCGGCACCGGTTCGCTGGTGGTGCCGGCCCCGGTGAACGAGCTCGGTGGCACGCTGCGCGTCGAGCTCAACCACGCCGACCTCGGCGGGTTGCCCCAGGCGATGCGCAGCGACAACAACGATCACCGGATCCTCGCGGTGGCGGCCAACCTCGCCGCCGAGGGCGCCGAGGTGGTCGTGGTCTCCAAGGACCTGCCCCTGCGGCTGAAGGCGTCGGTCGCCGGCCTCGCCGCCGAGGAGTACCGCAACGAACTGGCCCACGACGACGGTTGGACCGGCTTCGTGGAGCTCGACGTCGCCCCCGCGGTGATCGACGAGCTGTTCGCCGAACGGGTCGCCGATCCGACCGAGGCCCGCGACCTGCCGTGCAACACGGGCGTCGCCCTCGGCTCGGGTTCGCAGTCCGCCCTGGCGCGCGTCGGCGCCGACAAACGGTTGCACCTGATCCGGGCCGACCGCACCCTGTTCGACGTTCGGGGTCGCAGTGCCGAGCAGCGTCTGGCGATCGACCTGCTGGCCGACCCGTCGGTCGGCATCGTCTCCCTGGGGGGCAACGCAGGCACCGGCAAGAGCGTGCTCGCCCTGGCCGCCGGGCTCGACGCCGTGATGGAACAGCGCACCCACAAGCGCGTGCTGGTGTTCAGGCCGTTGTTCGCGGTGGGCGGCCAGGAGCTCGGCTTCCTGCCGGGCAGCGAGTCGGAGAAGATGACGCCATGGGCGGCGGCCATCTTCGACGCCCTCGAAGCGATCGCCGGGCCCGCCGTCATCGAGGAGGTGACGGCGCGGCGCATGCTCGAGGTCCTGCCGCTGACCCATATCCGGGGCCGCAGCCTGACCGACACGTTCGTGATCATCGACGAGGCGCAGAACCTCGAGCGCCGGGTGCTGCTCACCGCCCTGAGCCGTCTCGGGGTCGGCTCCCGCGTCGTGCTCACCCACGATGTGGCCCAGCGCGACAACCTCCGGGTCGGCCGCCACGACGGCATCGTGTCGGTGGTCGAGACGTTGAAGGGACACCCGCTGTTCGGTCACGTCACCCTGACGCGGGCCGAGCGATCGCCGATCGCCGCGCTGGTGACCCAGCTGCTCGACGACGCCGGCTGAGCCGTCCGGTAGGGTCCCGCGCATGCAGGACCCCGCAGCGTTCGAAGGTTTCTCCGCCACCGCGGCGCGGCTGGTGGGCAAGGTGGCCGTGGTGGTGGGCGGCGGGCAGACGCCCGGTGAGACCATCGGCAACGGGCGGGCGACCGCGGTGCTGCTCGCCCGCCACGGCGCCTCGGTGCTCGTCGTGGACAGCGATCAGCAGCGGGCGTTGGGCACGGCGCGGCAGATCGCGGCCGAGGGCGGCACCGCCTCCACCTTCGTCGCCGACATCACCGTCGAGGAGCAGTGCCGGGCGTTGGTGCAGACCGCAGTGGATCGCTACGGCCGCCTCGACTGCCTGCACAACAACGTGGGCATGTCCCTGGCGGCGGGGGACGCGGTGCCCACCGAGCTCACCGAGGACGCGTTCGACCGGCTGGTGGACATCAACCTCAAGGGCATGTGGCTGACCTGCAAGCACGCGGTGCCGGTGATGCGGGCCCAGGGCTCCGGCTCGATCGTGAACATCTCGTCGATGGCGGCGTGGGCCACCTACCCCTACTTCGGCTACAAGGCGACGAAGGCGGCGGTGATCGCCTTGACCGAGCAGCTCGCCGCCGGCGAGGCGGCGCACAACATCCGGGCCAACGTGATCCTGCCCGGCCTGATGAACACGCCGATGGCCATCGAGTCGCGGGTGGCGGCGGGTACGCCCCGGGAGCAGGTCGTGGCCGAGCGGGACCGCCAGGTGCCGCTCGGGCGGCGCATGGGCTCGGCGTGGGACGTGGCCGCCGCCGCGCTGTTCCTGCACTCCGAGGAGGCCCGCTTCATCACCGGCGTCGCCCTGCCCGTCGACGGCGGCGCGTCGGTGCGGCGGGGCTGACCGCCCGGGGGCTCACGCCGGTGCGTCGGCCGGCGCGGTGTCGCCCCGTTGGTCGCCGTCCGGTTCGTCCTCGGCGGTCGGCTCCGGCGGGCGTCGGTTGTCGCGCAGGTGCTCGGCGGCCGGCTTGGCCACCCGGTTGCGGTCGAACAGGCCCAGCGTCGCCGAGAAGCCGGCGCCGAACTCGTACCCGTCGATGGCGGGTTCCCAGTACCAGCGGCGCACGTCGATGCCGTCGGAGCGGGCGGTGTCGACGTCGTGCAGGGCGATCTCCACCGCCTCGGCGTCCGCTTTGGGGTCACCCTGCGACGCGGTATGGCCGGCGAGCCATACCGGTCGGTCTCCGGCGTGCTCGGCGAGGCGGTGCAAGGTGGCGAGCAGCTCCTCGTCCTGGCGGTAGCGGGCCACCCGGCCGTCGGCGCCGACGGCGTAACCACCGTCGAAGGTGAGGGCGAGCGCGTCGAACGCGTCGCGCATGGCGTCGATCGTGAGCGGCACCATGCGGGGCAGCAGCAGCTCGCCGTCGCGCACGCCGTCGACCCACGCCCATTGCAGCGCGTCGTACAGCTTGGTCGGGCGTTCGGCACCGGCCTCGCCCTGGCGCACCGGCGCGCCCTCCACGCCGAGGGCGACGGGGTGGGCGCCGCGCAGCACCCGCCACGCCTCGACCGAGGCGAGGTAGGCGCCCTGCACCGTCTCCACGAAGCGCTGCACGCTGCGCGTACCGGGCGGTGCGGTGGCGGTGACGAACGATGCCCGTGCGAAGGACACCGGCCGGATGATCGGGATCCAGCCCGCCACCAGGTCGCCCAGCGCGTCGCCGATGCGCTCGACGTGGCGCGGCCAGTAGTACGTGCGGGCCCGGCGGTCCCGCCAGCCGCGCTCGTCGACGGAGAACCAACCGGGTAGCGGCCCGTCGGCCAGCACCCCGATCACGTCGAGCCCGGCGGCGCCGGCCGCGGCGAGCACCTCGCGGTAGCGATCGAGCACCGCCCCGTCGACCTTGCCCTGCTCGCCCTCGACGCGGGACCAGTCGAAGGTGAGTCGCACGGTGGTGGCGCCGAACTGGCGGAGCAGGCGCAGATCGTCGGCGAAGTCGACGGCGAAGCCGTTGCCGTCGAGGCTGGGTGGCGCCTCGCCGTCGCGTTCCCACGCGAACCAGTCCGAGCCGAGCGCGGCCCCCTCCGCCTGCACCGCGGCGAACGTGGCGCCCCACTGCAACGGTCCGACGGTGCTCATCTCGGTGACGGTACTGCCTTCAGAGCAGCTGGCCGACGGTGTGGATGGCGAGCCCGGCGAGCCCGCCGACGACGGTGCCGTTGATGCGGATGAACTGCAGGTCCCGTCCGACCTGCACCTCGATGCGCTCGGAGGCCTCGATCGGGTCCCACCGTTGCACGGTGGTGGCGATGAGCTCGGCCACTTGGTGGCCCTCGGCGTCGATCACGTAGCGCACCACGCCTTCGAGCCAGCCGTCGATCTTGTCCTGCAGGGCCTGGTCGGCGAGCAGCTTCTCGCCTCCCTGGGCGGCGGCTCGCTCGAGCCGGCGGCGCAGCTCCGAGGATGGGTCCGCGCTCTGGGCCACCAGACCACGCTTGAGCTCCCCCCAGATGGAGCCGATCCACTGGCGCACCGCGGGGTGGGCGAGCAGCTCCTCGCGCCAGCCATCCGCCTTGGCCGCCAGGGCCGGGTCGGTCTGGAGACGGTCGATGAACTCGGCGAGCTTGCCATCGAGGTGGTGGCGCAGCGCGTGGTCGCCGTTGCGGGACACCTCGACCAGGAAGGCGCGCAGGCCGTTGTAGAGCTTGGTGAAGATGCGGTCGTCGATGGGCTCGGGCACCCACCACGGCGACTCCTTGCCGAACCGGCCGCGCAGCTGGTCCTTCTGCTCGTCGAGGAACCGGATGGCGCCGATGATGGCGGCGTCGATCATGGGGCGGTGCCGGCCCTCGTCGGTGGCGACGGCGAGCGCCTTGCCGGCCAGCGGGGCCAGCTCGATGCGCCGGATGCGTTCGATGACGGCGTGTTCGATGGCGCCGGACACCTCGTCGTCGCGCAGGACGTCGGTCGCCCCGGCCAGCGCGGCGGCGCTGTGGCGGCTGACGACGGCGGCGTTGCCCGGCGCGACGAGCCAGTCCGCGGCGCGACGGGCGACGCGGGCGGCCCGTAGCCGTTCCACGATGGCGTCGCCGGCGAGGAAGTTCTCCTCGACGAACGTGCCGAGCGACGTGCCGAGCTGGTCCTTGCGGGTGGGGATGAGGGCGGTGTGCGGGATGGGCAGGCCGAGCGGGCGGCGGAACAGCGCGGTGACGGCGAACCAATCGGCCAGGCCGCCGACCATCGCCGCCTCGGCCGTGGCCCGCAGGTAGCCCCACCCGTCGTGCACGTTGGACTCCGCCCACCGGGCGAGCACGTACACGACGGCGGCGACGAGCAGCAGCCCGGTGGCCCGCCGCTTCATCCGGCGCAGATCGCTGCGCCGTTCCGCCTCGTCGCCCCGCAGCACCAGCCCCGCGTCGTCGGCACGTTCAGCCATCCCGCCGCAGCACGCTACCGACCCACCCCCCGCTCACCCGACCAGCCCCGACCAGCCCCGCCCCGCCCCGCCCGGCCTGGCCGGCCAGGCCCGGCCCCGCCAAGCCAGGCCCGGCCCCGCCGACCAGGCCCGGCCCCGCCGGCCAGGCCCCACCAGGGGCCCGGGCGGGATGACGGCCGGCGCTGGCGCCGCACGGAGACCTGGGGAGCGGTGCTGTTCAACACCCGTGGCGGCGCCAGGCGGGCGCCGCGAGCGCCAGCGAGCCGCCCGCACGTCGGCGACCGACAGGGAGCCGACCAACAAGCATCAAAACCCCAAACCCAGCACCATCGTTCGCCCCGACTCCCAAACCGGCCACCGTCGTTCGCCCCGACG
>JADLEF010000191.1 GCA_020846295.1 Acidimicrobiales bacterium
AGAGGTGTCGAAGGTGGTGGTAGTGCAGGGGGAGGTGACCGACCTGCTCCTGGCCGCCATGGCCGTGAACGGGCACGTTCTGCTCGAGGGCGTGCCCGGGGTGGCCAAGACGCTGCTCGTCAAGACGCTCGCCACGGCGCTCGATCTGCAGTTCACCCGCGTGCAGTTCACCCCCGATCTGATGCCGGCCGACCTCACCGGTCAGCTGGTGCTCGACCCCTCCGGCGGGCTGCGCTTCCGGCCCGGGCCGGTGTTCACCAACCTGCTGCTCGCCGACGAGATCAACCGCACCCCGCCGAAGACCCAGTCCGCCCTGCTCGAGGCGATGGAGGAGCGGCAGGTGTCCATCGACGGGCAGGCCCGGTTGCTGCCCGAGCCGTTCCTCGTGGTCGCCACCCAGAACCCCATCGAGTACGAGGGCACCTACCCCCTCCCGGAGGCGCAGCTCGACCGGTTCCTGTTCAAGCTGAGCGTCGACTACCCGAACGAGGCGGAGGAGTACGAGCTGCTGCGGCGCCACCACCACGGCCTCGACCCGCGCCACCCGGCCGCGGCCGGGGTGCGGCCCGTCCTCAGCCCGGAGCGCCTCGCCGCCGCCCGACGAGAGGTCGCCGGGGTCGTCGTCGAGCCGGTGGTGTTGCAGTACGTGGTGGCGCTGAGCAGGGCGACCCGCGCCGCGCCCTCCACCCAGCTCGGCGCGTCGCCGCGGGCCATGGTGGCGCTGCTCGCCGCGGCGAAGGCGTGGGCTTGGCTGGCCGGGCGCAGCTATGTGACCCCCGACGAGGTGAAGGTGGTCTACAAGCCGGCGCTGCGGCACCGCGTCAGCGTGCGCCCCGAGCTCGCGGTGGAAGGCGTGACCACCGACACCGTGCTGGACCGCATCCTCGCCTCCGTGCCGGCCCCTCGATGAGCGTCATGACCGCGGCCCTGCCCACCCGTCGAGCCGGGCTGGTCGCCGCCGGGCTCGGTGTGGTGGCCGCCTTCGGGCTCGGATCGTTGCCCACCCTGGTCGTGCTCCAGGCGGTGCTGGCGGTGCTCCTCGTCGTCGACGGCCTCCTGGCCGTGTCGCCGAAGCGGCTCGAGTGCACCAGGATCCTGCCGCCGTCGGTGTCGCTCGACCAGCCGGTCCGCCTCGCCTGGCAGATCCGCAACCCGACAAACCGATCGGTACGGTGCCGGTTGGCCGACGAGCTGCCGCCGTCGTGGCGCTGCACCGACCGGCGCAGCGCGATGAAGATCCCCGCCCCCAGCACCGTCACCCGCCCCCGTCGGTTCCGGCCGGCGCGCCGGGGTCGCTTCACCAGCTCCGAAGTGGTGGGGCGCACCACCGGTCCGATGGGGCTGACCGCCCGTCAGGCCACGCGGCAGGTGCCCGGAGCCCTGCGGGTCATCCCCGCCTTCCCGTCGCGGGCTGAGGCGGAGCTGCGCATGGACCGCAGCCGGCTCATCGAGATCGGCCTGCGCACCACCAAGGGTCGCGGTGGCGGTACCGACTTCGACCAGTTGCGCGAGTACCAGGTGGACGACGAGTACCGCCGCATCGACTGGACCGCCACGGCGCGGCGGGGCAGCCCGGTGGTGCGCACCTACCGGGCCGAGCGCAACCAGCAGGTGCTGGTGCTGCTCGACACCGGGCGCACCATGGCGCCGGTGGTGCAGGGCGCGGCCCGGCTGGAGCACGCGCTCGACGCGGTGATGGCCCTTGCCGTCGCCGCCGGTCGCCTGGGGGACCGGGTCTCGTTCCTCGCCCACGACGTGCAACCCCGGGCGAAGGTGCCGCCGTTGGACCGGCCGGACCGGGCGCCGCTGCTGGTCGACGCCATGGTCGATCTGCAGCCCCGGCTGGTGGAGACCGACTACCTGCGCGCCGCGCTGCAGCTCGATGCCCAGTACCGGCGGCGATCGCTGGTCGTCGTGCTCACCGATCTCGCCGAGGCCGTGACCGTCGAGCAGCTGACACCGGCGCTGCGGCTGCTGCTGCGCCGGCACCTGGTGCTGGTGGCGGCCGCAGCCGATCCCACGCTGCACCGTTGGGCCGACGAGCCGGCCGACGACCTCGAGGCCGTGTACCGCAAGGCGGCCGCCACCCGGCAGCTCGAGCGGCGCGCCGAGATCGCCGCCGAGCTGCGCCGGCAGGGTGCGGTCGTGCTCGACGAGGAGCCGAAGCGCCTCGCGTTGCGAGTGGTGGACACCTATCTGGCCATCAAGACCGACCAGCGCCTGTGACCGGGGCCGGTCGCGACCGGTCGTGACCGGCCTCAACCGACCCCGACCGACCTCAACGGCCGAGCGTCTGCAGGCCCTTGAGCATGGTGGCGGAGGCGAGGTCGTGCCAGGTGGCCAGCGGCACCGACGACAGCGCCGGTTCCCGCATCAGGGTCAGCACGGCTCGGATCTGCGCGACGGCGAAGGTGATGGCGGTCACCGGGTCGAGCTGGGGGAGGTGGCCGGTGCGGGCCATCTCCCGGAACAGCCCGACCATGTACGACACGCCTTCGGCCGAATCCCGGTCGGGGTGGGTGACGCGCTGGGCGACCTCGGTGGAGAACTGCTCGGACAGCAGGAAGTCGGCGAGCTGCTGGTTGGCCTGGGCCCAGTCGAGGAAGGCGCCGGTCAGCGCGCCCAGCCGGGCCGAGGAATCCTCGCCGGTGGGTGCGGCGGCGAGATCGTCGGCGGCCAGTTTGGCCGCGATGTCGGCGAAGAGGCGGTTCTGCAACTGGCTGACGAGGAACTCACGGCTGCGGATGGCCGTGTACACGGTCGGGAGCGACACGTGCAGTGCCCCCGCCAACTTCCGCATCGATAGCCCATCGGGCCCGTCGGACACCACCAGCCCGTAGGCGACGTCCACGACCTGCTCCCTGGTGACCAGCGGGGGCCGTCGGCGCTTGTTCTGCGCCTGATCGGTGACCACAGTGCTGCGGCCGCCGTCTACGTAGTCCTCGTTCACCATCTGTGTTCCCCACTCAGGTCCGAAAAGGTCGCTTCGCTGCACGGCACGCCGCCCTCCGCGGCGGCACCGGTGCCTCGGCGCCCAAAGACATACAAATAACTCAAGAAACCTAGCTCGACCGCCCCTCCCAGGCCGACACGCAATGCGGTGGAAAGCGTACTGCCGGTCACGAATCCTTCAATCAGACCAGCCACGACAAACGCCGCAATCAAACCTAAAATCACTGTTAGAGATTGTTGCGCCGCGGCGACGAGGGACTCGCCGCGGCTTCGATCACCGGGTGCGATCATGGCCCAACCAAGTGACAACCCGGTTGCGCCCGCTATGACGACTGCTGTCAATTCGAGAAGACCGTGCGGCAGGATCAATCCGTAGAAACGTGCTTGCTGATCCGCCGCAGCGAAGAGCCCGGCGGCGAATCCGACGTTGGCGCCGTTCATCACCAGGATGACGACCGTGCCGATTCCGAACAGGATTCCGCCGGCGAAGGCGATGACCGACACCCTGATGTTGTTGACCGTCACCTCTGTGGCGAATTGGGATGCCGGTCGATCTGAGTAGTACTCCTCGAAATCCTGATTCACGTAAGCGTCGCGCAAAGCGGCCGGCGCGGTTGCTTCGAGTGCCGCCGGTGATCGTGAAATCCAGAGGCCGATGGCGGCGGCGGGGATGAAGGTCAGCGCGGCGGCGACGGCCACGAACCGGCGCAGCTGCCACACCGCGGTGGGGAAGCGCTCGGTGAAGAACCGGGCGACGGTGCGCACCGACACCGCGCGGCGGCCCTCGAGAACGGTGCGGCCGCCGGCCACCGAGCGGGAGAGCCGGTCCAGCAGGGCGGGCTCCGCCTGGGCGGTCCGGGCGTGGGAGAGGTCGGCCGAGACCCGCAGGTGCAGTCCGAGGAAGCGCTCGAGCTCATCATCGCCGGGTCTGGACGCCCGAGACCGAACCGCCCCACTGAGGCGGTCGAATTCGGCCCATCCAGGTTCGTTGTCGGCGAGGTAACGGTCGATGTCCACGGTTTGTCGGTTCCGGTGACGACGTCGTTCCACCCCGGCCCGCCCAAAGCCGAAGTTGAAAACTGCTCATTCCCGCTGGCGGGAGTGGTTGCGTCAGGTCGACGTTACGGTACAGCCATGCTGCCCGAACCCGGCGGACCTCGGAGCCCCGTCACGGGGTCGACATCTGCCCGTCGGACCAGCACCTTTACCCCTGCGGCGACGCCTACGGAGACCGCCAACCTGCAGCGTCCTGTCGTGACCGCAGAGGGTGTTGTGATCTCCCTCAATCCAGCGGGGGCCGCGTCGCGTATCGCCGCCGCGCTGGTCGACATCCTGGTGCTGTATGCGCTGTTCAGCGCCCTGTCTGCGGTGTTGGCAGTGGTGTCCGCCACGCTGGGTTCAACAGCGTTCGCTGTTGGTGCCGCGGTAGTGGGTGGGGTCGTGCTGCTCGGCTACCCGATCGTCCAGGAAACGTTGTGGAACGGTAAAACAGTCGGCAAGGCGGCGTTGGGGCTGCGGGTGGTGTCGCAGCGTGGTGGCCCCGTCGGTTTCCGGCAGGCGGCGATCCGGGGGGCCCTGTTGCTGGTCGATGCCACGCTGCTGGTCGTGCCCTGGAGCCTGGCGCTGGTCCTGTCGAGCCGCCGCCGCCGGCTCGGCGACCTCGCCGCCGGCACGATCGTGGTGCGGGAGCCCCGGGGCCGATCCGGCACCCTTCGCCCCATCGCGTTCGATCCGCCCGCACCGCTGCGGCCCTACCGCGACCGTCTCGATGTCAGCGGTCTCGACGACGACGGGTACCGGCTGGTCCGTTCGGTCCTGCTGCGCCTGCCCGAGCTCGACCCGGCCGTGCGGCGCCCGCTCGCCGAGCAGGCCGCCGACGTGATGGCCGCCAACCTCGGGGTCACGGCGGCCCGCTGGCCGGCGGGGACCCCGTGGGCGGGGATGCCGCTGTCGGCCCAGGACTTCCTGTTGTGCGTGGCATCTGCGTACCAGCTCCGCCACCGGTCCCACTGGGCGGTAGCGTCGCCCGGGTGAGCGCCCCCGCGCCGATCTACCTCGATCACGCCGCCACCACGCCGATGCGCGCCGTGGCGCGCCGGGCCATGCTCCCGTGGCTGTCGGGGGTGCACGGCAACCCCTCCGGAGCCCATCACCAGGCCCGCGCCGCCCGCCGAGCCCTGGACGACGCCCGGGACCAACTGGCGGCGCTGCTGGGCTGCGGTCCCGGCGATCTCGTGTTCACCGCCGGCGGTACCGAGGCGGACAACCTCGCCGTCTCCGGCGTGGCCGCCGTCCGTGCCGGCCGGCCGGTCGTCTGCTCCGCCGTCGAGCACCACGCCGTGCTCGAACCGGTGCTGCACCTCGGCGGCGTGGTGGCGCCCGTCGAGCGCAGTGGGCAGGTGGACGTGGCGTGGCTGGAGCGCGAGTTGCCCGCCGACGCCGCCCTGGTCTCGGTCATGGCGGCCAACAACGAGGTCGGCGTGTGCAACGACCTGCCCGCCGTGGTGGAGGCGGTGCAGCGGCGCACTGCGGGCAGGGCGGTCGTGCACACCGACGCGGTCGCCGCCTTTCCGTGGATCGACGTGCGCGAGCAGGTGGCCGATGTGGGCCTGCTGTCCATAAGCGCCCACAAGTTCGGGGGCCCTCAGGGGGTCGGGCTGCTGATGGTCCGCCCCGGGATCGAGCTGCGGGCACTGCTCCTCGGCGGGGGCCAGGAGCGCGGGCGTCGCAGCGGCACCCAGAACGTCGCCGGCATCGTGGCCATGGCCGCGGCCGCCCAGGAGCTCGCCGAGCACCGGCCCGTCGCACCCGGCGCCGGCGCCGCGCAACGGGATCGCTTCGTGCGGATGGTGCGCGACGGGCTCGACGGCGTCCACGAGACCGTGCCCTCCGGTGCGCCTCGCGTCGCCGGTACCGCGCACCTCTGTTTCGAGGGCGTGGTGAGCGAGGAGCTGCTGTTCCTGCTCGATCGGGCCGGGGTGTGCGCCTCCGCTGCGTCCTCGTGCGCCAGCGGGGCGATCCAGCTCTCCCACGTGCTCGCCGCCATGGGCGTGTCACCCGCGCTCGGCGCCGGCGCGGTGCGCTTCACGCTGGGCTGGACCACCACCGACGAGGAGCTCGACCGTGCCGCCGACGCGGTGGTCGCGGCCGTCCATCGATTGCGCAGGGCCCGCCCGTGCGGGTGATGGTCGCCATGTCCGGCGGGGTCGACTCCTCCGTGACCGCCGCGCTGTGCGTCGACGCCGGCCACGAGGTGGTGGGCGTCACCCTGAAGCTGTGGGGTGGGCACGCCGACCGCGGCTGCTGTTCGGTGGCCGATGTGGACGACGCCCGTCGGGTCGCGGATCAGCTCGGCATCGACCACCACGTCTTCAACTACGCCGCCGAGTTCGAGCGCCACGTCGTGCAGCCCTACCTCGACGCCCACCGCGAGGCCCGCACACCGAACCCCTGCATCGAGTGCAACCGGCACATCAAGTTCTCGCTGCTGCACGAGCGGGCGATCGCCCTCGGGTTCGACGCCGTCGCCACCGGCCACCACGCCCGGATCGTGCGTCGCGGCGACGGGGTTCGCCGGGTCGCCCGTGGCGTCGACCCGGCCAAGGACCAGTCCTACGTCCTGTACATGCTGGACGAGGTGGTGTTGGCCACCACGCTGCTGCCCGTCGGCGCCATGACCAAGCACGACGTGCGCCGCATCGCCGCCGAGCGGGGCCTGCGCACCGCGGCCAAGGCCGACAGCCAGGACGTGTGTTTCATCGCCGGACGGCCCGGCACCGCTCGCGAGGTGTTCCTCGGTGAACGCATCGCGCTGCGTCCCGCCGCGGTGCTCGACGCCGCGGGCCGCGAGGTCGGCGCAGTGGATGCGCTCGAGCTCGTCACCGTCGGCCAGCGCAAGGGCCTCGGCCTGGCCGGGGGTGCGGACCCCCGTTACGTGCTCGACGTCGATCCCCGACGCGCCGTCATCACCGTCGGCGAGCGCGACGCCCTGGCTGCGCCCACCGTCGTGCTGGAGCAGTGGGCACCGTCGACGCGCCCGGTGCAGGGCGGGGTGCTGGCCCAGTGCTCGGCCCACGGAGACGCCCACCCCGGTCGTCTCGTCGGCACCACCCTGTACTGGGACCGGCCGCAGCGACGCGTCGCGCCCGGCCAGTCCGTCGTGTTCTACGACCCTGCCGCACCCGACGAGGTGCTCGGCGGTGCGATCGCCGGGCGGGCGGGGCCGTCGCCCGGCGAGGGCGCTCAGCCCACCGGGAGCTGATGGGCGGCCGCCTGCTGCAACCGGCGGCCGGGGCGGGCGGGGCTGAACAGCACCGCCTCGAGCGAGCGCATCTCCGACTGCCGGCGGCCGGTGCGGACCGGCACGTCGAGCGGCTGCACCAGGCGCACCTCGACGAGCAGCCCGGCGGCGCCGAGCGAGAGATCGGTGGCGTCGGTGTCGGCCAGGGCCGGGCCCAACCGCACCATCGCGTGGCGGCTGAACAGCACGGGATCGAGCAGGGCGGCCCGGTCGTGCAGCACGAAACCGGCGGGGACCAGCACGATGAAGCGCTGGGAGAGCCCGTGCACGGAGCGGACGGCGAGCCCGGCCAGCGGCCAGCCGATGACGGTGAGCACCCCACCGAGGACCCAGCGCTGGGAGGCGAGCAGCAGCGGGCCGGTCGGGACACCGAGGGCGACGCACAGCCACGCCAGCGGCAACGGGCCGGCCAGCAGCGACGTGGGGATGCGCAGGGCGAGGCGCTGCTCCGAACCGTAGGACGCGCCGTCCACGCAGCGATCGGCGGTGGAGGCGGACAGCGCCAGGGCGCCGGCGCTGCAGCCGACGACGACCGCCGGCACCGCTGTGGCCAGGGCCGGGCGACCGACGGCCACGGCGAGCAGCGCGCCGAGCGAGACGGCGGGGCCGGCGAGGCGCAGCGCGGTCAACGACGCCGGGTGGGCGACCAGGGTGGCCAGCAGGCTGACCGCCCACGAGGCCCACGCCAGCGCGGTGGCCACCAGCACCAGCGACCGACGCTGCCCGTCGAGCACGGCGTCGAGCGCGCCGCCGACGGTGAACGGCAGCAGGAACCACGCCACCCGCAACGGCCAGGGACCGACGCGGTCGAGCAACGTGGCGCTCGGCGCCGGGCCGGCGTCGGCCGATGCGGGTGAGGAAGCGGTCGGTGAGTCGTTCACGCGGCGTCCAGCGTTGCCGACGGGCGCGCCGCCCGGCCAGTCCGGTGGGCGGTCGGGCGGCCGGGTGGGCCGCAGGGCGGTCCGCCTTTTCCTTCCGGCGGACGCGGTGGCCTAGCCTGATCGCAGCAGAGCGGGAGGAGGGACGTTGGGCGCACCCAAGGTTGCGGATCTCGCCGTCGGGCTCACCACCTCGATCGGCACACTGCCCCACGCAGACCCAGAGGAAGCGGTGGAGTTCGTCCTGCGGTGTCACCCGCAGCTCCCGGCCACGCCCCAACTGCCCAACCGGTCGCCGCTCGAGCGGCGACTGCCCCAGGCGGCATGGGGGATCGCCGGCGTCTCCGTGCAACCCGACGGCTCGCTGTCGATCGAACACGCTGATCTGGACCGCGAGGCGCCCTACTCGGATCCGACCTTCACCGGCGAGCCGTTCGTGACGCTGCGAACGTTCCTGCGGGCCATCGCCGAGCGAGAGGGCCCGGCCAAGTTCCAGCTGACCGGGCCGGTGACCCTCGGCGTGGCGTTGACCTCCGCGGGTGTGGCATCGGACGTGGCGTTCGCGTTGAGCGGCACGGTCGTGCGGTCGCGGGCCCGCTCGCTGCTCAACCTGCTCGCCGAGCAGGCCCCGGGGGTGTCGCCGGTGGTGTTCGTGGACGAGCCGAGCCTGCTCGCCTGCCTCGAACCCGACTTTCCGATCGGGGTGGAGGACGCCCTCGACCTGGTGTCCACCGTGCTCGCCACGCTGGAGACGGGAGCCATCACCGCGCTGCGCTGCAGCCCCCGAGGCGGCATGAACAACACGGTCGACTGGCCGTTGGTCCTGCAGACCGGCCCGGCGGTGCTGGCGGTCCCGCTGCGCACGCAGGCCTCGCTGGTCGCCGCGGCCTCGTCGATCGCCGAGTTCCTCGACAACGGCGGGCGGCTGGCCTGGGGTGCGGTGCCGACGGAGGGGCCGGTGGGTTCCTCGGCGGGGCTGCTGTGGCGACAGCTGTCGAGCGTGTGGTGCGAGCTGGTGCAGGGCGGGTGCGAGGTCAGCCGGTTGCGGCTGCAGGCGCTGGTGACGCCGGCCGGCGGGCTCGGTCGGCATTCGATCGAGCAGGCCGAGGTGGTGCTGGGTCTGGTCGACGATCTGGCCCGCCGGCTGTACGACCAGGCCACCGGGCTGCGGTTGAGCGTCGGGGCCTGACGCCTTGCCGGGTCGGTCGAGCCGGCGCCGGTAGATTCGCCGCCGTGGCGAGTGGCGAGCAGGTCGAGCCGGTCGGCGATCCGATCGAGCGCATCGTGGAGCTGCGGGCGCAGATCGCCCATCACAACCGGCGGTACCACGAGCTCGACGACCCCGAGATCAGCGACGCCGACTACGACCTGCTGGTGCGGGAGCTGGCCACGCTCGAGGCCACCCACGCCGATGCGGTGCCGGTCGACTCGCCGACGCAGACGGTCGGGTCGGCGCCCTCGGTCGCCTTCACACCGGTGGTGCACCGGGTGGCGATGATGTCGCTCGACAACGCCATGGACGGTGCGGAGCTGCAGGCGTGGGGCGAGCGGCTGGTGCGGGCGATGGAGCGCCTGGGCGATGTGGACCTCTCGACGGTGGCCTACTGCTGCGAGCTGAAGATCGACGGCGTCGCCGTGGCGTTGAGCTACGAGGACGGTGTGCTCGTTTCGGGGGCGACCAGGGGTGACGGCCGCGTCGGCGAGGACGTGACCGCCAACCTGCGGACCCTGGCCGACATCCCCACCGAGCTGGGTTCGGGGGCGCCTCGCCGCCTGGAGGTGCGAGGCGAGGTGTACCTGCCGCTGAGCGCGTTCGAGGCGACCAACGCGGCGCTGCTCGCCGCCGGTCAGAAGCCCTACGTCAACCCACGCAACACGGCGGCGGGGTCGCTGCGCCAGAAGGATCCGGCGGTGACCGCACAGCGGAAGCTGCGGTTCTGGACCTACCAGCTGGCCGAGATCGACGGCGGGCCGGGTTTGGTCAGCCACGAGGCATCGCTGCGCTACCTGGAGGGGTTCGGGTTCCCGGTCAACCCGCAGGTGCAGTTGCTCCGCTCGCTCGATGCGGCGTTGGCCCGCTGCCAGTACTGGGTCGAGCACCGCCACGACCTCGACTACGACATCGACGGCGTGGTGGTGAAGCTCGACGACCTGGCGCTGCGGACCAGACTGGGCAGTACGGCGCGGGCGCCTCGGTGGGCCATCGCTTACAAGTTCCCGCCGGAGGAGCGCACCACGATCCTGCGCGACATCGAGGTGTCGATCGGACGGACCGGCCGGGCCACGCCGTTCGCCCGCCTCGAGCCCGTGTTCGTCGGTGGCGTGACGGTCGAAACGGCGACGTTGCACAACGAGGATCAGGTCGCGGCCAAGGACGTGCGGCCCGGTGACACGGTGATCGTGCGCCGGGCGGGGGACGTCATCCCCGAGGTGGTCGGCGCGGTGGTGTCGCTGCGGCCCGAGGACTCGGCGCCGTGGACCTTTCCCCGGAGCTGCCCGTGTCCGTTGTCGACCCCGTTGGTGCGGGCGGAGGGTGAGAGCGACACGTTCTGCGTGGAGGCGGAGTGCCCGTACCAACGGGCCCAGCGGTTGATCCACTTCGCGTCGAGGGGCGCGATGGACATCGAGGGGCTGGGGGAGCGCACGGTGCAGTTGCTCATCGACGCGGGCTTGGTCAACGACCCGGCCGATCTGTACGGCCTGCACGCCGAGGACCTGATGGGCTTCGAAGGCTGGGGCGAGACCTCGGTGGGCAACCTGCTGCGGGCCATCGAGGCGTCGAAGACGCGACCGTTGGCCAACGTGCTGGTGTCGTTCGGAGTACGGCACCTCGGTCCGGCTGCGGCGGGCGCGCTGGCGAGCCGGTTCGGTTCGATCGAGGCCATCGCGGAGGCGCGGCAGGAGGAGTTGGCGGCGGTGGAGGGGGTGGGGCCGATCATCGCTGCGACCGTGCGGACGTGGTTCGACCGACCGACGGCGAGGGAGCTGCTGGCCCGGCTGGCGGCAGCGGGGTTGGCGCCGGCTGCACCGGCGGTGTCGACGGAGCGACCTGTGCTGGCCGGGCGGTCGATCGTGGTGACGGGCGCGTTGGCGGGGTTCAGTCGCGAGGAGGCGGAGGCGGCGATCGTGGCGCGGGGTGGGAAGTCGCCGGGTTCGGTGTCGAAGAAGACGACGGCGGTGGTGGTCGGTGCCGATCCCGGGGCGTCGAAGCTGACGAAGGCGACCGACCTCGGGATCCCGATCCTCGACGAGGAACAGTTCCTGGCGCTGCTGGCCACCGGCGAGCTTCCCGAGCCCGAGCCCGAGCCCGAGCCCGAACCCGAACCGGCACCCGACCCCTCCGCGCCCACCTGATCCACCCCACGCGCAGTGATTCACCACTCTCCGCGCGATTTTCCTCCCTTTGCCCCGACCTCCACCACCGGGCGTCGTGGCGAATCGGTTGCGATTCGCCACGAGCGGGGCCAGGGCAGACTGTCGGTGGCCTGGCGAATCTCGACGCAGAGCGCGATTTTGAGCATTTTTCGTGGTGGCAGCGCTTCGTTGTCACAGGGGGTGTGCGAAGGTGGCGGTGGGTTCGGAGCCGGCCCCGGTCCTCACTCGACCGACCACGGCATCCCATGCAACCGCGACTCCACCCGAGGACGCGTCGTGTCCCAGTCCAGCGCCGATCACAATCCCCGCGAACACCACCACGGCACCGCCCACCGCGGCGTCGATCCCATCCGACAGCACACGCCCGTCTTCGGCGAGCAGCGCCGGCGCATCGAGCGCGCCCGAGACGCCGTGCAGGCCGAGATCGACCAGCTCCAAGGCGAGATCCGGGCCCTCCACCAGCGTTACCGCGAGGCCCGCTCCGCCCTCGTCCAGCACGAGCGCCGGTTGGCGCTCAGACTGTTCCGCCCCGGTCGCCGCCCTCAACTCGATGGTGCCGAGGCGCTGCCCCCGGTCCGACACGATGTCGAGTGGATCTGGGGTCGGCGACTGCGCTCCACCTGCCTCCAGCTGCTCCGCAACCTCGGGCCGCTCAGCCTCACCGAGTTGCACCGCCACCTGCACGAACGAGGCTTCGGCGTCGGCCAACGCAACGCGGTCAAGTCCCTTGCCGATGCGCTCGGCTACGAAGTCGACGCCGGGCGGGCCGTCCGCGTGGCCCGCGGGGTCTATGGCCCCGCCGATCCGACCGGTCGCCGCCCGCCGGCCCGCTAGGTTCGCCGCATGGCCGTCACCGACGATCTGCACGACCTCGACGCCGTGGCGGATCGCCTGGCCGCCCTGCTCCCGACGGATCTCGAGTACGCGACGGCGCGCTACCACGCCCAACGCACCCAGTCGCTCTCGGTCCGCGACGGCGTCGTCCAGCCGCCGCACAGCGGGTACGAGGCCGGCGTGATGATCACGCTGTGGCACGACGGCGGCGTCGGGTACGCCGCGACCAGCGACCTCAGCGAGGGTGGGATCACCGCCGCGGCCGAGGCCGCACGATCGTGGATGACCCGCACCCGCGGCCTGGCTGTGCTCGACCGCTCCCCCCTCGAACACCGCCGCGGTACCTACCGTTCCCCGGTCCAGCGTCCGTTCGAGGACCTGCCGCTCGCCGATCGCCTGGATCTGCTTCGCCGCAACGAGGAACGTCTGCGCATCGACCCCCGCATCGTGGACAGCGAAGCTGCCCTGCACCTCATGGACCTCGATCGCGTCTCCGTCTCCAACCGTGGCGGTGTCATCGCCCAGCAGTTCCGCACCGTCTTCCCCGGGCTGCGAGCGACCGCCAACGAGGGGGCCAACACCCAGACCCGCACCTACGGCGGCGGGTCCTACTGCGGTCAGGGCGGCATCGAGGTGCTGGAACGCTTCGGCTTCGAGGAGGCAGCCGATCGGATCGCCACCCAGGCGCTCGAGCTGCTCGCAGCCCCGATCTGCCCCGAGGGCCGCACCGACCTGCTGCTCGCTCCCGATCAGATGATCCTGCAGATCCACGAGTCGATCGGCCATCCGCTCGAGCTGGACCGCATCCTCGGCGACGAGCGCAACTTCGCCGGCACCAGCTTCGTCACCGTCGACGACTTCGGTACCTACCGGTATGGCTCCGAGCTGCTCAACGTCACCTTCGATCCCACCGTGGAAGGTCAGATGGCTTCCTACGCCTTCGACGACGACGGCACCCCGGCCGAACGGCAGCACCTCATCCGCAACGGCATCCTCGAGCGTGGCCTCGGCGGCACGATCTCCCAGGCCCGCGCGCAGGTGCCCGGGGTGGCCAACTCGCGGGCGTCGGCGTGGAACCGGCCGGCGATCGACCGCATGGCCAACCTGAACGTCGAGCCGGGAGACAGCTCCTTCGCCGAGCTCGTCGGCCGAGTCGAGCGTGGCGTCTGCCTCGAGACCAACAACTCGTGGTCGATCGACGACAGCCGCAACAAGTTCCAGTTCGGCTGCGAGTACGGCCGCCTCATCGAGGACGGCGAGCTCACCGCCGTCGTGCGCAACCCGGGGTACCGCGGCGTCTCCGCCACGTTCTGGCGCAGCCTGGCCGGCGTCGGCAACCGGGACACGTGGCGGGTGATGGGCACGCCCAACTGTGGCAAGGGTGAACCCAACCAGGTGATCTGGGTCGGTCACGCCGCCCCCGCCTGCCTGTTCACCGATGTCGAAGTGTTCGGGGGCGAGTGACCATGACGCCTGCGCACGCCGACACCCGTACCTACGCCGAC
>JADLEF010000192.1 GCA_020846295.1 Acidimicrobiales bacterium
CGGCCTCGCTGAACGCCGGCCAGCGCAACACGACGGGGTGCACGAGGTCGGGTTCCCGCACCGGTCGGGACTCCTCGTAGGCATCGACGCAGGGACCTTCGCCCAATGCGTACTGCAGCTCCTCGATGCGCGCGCTGACCGGTCCGGTGGTGCAGATCGAGCCGCGCTGCACGTCCCCGGCCATCAGCATGATCCCTGCGCCCTCGACGTTCACGACCTCGGCGCACACGGCGCACAACCGGTCGGTCGACAACGCGGGCCCGTCGCTGTCGCCGTCGGACCCGAGCAGCGCGAGGATGCGCGACCGCCGGTCACCGGCCACGGCCGCGCCCCGTCGAGGGGTCCATCAGGCACTGACCATCACCCGGTGCAGATCGGCGAGCGGCCGAGGCGCGACCGGCGCCTCGACGAGCGCGTCGAGGCCGCACAGGTGCAGCACCCGGCGGGCGACGCACGACGGCGAGCGCACCCGGAGCCGGGCGCCGCGGCGTTGCTGGGCGTCGCTGGCGAGGACCACCGCGCCGATCAGCGCGGCGGAGACGAACGTGGCGGACGCCAGATCGACCACGAGCGTGTCGGGATCGCCATCCGCCGCCAGCGCCAGCGCGCCGCACAGCTCCGGGCTGTTCGACTGGTCCTGTTCGCCGTACACGTGCACGACGACGGTGCCCTCAAGGAGGCGACCGACGTGGACCGCTCCGATGTTCGATGGAACGTCGATTCGGGACATGCTGCACTCCTGGTATTGCGCATTGCTTGACGCGCCACCGGGGTCTGGAGCACCGCTCCCGAGCCGGTCGTACCGGCCCAGCACGTTCGGGATCTGCCGTGCTGGGCCGCACGCTACCACCCCACGGGTGGCAGCGGCGGCGTGGGACCGGCCCGACGTGACCATCCGGAAACGGCACCCGGATAGGCGCAAGAGGACGCTCATAGTGTCTAGGTCGACGCTCAGAGTCCGGACCACCGTAGCCTGGAGGTATGGAAGCCGCGTACGAGCACACCGTGTGCTGCCGGCGGCGCCGTATCGCTGCGGCGCTGGCCTTTTCGCTGGTCGGAGGCCTGGTGAGCCTCGCCGCGTCGATCAACCCCCTCCCGGTCCGAGCGATGGGTGCGGCAGCTCCTCGAGGGGAGAGCACCCCGGACGGGCGACGGGACGCCTGACGTCCGACCCGGAGCACAGCCCCACCGACCCGGTAACGTCCGGTTCGCCGGAAGGAGGGGTTCATGACGGCATCACACCTCGTTTTGGGGCGCACGGCGCCCGTGTCGGCCTCGAGGACGGCGGGTCGCCTCGGCGGGTTCGCACTGCAGTGCGTCGATCGCCACGGCATCGGCACCCAGTCGTACCTCGACGTCGGTTGCGGCAACGGGTTCATCACCAGGCTCGTCGGCGACCGGTTCGAGTCGATCTCGGGTATCGATGTCGAGCCCGAGCGGCTCGACGAGTTCCGGCTCGCCGTCACCGGCGACGATCGGTACCGCATCCACAACGGGAGTGCCGCGTCCCTGCCGTTCGGTCCCAACACGTTCGATCTCGTCACCTCGTTCGAGGTCCTGGAGCACGTCGACGATCTCGACGGCGCCGTGCGGGAGTTGGTGCGAGTCGTGCGACCGCACGGACTGATCGTGATCAGTACCCCCCAGGCCTGGTTCCCCCTCGAGACGCACGGCATGCGATGGCGCGGTCGTGATCTGGAGCAGAAGATCCCGCTCCTCCCCTATGTGCGGCCGTTGCACCGACGGCTCGCGCTGGCCCGGGTCTTCACCGCCCGGGAGCTCGACCGCCGCTTCGCGGCGGCGGGGTGCGCGCCGCTGGAGACGGCCTACGCCAGCCCGCAGTTCGAGCGGCAGGCAGCGGGCGCCGGCACCTGGGAATCGAAGGTGCAGCGCATCCGCCCACTGCTCGATGCCTGCGAGCGGATCCCGGTGCTGCGGGCGATCACCGGCGTGTCGCTGCTCAAGGCATACCGCCCGGTCGGCTGACGCCGATCGGCCGCGCGCCACGGCCGCTCAAGACCTGCGGCGACGGTGCCGATGGCCCTCCTGGCCCCGTGCAAGGAGATCCACATGCGCCCCTTCATCCGCCGCAGCACCGCCCTCAGCGCTGCTGCGCTCTGCCTGCTCGCCGCCGCGGCGTGCAGCAACAGCAGCGAACCCACCGCCGCCGACGCGCCGGCCACGACGGCTGAGGCGACGACGACCACCGCGAAGCCGACCACGAAGCTCTCCGTCGCCGTCGTGACGCCGTCCGCCGCCGACGACCTCGCCTTCAGCCAGCCGATGATCGATGCGCTGCAGATGATCACAGCCGAGCGCGGTGCCGAGTTCATGTCGCTGCAGACCACCACCGAGATGTTCCAGACCGACAAGGCCCGCCAGGCGATCATCGACTACGCCGACGGCGGAGCGAACATCATCGTCGCCCACAGCGACGAGTTCGGGCCGATCGTGGAGGAACTGGCGCCGCAGTACCCGGACATCGCGTTCGTGTGGGGCACCGAGATCGACACCTTCGGGATGCCCAACGTGTACTCCTACGGCCTGGCCGCCGACGAGGGCGCCTACGTGATGGGCGTGCTCGCCGCCGAGATCACCGAGTCCGACAAGGTCGGCATCGTCGGTCCGATCGAGAGCGGCGACGCCAAGCTCTTCGTCGACGGCTTCACCCAGGGCGTGAAGGACACCAAGCCGGCCGCGCAGACCGACGTCACCTACATCGACAGCTTCTCCGACGTGGTCAAGGCGGCCGCGGCGGCCAAGGCCTTCACCGACGGCGGCGCCGACGTGCTCACCGGGTCGAGCGAGGCGATGGCCGGTGCGGTGCCCGTCGCCGTCGCCGCCGACGCCGCCTGGTTCGGCAACCAGTCCAACCAGATCTCCCTGTCGCCCGACGCAGTCGTCGCTTCGCAGGTGTACCACTTCGAGAACATGCTGCGCGACGTCATCAGCAAGGTCGAGCAGGGCGACCTCGGTGGCGAGGAGTACGAGCTGACGCTGGCCAACCACGGCCTGGTCATCGAGTACAACCCGAACTACAAGCTGTCGGCCGACGCCCGCCGGAAGGCGGACGCCGCCGAGGACAAGATCATCGCGGGCAGCCTCGCCACCAACGCCTGAGCGCAGGCCGAGCCACCGGTAGCCCGACCCCACCCGTCGATGAGGAACCCGCTGGCGGCGGGGCCGGCCACCGTAGCGAGGCTGCGGTGCGGCCTCCGCCCCCATCGGAGGGCGTTCTCGATGGGGGTTCCTCCCGACGACGCGGTCCGTACCGCGGCGCATGGTGTGACCATCGCACCTACGAGGACCCCCGAAGGAGGTCACCACGATGAACGCCAAGCACCTGCACCAGCTCGCCGCCTCGCCGATCGAGGCGCTGCACACCCTGACCGCCTCCGGGCGGCTCGTCTGCCAGGCCCACGTGGTGGACCTGCTGCTCGACTGCTACGCCGCCACCACCGAACCCGCCGTGCGGGAGGAGATCACCGTCGCCCTGGTGCAGCTCGCCCACCGCACGCTGCTCAGCACCGAGGAGCTGCGGGGCATCGTCGACCTGCTCGTCGCCGCCACCGAGGTCGAGAGCGCCTTCTCGCACCTGCTCCTCGCCTCGTGACCTATCGCCACGACAACGTCGTGGCGAAGGGTCCCCTCCGGCCGCCGAGGGCGTGTTCGTTCAGCGCAGACCGAGCAGCTCCGCGGCGGAGCGGGCCAGCACCGGGACCGCATCACCGATCGTCTCGTGGCGGGGGTTGGCCGAGTTGCCCATCCGCCAGCGGTGGTGCAGCTGGGCCACCACCACCCCGGTCTTCCACTGGGCGAACGCCTCGTACCAGCGGGCCTGCGAGCAGTCGAAGCCGGTCCGCACCGCGTAGTGCTCGATGACCTCGTCCCGGGTGGGCAGCCCGAAGGTGCGCATCGAGTCCTCCCGACCGCGCCACGCGCCGGGCGGGTCCGACGGGTCCGGCCAGTAGTTGAGCAACGTCCCGAGATCGACCAGCGGATCGCCGACGGTGGTCATGTCCCAGTCGAAGATGGCGATGGCCCGGTCCGGATCGTGCGCGGCGAACATGCAGTTGTCGAGCTTGGGGTCGTTGTGCACCAGCGACACCCGCGACGGGGTGGGCAGGCGGCGGGCCAGCTCCTCGGCGACCTCGACCATCAGCGGCTCGTCCCACAGCTCGCTGACCCGGCTCCAACGGTCCGCCCAGCCGCGCACCTGCCGTTCCACGAAGCCTTCTGGCTTGCCCAGATCGGCCAGGCCGACCGCCTCGGGGTCGAGCAGGTGGAGATCGGCGAAGGCGTCGATGGTACCGAAGCCGAGGCGGCGTCCGAGTTGCTCGTGGTGGAGCATCGACGCAGGCAGCTCGTCGCGCATGACCTCGCCGACACGGCGCTCCATGACGAAGAAGTCGGACCCGGCGACCGAGTGATCCTCACAGAACAGGTAGGCGCGCGGCGCCCGGTCGAAGTGCTGCCACAGACGTGACAGCACCTTGAACTCGCGCTTCATGTCGTGGGCGCCGGGCGCGATCGTGCCGAACGGAGGGCGACGCAGCACCAGCTCGGTCGCGCCCACGCTGATGAGGTAGGTCAGGTTGGCGCTGCCCCCGGGGAACTGACCGACCCCGAAGGGCCCCTCCAGCTCGGGCAGACCGGCGCGCACGTACGCCTCGATCGCCACCCAGTCCAGCTCGTCGCCGGCCCGTACCGCCTCTGCCTCGTCTGCCATGGCTGTCCCCCTGTCCTCGGCGAGCGGTCAGAGGTTGCCCGTCGGCGGGGGTCGGCGTCCAGCGACCCGGCCGAACCGCCGTCTCAGAACCGCCTCCGCACCGCCGTGACGCGAGGCCCGGTTGGCACCGGGCCCGAGCGGGTGCGGGCCTGCCGTGCTGCTCGGGACGGCGCAGGGCCCGAAGAACTAGCGTGCGGGGCTGCGTCGCCGGTCAATCGGGGGAGAACCATGAGCGAACAGCAGGCTGCGAGCGAGATCGGGGTGCTGCACGGCATCCGAGTGGTGGAGCTCACCATGTGGATCGCGGGGCCGTCCGCCGGCGGGCTGCTCGCCGACTGGGGAGCCGATGTCATCAAGGTCGAGCCACCCAACGGGGACCCGCAGCGCACCATCCTCGGCGCCCTCGGCTACGGAGACCTGCCGGTGCCCGGGTTCGCCCTCGACAACCGCGGCAAGCGATCGGTGGCGCTGGACCTCAACAGCGAGGACGGCCGCGCCGCGATGGAGCAGCTGCTGGCCAGCGCCGACGTGTACCTGACCAACATGCGGCCCAAGTCGCTCGAGGCCATCGGCCTGGCACCGCAGCAGGTCCACGAGCGCCATCCCAACCTCGTCGTCACCACCATCACCGGCTACGGGCTCGACGGACCGGACGCCGACAAGCCCGGCTACGACATCGGCGCCTTCTGGGCCCGCACCGGCATCGCCCGCGACCTCGTGCCCCGCGACGCGGCGCCGGTCGGGGTGCGCGGCGGTCTGGGCGACCACTACACCGGGCTGTCGGCCACCGCCGGCTTGCTCGCCGCCCTGCTGGAGCGAGGCCGCACCGGCAAGGGCCGCATCGTGGAGACATCGCTGCTGCGCACCGGCCTGTGGGCCATCGGTCACCAGGTCGTCGTGCAGGACACGTTCGGCCGGCTGGAGTCGAGCAAGCCCCGCGACAAGGCGCCGACACCGATGGTCAACTCCTACGTCACCGCCGACGGCCACTGGTTCTGGCTCATCGGGGTGGAGGCGGACCGCCACGTCCCCGGCGTGGCCGCCGCCATCGAGCGCCCGGATCTGGTCAGCGACGAGCGCTTCATCGGGGCCAAGACCCGCAAGGCCAACTCGGCGGCGCTCATCGCCATCTTCGACGAGGCGTTCCGCTCCCAGCCGCTCGAGCACTGGAAGGCCCGCTTCGTCGAGCACGATGTGTGGTGGGCCCCGGCGCAGACCATGCCCGAGGTCCTCGAGGACCCGCAGATCCACGCCGCCGGCGGGTTCGTCGAGGTCACCAACCCCAACGGTGAGCCGTACCGGTCGGTCAACAACCCGATCACGTTCCGCGGGGACCCGCTGGTGCGCACCAAGCCCTCCCCCGGCGTCGGCGAACACACCGACGAGGTGCTGCGGGAGATCGGCTACATCCGGTGAGCGAGGTGACGGCGGGACGCGCCGTCACGCAGGATCGAGACCGGGAGCCCCGGGAGATCGGACCGCTGGCCGCGCTCGGCGTGCCGTACTACCCGCGCATGTGGGGCGCCGGCGGGCTGTGGAACATCACCCGGTGGATGACGATCTTCCTCGGCTCGTACCTGGTGAACCGCCTCACCGGTTCGCCGCTGTTGGTGCAGCTGGTCGGCACCTGCTTCTTCCTGCCGATGTTCGTGGGCGGGCTGGTGGCGGGCACCATCTCGGACCGCTTCGACCGACGCCGAACCGTGCTGCGCCAACTGGTGGCGCTGATCCCGTTCGCCGCGCTGATGTCGGCGCTGGTGGCCACCGACCACATCGCCAGCTGGATGCTCTACCTCTTCGCCCTCGCCGTCGGCATCGGGCAGGTGGTCGACATGACCAACCGCCGGGCGTTGGTGCACGACATCGTCGGCGATCGCCTGTTCGGCAACGCCATGGCGCTCGAGGCGCTGTCCATGGCGGCGGGCAACATGCTGGGTTCGCTCACCGGGGGCACCGTCATCGGCCTGCTCGGCGAGAGCTCGGCCTACGGGATGGTGGCGGGCTTCTACCTGATCATCTTCCTGCTCATGCGCAGCGTGCCGGCCATGAAGCCGCGCGACGCCGCAACAGCGGCGCCCGTGGCGGCCTCGGGCGGGTTGGGCCAGCTGCGGGCCGATCTCGGCGAGGCCATGCGGGCGTTGCCGTCGAACCGGCCGTTCGTGTCCCTGCTGGGCGTGACGGTGGCGATGAACTTCCTGTTCTTCTCGTTCATGCCGATGGTGCCGGTGCTGGCCAAGCAGTTCGACGTGGGTCCCGTACTGACCGGTGTGCTGGCCAGCGGACTCGGGCTGGGCATGCTCATCGGGTCGGCGTTGATGGTGATCTGCGACCCGCCGCGGCGCGGGCTGATCTACGTGATCGGCTCCTTCGGCGGCATGATCTGCCTCATCGTGTTCGCGCTGCTCGACGTGTTCATCGTCGCCCTCGCGGCGCTCGTGTTGACCGGCATCTTCTCGGCCGGGTTCTCGACGGTGCAGGCCGCGCTGGTCATCTCGATCAGCCCTCCCGAGATGCGGGGCCGGTCGATGGGGCTGCTGTCCATGGCCATCGGCGCCCTGCCGTTCGGTATGGTGCTGCTCGGTGCGCTGGCCGAACAGATCGGCTCGCACACCGCGGTGGTGGCGTCCGCCGGCGCCGGCATGGTGGTGCTGGCGCTGTGGCTGGTCCGCCACCCCGAGGTGACGAGGATCCCGTGACGGGCGGGCCGCGGCGGGCGGGCGATCAGCCCTGGGCGGCGGCCACGTTGGCCCGCACCCGGGGCACCACCTCCTTGGCGAAGCGCTCGATGGACCCGTTGAGCATCGACGGGGCCATACCGGGAGGCGCGCCCCAGCCGACCACATCGGTGATGCCGAACTCGATGATGAACGAGCTGAGCTCGGCCACGCAGTGTTCGACGTCGCCCACGATCCAGCCCTGCGGGATCGAGACCTGGTCGCGGTCGAACGCGCTGAGGCGGTCCGGCGTCTCGGCGAAGAAGCGGCCGTAGATGCTCATGCGGTAGCGCTCGGCCGCCTTGATCGGCGCCCAGTCGCGCTCGGGGTCATCGGTCACCAGGCACGAGCGGATGATGCCCACCCGGTAGTCGCCGGGGTCCCGGCCCGAGTCGAGCAGCCGTTCGCGCCACGGGTCGAGCACCACGTTGCGGGCGCCCTGGGGCAGCAGGTGGGTGTCGTACCTCGCCGCACGTTCGGCAGAGGCCTCGCTCATCCCGGCGATCCACAGCGGCGGGCCACCCGGCTGCACGGGCCGCGGCGCGACCGCCACGTCGTCGATGTCGTAGCGCTTGCCGTGGAAGCTGAACGGCTCACCGGTCCACGCCAGGCGGAGGATCTCCACCAGCTCCTCGGTGAGCGACACCCGCCGGGACTGCGGGATGCCGAACCCCTTGAACTCGTGGGGGGCGTAGCCCATGCCGAGGCCCAGCTCCATGCGGCCCCCGGAGAGGTTGTCGAGCACGGCGAGGTCCTCGGCGAGGCGCAACGGATGGGCGAAGGGGGCCAGCGCGATGTCGGTGGAGATGCGCACCCGCTTGGTGCGCGCCGCCACCGCGCCGGCCACCGGCACGAAGTTCGGGAGGTGGCCGTCCTCCAGGAAGTGGTGCTCGGTGAACCACACGAGGTCGAGGCCGAGCTGGTCGACCAGCTCGATCTGCTCCATCGCCTGGGCGTAGATCTCGGGCAGGGCGACCGGCGAGCCCGGCGGGCTGCGGAAGTCGTGGACGACACCGAATCGGAGAGGCTGCGACATGGGGCCGCACCGTAGCGCCGGGCCCGGCCCGCTTCAGGCGGAACGGTCCGCCACCCCGCCGGACCGCCCCGTCCGGCGGGCCCGGAGGTGCTTGTGCAGCGCATCGGCCGACCACACCGCGGGCACCGCGCACAACGCCACGAGCAGGCCGGCCAACGGCGGGGGGCGATGCTCCAGCAACCGGGCCACCGGTCCGACGCCGATGAAGCCGACCAGCGCCACCAGCTCCACCGCCACCGCGCCGACCAGGAGCCGGTTGCCCCGCCAACCCGTGCGCCACACCGGCCGTCGAGCGCTGCGGCAGGCGAAGGCGTTGGCGATCTGGCCGAGCACCACCGCGCTGAACGCCGCGCCCGACGCGGCGGCCAGGGCCACACCGGTGGGAAAGGTCCCGCCCGGCCGCCAGCCGGCGGCGACCAGTGCGACGGTGAACGCCGTCATCTCGACCAGCGCCTCCGTCGCCCCCAGCACGCCGAACGCCCGTCGCAGCAGGCCACCATCCACCAGGTGCCGGCGGGGTGGCGGCCCATCCAGCACGTTCGCCGGCGGGGGTTCGGCGCCCAGCGCCAGCGCAGGCAGCAGATCGGTGCCGATGTCGAGGCACAGCACCTGCAACACGCCGATGGCGAGCGGGAAGCGCCCTCCCGACAGCGCCCACACCGCGAACGGGGTGAGCTCGGCCACGTTGTCGCTCAGGTGGTACGTCAGGAAGCGCCGGATGTTGGCGAAGGTCGACCGGCCGGCCTCGATGGCCGCGACGATGGTGGCGAAGTTGTCGTCGAGCAGCACCAGGTCCGCTGCCTCCCTGGCCACGTCGGTGCCGGAGCGCCCCATCGCCACCCCGATGTCCGCCTCCCGCAGCGCCGGGCCGTCGTTGACCCCGTCACCGGTCATGGCCACGACGTGACCGCGCTGCTGCAGCACCCGGGTGATGCGCAGCTTGTCCTCCGGCGCGACGCGGCTGATCACCACCCCGTCCCGGTCGAGCAGGGCGCCGAGCACGGCGTCGTCGGCGGGCATGGTGGCACCGTCGAGCACCAGCGCGGCCCCGCTCCCGTCGTGGCCGAGCAGGCCGATCTGCTCGGCGATGGCGCGTGCGGTGGCCGGGTGGTCGCCGGTCAGCATGGCCACCTTCACCCCGGCGCGCCGGCAGGCGGCCAGCGCGTCGAACACCTCCGGGCGGGGCGGATCCTCGAACCCGAGCAGCCCGAGCAGCTCCAGCTCGCGTTCGGCCTCCCCCGCACTCGACGGCGTGGCGTCCTCGTCGCGGTGGGTGCGGCGGGCGACGGCCAGCACCCGCAGGCCGCGCTCGGCCAGCTCGTGCACCGCCGTCTCCGCCCGGGCGGCCATGCTCGGGTCGACGGTGGCGGCCAGCACGGCCTCGGGCGCGCCCTTGGTCACGATCCGATCGTGCAGCAGCACCGTCTCCCGGCGGCGCTGCGGGTCGAACCCGAAGCGGTGGAGCACCGGGTCGGGCTCGAACGCCTCGCCGGTCTCGCCCAGCACCCGGCGGGCGAAGGCGTCGATGGCGGCCTCCATCGGATCGCCGACCGGCAGCCAGCGCGCCCCCTCGACGCCGTCCGCGCGTTCGATCCTGATCCGGCCCTGCGAGCAGGCGCGGGCGTCGAGCGCCAGCTCGCGCACCGCCGCCTCGTGGCCGGCCGCGCCGTGCACCGTACCGATCGGTTCGTAGCCGACACCTTCGACCGTCGCCATGCCGTGCGGCGTCCACACCGCTTCGACGCTCATCTCGTTGCGGGTGAGCGTGCCGGTCTTGTCGGTGCAGATGAACGTGGTCGAACCGAGCGTCTCCACCGCCTCGAGGTTGCGCACCAGCGCGTGGCGGGCGGCCATGCGCTGCGCGCCGATGGCGAGCGACAGCGTGACGGTCGGCAACAGACCCTCCGGTACGAGGGCGACGGTGACGCCGACCGCGAAGAGGAAGCCGTCGCGCAGCGACGCGCCGATCAACATGGACAGCCCGAAGAACGACAGCCCGACCCCGACGGCGAGCGAGGCCACGACGCGCACCACCCGATCGAGCTCCAGCGCCAGCGGGCTGCGGGGTCGGTGCACGTCCGAGGTGAGCTTCGCGATCTGCGCCAGTCGGGTGCGCGCCGCGGTGGCGGTGATCACCACCTCGCCATCGCCAACGGTCACGAAGGTGCCGCCGAAGACGGCGTCGCGCTCGCCGACGCTGCGCGGGACGCTCTCGCCGGTCAGCATCGACTCGTCGACCCGCACCCCGTCGGCCCGCCGCACCTGCCCGTCGGCGGGCAGGCGGTCACCGGCGTGCAGCACCACCACGTCGCCGCACACGACCTCCGCCGCGGCCACCACCTGATCGACGCCGTCGCGGCGCACCGTCACCCCGGCGGGCAGCAGCTGGCGCAGCTTCTCGGCGGCGCGCTGGGCCCGCTGTTGCTGGGCGAAGGCGAACGCGCCGTTGACCACGACGACCACCACGATCGCCACCGCCAGCTGGGGCAGCCCGGCGACGAAGGCGAGCGCAGCGGCCACCCACAGCATGAGCGCGAAGAAGTGCACGAACTCGGCGGCGAAGCGCCGAGCGACGCTGCGGCCGCGGGGCTGCGGGAGTTGGTTCGGCCCGTCCGCGGCGAGACGCCGGGCCGCTTCGACGACGCTGAGCCCGCCGGCATCGCCGGCATCGCCGGCGGCTCCGGCGGCATCGTCGGGACGGGGCCTCGCGCCACGGTCGGCGGATCGCAGCACGCCGTCACCGTTCACGGCAGCACCGTAGGACGCCGACCGCCGGCGGCGGCAGGGGCGGACCGATGCAGCGCCACCCGCGAACGTCCCGATCGCCTCGGCGGCAGCGGTGCCCGGCGCTACCCGGCCCGGCTGCCGCCCGCGGCACAGGGGGCCCATACTGTTCGCTCATGAGCGCGCTCGTGCTGGTGGTGGAGGACGACCCTGCGATCGGTAGCGGGCTGTGCCGCGCCCTGCGGGCCACCGGCTACGACGCTCCGTGGGCGCAGACCGCAGCCGAGGCCCGCCGGCTGGTGGCCGCCGACCCGCCCGACCTGGTGCTGATGGACCTCGGCCTGCCCGACGAGGACGGCCTCGACCTGTGCATCGCCCTGCAGCGCGAGCAGCCCGATCTCCCGGTCATCATGCTGACCGCCCGGGCCGAGGAGATGGACATCGTCGTCGGGCTCGACGGCGGCGCGGTGGACTACATCACCAAGCCGTTCCGCCTCGCCGAGCTGCTCGCCCGCGTCCACGCCCAGCTGCGCCAGCGCGAGCACCGCCACCGCGTCGGCGACGCCGCGGCCCTGACCACCCTGCAGGTCGGCGACCTCGAGATCGACCTCGGCGCCCACCGGGTGCTGCTGTGCGGCACGGAGGTGGCGCTGCGACCCCGGGAGTTCGACCTGATCGCCCGGCTCGCCCGCGATGCGGGGCAGGTCGTCACCCGGGAAACGCTGATGCACGACGTGTGGGACGAGCACTGGTGGGGCTCGACCAAGACCCTCGACGTGCACCTCAACGCCCTGCGCCGCAAGCTCGGCGAACAGCCCGGCGAGCCCAGTCGGGTCACCGCCATCCGAGGGGTCGGCTACCGCCTCGAGCGCGTCCGCCCCGAGCCCCGATGAGGAGGGCACGGTGCGCCGTCGCATCATCCTGACCGTCCTGGCGGCCTGCGCCCTGGGCATCGTGCTGCTGTTCCTGCCCGCCGCCCAGGCGGTGCGCGACCGCGAGCACCGCGCCGAGGTGGCGAGCCTGCAGCGCGATGCCATGGTGATGGCCAGCCGCCTGCCCTCCGATCCGCTCCAGGCGACGCCGACCGCCGTGGCGGCGATCTTCGCCGGGGACGGGGACGACGCCCGCCACTACGCCCTCTACGACGAGGCCGGGCGCCTGGTGGCCGGGGACGGGCCGGCCGAGGGCGACGATCCGGTGCGGCGGGCGCTGCTCGATGTGGTGGCCGACGGGACGCAGGGCCGGAACCTGGTCGCCGCGGTGCCCCTCGAAGCGGCCGACGGCCACCCCGCGGCCGTGCTGCGGGCCGAGCAGGAGGCGCTGCGAGCGACCGGCCGGATCCGCATCAGCATCCTCCGGCTGGCCCTGATGGCGCTCGGTGCGCTGATCGTCGCGGCGGTGGCGGGGGTGCTGCTGGTGCGGCGGCTAGTGCGGCCGCTCGAGGCCCTGCGAGCGGTGGCGCAGCGCATCGGGGACGGCGACTTCACCCAGGAGACCCCCGTGACGGGCCTGTCCGAGCTCGATCAACTGGGGGATTCGTTGCGCAGCTCCGCCAACCGCATTGCCCGGCTGCTGACCCGGGAACGGGCGTTCTCCTCCGATGCCTCCCATCAGCTGCGCACGCCGCTCGCCGCGCTGCGCACCACGCTGGAGACGGAGCTCTACGCGCCGAGGCCGGACCCTCGGCTGGCCATCGAAGAAGGGTTGCGGGCCGTCGACCGGCTCGAACGGACGGTGGTCACCCTGCTGGACCTGGCCCGCGACGAGCCGCCGGACCGCGCCGAGCTCGACCTCGGGGAACGCCTGCTCGCCGCCTCGAAACGCTGGCAGCCGGACGCCGCGCAACGTGGACGGGCGATCGAGGTCCACACCGCCGGCGAGCCGGGCGCGGGGCGGACGCGCATCACCGCCCACGCGTCGGCGTCTGCGTGCGATCACATCCTCGACGTGCTGATCGAGAACGCGCTGGTGCACGGCTCGGGCACCGTCATGTTGCGGGCGGTGCCGCGCCATGGCGTGATCGGGGTCGAGGTCATCGATGAGGGATCGGTGGCCCGCGACGCAGAGCCCCGGCTGTTCCGGCGCCGGGAGTCCTGGGCGGGTTCGACCGGCATCGGGCTGCACCTCGCCCGGGCGCTGGCGGAAGGCGAGGGCGGTCGGCTGCGCCTGGCGGACACCGCGCCGACCACGTTCGAGCTGCTGTTGCGCAAGGGCGAGGCCCGGACCCGCACCGGCGCCAGCGACACCGGCCGCCACGGCGGCCGCAGAGCGGCGGTGGCCGGCGAACCCCGCTGACCATACCCACTGGTATGCGTCGCCGGGCACGGCCACCTGCAACGATGGGGCGATGGCCCTGACGCTCTACCGCATCGACCGCGACGGCGCCCAACGGCGGCTGTTCCTCCTCCACGGCTACAGCGCCGAGCAGCACCACCTGGCCGCCTACGTCCCGCTGGTCGACCCCGAGGAACGGTTCAGTGCGATCTGCCCCCGGGCGCTGCACGACCTGCCCGACGCCGACGGCGCCTCGTGGTGGCTGCGCACCCCCGATGGTCCGGAGCCCGGCTCCGTCCTCGCCGCCGTCGACACCGTCGCCGCCCTGATCGCCGAACAGGCCGCCGAGCGCGCCATCCCCACCGAGCGCTGCGTCGTCGGCGGCTTCTCCCAGGGCGGCGTGCTGTCGCTCGCCCTCGCCGGGCGACGCGGCGCGCCCCGCTTCGCCGGGGTCTGGGCCATGTGCTGCGCCCTGCCGCAGGTCGACGGCCTCGAGCTCGACCTGGGGGCCGGCGCCGGCACCCCCGCCCTCGTCCAGTTCGGCCGTCGGGACCCGATCATCCCGGTCGAGCGGGCGGGTGCGGTGTCCGACGCGCTGCGGCGTGCCGGGTGGAAGGTGACCGAGCACGGCTATGACATGGACCACAGCCAGCGGATCGAGATGATGGTCGACGCCCGGAGCTGGCTGGCGACGCTGCCCTGACCGTCACCGGTCGAACGGCACGCCGTCCACGTAGAGCCAGCGGGTGCCCACCCGAGCGAACCGGCTCCGCTCGGCCAGCACGCCGTCGCCCTCCCCGCTGCGGTAGTGGGCCACGAAGGCGACGGTGCCGCTGCGATCGAGCTGCCCACCCTGCTCCTTGTCCCGCACCTCGAGCCGCACCCACGTGACCCCCGGGTCGGCCACCGCGACCGGGCGGGTGTCGGGGTGCCAGCTCCGCCGGAGGAACTCCACGTCGCCCAGGGCGTGGGCGCTGTAGCGGGCCCGCATCAACGCCTCGGCGGTCGGCGCCTCCCGGGTACCGTCGAGGTACCGACCGCAGCACCCGGTCAGCGCCGACCCGCTGCCACACGGGCACACCGGCCCCGGCCCCCTGCCCTCGCCCATCACGCCTGCTCCATCCGATCGATCCTGCCGCCCATCATCGTCGACGCCGCCGCACCCATGAACGATCCCCGCCCCCGACCGGCACCGCCCCGCTCCCGCCACCTGCCACGCCACGCGTCCACCGGCGCGAGAGCGGGCGCGGCCGGCGCCGCCGTGCTCGCCATCGCCCTGCTGCCCGCGCTCGCCTGCGGCAACAACGACCGCCTGGTCCTCGAACGAGCCGCCACCACCAGCACCACGACGGCCACCGGCTCCACCGGCTCCCCGGGCCCCACCGTTCCCCCGCCGCCGGCAACGGCGGCGACCGCGACACCGCCGACCGGACCGCGAGTCCCGCCGGGGACCTTTCCAACCGGGGCCCAGCTCGTCATCACGTTCACCTTCGCCGCCGCCGGCGATCGCGTCCTCAACCCATACGTAGCGGTATGGATCGAGGACGAGGCCGGCACCCTGGTGAAGACGGTGGCGCTGCACCTCCAGAGCGGTGACGGCAGCCTCTACCTCCAGGCCCTGCGGCGTTGGTTCCAGGTGTCGGGCACGAGCCCGTCCCAGCGCGAGTTCCCCATGTCCTCGCCGACCCGCCCGCCCGGCGAGTCCGCGGTGCTGTGGGACGGGACCGGCGCCGACGGCGCCCCCGTGCCGAACGGGCGGTACTACGTGTGCATCGAGGCGGTCCGCGACGGTGGCCCGCACGAGCTCATCCGCGAGCCGATCACGATCGGGCTGGGACCCGTGCAGGTCGGGCTGCCGCCGGCGCTGGAGTTGACGGCGGCGTCGGCCACCCTGATGTGACCGCGGCCACCCCGGCGCCCGCACAGGGCAGCGGCCGCGGCGCACACCGGACGGAGGTGGAACAGCGCCATTTTTTCGGCCGTCCTGCAGTGTTCTTCCCCGCTCCTTACGTGCTCCTCCGAGACTGCCTCGAGGTTCCCGTCCGCCGAGCAGAGAGCGATCCCATGGCCAACCCCCGTTCCCGTTACGAAGCCGTGTCACGCCGGGCGTTCCTGACCAGAAGCCTGGCCATCGGGGCTGTCGTGCTCATCCCCGGCCTCGCCTGCGGCGGGAACAACGACAGCGAGGCCCTGGCGGCGGGCGCCACCACGAGCTCCGCCGCGGCGCCGACATCGGCCGCCGCAGGCCCGTCCTCGACCGCGACACCGACCACGGCGACGCCCACCACCGCCACGCCCACCACCGCGGCGCCGGCGGCGACCGCGACGCCCACCACGACGACACCGACCACGGCGACGCCGCCGGCGACCGCGGCGCTCGCCTCCGACACCGTGGCCGCACCGATGAGCATCCAGTTCAGCTTCACCGCCTCCGGCGGCGGGCGGGTCCGCAACCCGTACGTAGCGGTATGGCTGGAGGACGCGTCGGGCGCCATGGTGCGCACCGTCGCCCTGTGGTTCGAGAACGGCAAGGGCACGCGCTGGCTGCCCGATCTGCGCCGCTGGTACCAGAGCGCCGGGACGACGATGGACCAGACCATCGCCGGCGTGTCATCCGCCACCCGGGCACCGGGGAGCTACTCGGTGGTCTGGGACGGCACGACGGACTCGGGGGCGCCGGTGCCCGCCGGCAGCTACTTCATCTGCATCGAGGCCGCCCGGGAGCACGGCCCCTACGAGCTCATCCGCGAGGCCATCACCCTCGGCTCGGGACCGATCTCGATGTCCCTGCCGGACAACGGCGAGCTCACCGGCGCCTCGATCAGCCCCGCATGAGCGGACCGACCCGGCGGTCCCGGCATGGTGACCGCGCCACGATCGCTGCAAGCATGAGGTTGCCATGAGCTCCGGCCGCACCATCACCACCCGCACCATCCCGGCACCGACCAAGCGGCGCCGGCAGACCTCCACCCACCGCTGGGTCCGGTGGCTGCACGTCTACACCAGCATGATCAGCCTGTTGGTGGTGCTCTTCTTCGGGCTCACCGGGATCACCCTCAACCACCCCACCTGGACCTTCGGCGACAACGCAGCACGCCAGTCCTTCAGCGGCACGCTGCCCGCCGGGGCGACCTCGGCCCAGAGCACCGACTTCCTCGCCGTCAGCGAGTTCATCCGCACCACCTACGGCGTGTCCGCCGACGTCGCCGACCACGCCCTGAGCGGCGATCAGGGCTCGATCGCCTACAAGGGTCCCGGCTACGCGGCGGACGTGTTCTTCGACATCCGCACCGGGCAGTACGACCTCAGCATCGAGCAGCAGGGCTTTGTCGCGGTGATGAACGACCTGCACAAGGGGCGCGACACCGCCTCGTCGTGGAACTGGCTCATCGACATCGCCGGTGGCCTGTTGGTGGTGGTGGCCGCCACCGGACTCGGCATCCAACTGTTCCTGCGCAAGCGCCGAACCCGGGCGCTGCTGTTCGCGCTGGGCGGGACGGTCCTGTCCATCGCCCTGATGGTGCTGACCGTCAGCTGAGCGGGGCGTCGGCCCAACCCGTGCTGCGCCACACCCGGCCGGCGCGGTCCACCACCAGGCACGCCACCCCGACCACCCGGTCGGGAGCGGGCGCCACGGCCAACCCGTCGACGAAGCAGATCGCCTCGGCCGGCTCCAGCACCGCCACCACGGTGGCCACCGCATCGGCGGTCACCGCGTCGGAGGCGACCACGCTGGCTGACAGCACGCCGTCGGTCGGCCGCCCGGAACGGGGATCGAGCACGTGGCCGTACCACCGTCCAGCGACACGGAACCCCCGCCGGGTCGGGCCGCTGGTGGCCAAGGCGGCGTCGGCCAGATCGACGGCGGTCAGCGGCGGCGCGTTGTCGTAGGGGCGCTGCGGGTCCTCGATACCGACCCGTACGGCGCCGGTGCCGCGGTGGAGCAGATCCCCGCCCGCGTTGACCAGCAGCGACACGACGCCATCCCCACCGGTCGCACCGGCGGTGCGATCCCACTCGGCGACCGCGAGATCCACGATCGCCCCCTTGGCGATGGCGTTGAGGTCCACCGTGCACGGGGTGTGCGTTCGCCGCACCATCGCAGCGCGCACCCGGTACGGCGGGCGCCGCAGGAAGGCCAGGGCCTCGTCCACCGCGGCCTGGGCGGGTTCCACCCCGTCGCGCTCGGCCGCCCGCCACAGCGCCATCAGCGGGGCCGCCTGCACGGTGAACACCCCACCGCTGCGTCGCTGCCAGGCGTCGGCGGCGGCGAGCACGCCGACCAGTTCGGGCGGCAGCGCCGCGTCATCGAGCTCCCCCCGGCACCACCGCCGAAGGGCGCTCGACTCGTCGAACACCGAGAAGACACCTTCGAGCTGCTCGCACCGGGCGAAGATGCGATCGGCCAGCTCGCCGGCCCGCTCGGCGTCATGGCCGGCGATGCGCACGCTCACCCGGGTGCCCAACAGCGGCTCCTCCGACCACGTCCACACCTCGGGCGCATCGCTCGCCTGCATCGACCCGTAGGCTACCGACCGCGCCCCGCGCTCCTGGACGCAGCGGGCCGAGCGCGTCTACGCCGCCAGGAACTCGGAGACCAGCTCCACGAAGCGCTCGAGCTGGTCGTGGTGCACCCAGTGGCCCGCACCCTCGATCGTCTCGTGGCGCACCGATGCCGCCCGACGGAAGTGCGAGCACAGCGCGTCGACATCGCCGTCGCGCTGGGCCCAGCTCTCCGAGCCGCTGATGAGCAGCACCGGGCAGGTGATCTCGCCCCACAGCGCCCAGCGCTCCTCCGGTGGCATGTCGTAGGGCCCGGGCCCGAGGTGGGTGTAGTTGTCGAACTTCCAGCTGTAGGTCCCGTCCTCGTTCTGGTCCGCCCCGTGCACCGTCAGGTGGCGCGCCTGGTCCGGCGAGAGGTGCTGGTTCGCCGCCTGCATGCGCTCGACGGCCTGTTCGATCGATCCGTAGCGACGGGGCTCGCGGCCAGAGAGCGCCCGGCCGGCGTCGATCCACTCCCGCAGCCGTTGCTGCGGCGTCGGCTCCGCCTCCGGCAACGGCGGACCGTACCCCTCGATCACCACCAGCCTCGACACCAACTCGGGATAGGTGCCGGCGTACTTCAGGCACACGTTGCCGCCCAGCGAGTGGGCGACGATGCGAACCGGTGCCAGCGCGGTCTGGCGGACCAGTTGGGCGATGTCGTACACGTACTCGACCGACGAGTAGGTCGAGCCGAGCGTCCACTGCGAGTCCCCGTGGCCGCGCAGGTCGGGCGCCAGGACGTGGTGCTCGTCTCGCAGCCGCTCGGCCACCCAGTCCCAGTTGTGGCAGTGGTCGCGGTTGCCGTGCACCAACAGCAGCGGCGGAGCCTGCTCGTTGCCCCAGTCCAGGTAGTGCAGCCGCAGGCGCTGCGAGAAGTAGGAGTGCGACGTCGGGGCGGCTTTGGCGACCATCGCGGGCCTTCCTAACCCAGCACGCCGGGCCGGCGCCACCACGGCAGGGCCCGGGCGGGTCAGGCCGCCGGCCGAGCACCCGCACCGAGCCCTGCCACTGCGCAAGAATGCACCCCCATGAGCATCGACCAGCAGGCGTTGACCGAGAAGCAGGCCCCCCTCAAGGACCAGTACCGCAACGAACCGGGGGCGGCCCGCATCACCCTGTCGGCGAGCGGCCGCATCGGCGACGGCGTGACCTGTTCGGTGGAGACCGGCCGGGCGATGGTGCGCGCCGGCCTGCACCCGCTGACCGGGGGCGACGGCCTCAGCGCCTGCTCGGGGGACATGCTGCTCGAGGCGCTCGTCGCCTGCGCCGGCGTCACGCTCGGGGCGGTGGCCACCTCGCTCGGGGTGGAGGTGGGCGACGCCCGGCTCGTCGCCGAGGGCGACCTCGACTTCAGGGGCACGCTCAGCGTGGCCAAGGACGCTCCCGTCGGCTTCAGCGCCATCCGCCTGCGGGTCGAGCTCGACGCCGAGGTCTCCGAGGAGCAGCGGGCGCTGCTGGCCAAGCTGACCGAACGGTTCTGCGTGGTGTTCCAGACGCTGGCCAACCCGCCGGCCATGTCGGTCTCCTTCGCCTGACCCGGCCCCTCTCCCACCCCGGCTGACCAGTACATGACCGGCGGTCCGGTGGCGCGGTGCTTTGTGCCCTAGATGCGGCGACCGCCGGCGCCGCATGGTCGAACCATGATCGATGCGGTTGGTGGGTTCAGCTGGGACGAGGCCCGGCGCTGGTTGGCCGGCCTCCCCGACGGTGGCGGGGTGAACCTCGCTCACGAAGCCGTCGACAGCCACGTGGCCGACGGCCACGGGGAGCGCATCGCGCTCCGCCTGCTCGGCCGCCACGGCGAGCGGCACGAGGTGAGCTACGCGGCGCTGGCCGAGCGGTCGAACCGCTTCGCCAACGTGCTGGACGGCCTCGGTGTCGCCCCCGGCGAGCGGGTGTTCGTGCTCAGCCCCCGACGGCTGCTGGTGCACGTGGCGGTGCTCGGCACCCTCAAGGCCCGCGCCGTGGCCTGCACCCTGTTCTCCGCGTTCGGTCCGGAGCCGATCCTGCAGCGCCTGCAGCTGGGTGGCGCGCGCGTCATCGTGACCACCGGCGAGCTGTACCGACGCAAGCTGGCTCCGGTGCGCGAGCAGCTCGACCGGTTCGAGCAGCCCCCGGTCGTCCTCGTCGAGGGCGATGACATACCCGAAGGTACGGTCGGCCTGGACGCGCTGCTGGCCGCCGCGTCCCCACGGTTCCGCATCGCGCCCACCGACGGGCAGGACCCGGCGTTGCTGCACTTCACCTCCGGCACCACCGGGACCCCCAAGGGCGCGGTGCACGTCCACGATGCGGTCGTCACCCACCTCGCCACCGGGCGCCTGGTGCTGGGTCTGCGCGACGGCGACGTGTTCTGGTGCACCGCCGACCCGGGCTGGGTCACCGGCACCTCCTACGGGATCGTGGCGCCGCTTGCGTGCGGCGTGACCTCGATCGTGGACGAGGCGGACTTCGATGCCGTGCGCTGGTACCGCCTGCTCGCCGAGGAGCGGGTCACCGTGTGGTACACCGCACCGACGGCCATCCGGTTGCT
Organism: Acidimicrobiales bacterium; assembly: GCA_020846295.1. Lineage (GTDB taxonomy): Bacteria > Actinomycetota > Acidimicrobiia > Acidimicrobiales > CAIXPF01 > CAIXPF01. Next base: position 20,556 of record JADLEF010000192.1, read on the forward strand.
CATGCGGGCCGGTCCCGATGCCGTCGCCGGCGCAGATCTCTCCGCGGTGCGCTTCGCCGCCTCGGTCGGTGAGCCCCTCGGCGCCGACGCGGTGCGCTGGGGTCGGGAGCACCTCGGCATCGAGTTCCACGACAACTGGTGGCAGACCGAGACCGGTGGGATCATGATCGCCAACCGGGCCGGCATCGAGGTGCGCGACGGATCGATGGGCCAACCCATCCCCGGGATCGAGATCCGGGTCGTCGCCACCGACGACGACGGCACCGTGCAGCACGACCCCGATGGTGCGCTGATCGACATCGAGCCGGTGGCGCACGGCGCCGACCACGGCCGCGACGACGCCACCGGCGCCGGGATGCTGGTGCTGCGGGCACCGTGGCCGTCGATGTTCCGGACCTACCTCGACCAGCCCGAGCGGTATCGCCGCTGCTTCGACGGCGACTGGTACCTCTCCGGCGATCTCGTGCGCCGGGACACCGACGGGTACGTGTGGTTCGTGTCCCGCTCCGACGACGTGATCAAGACCGCCGGGCACCTCATCGGCCCCTTCGAGGTCGAGTCGGTGCTCAACGACCACCCTGCGGTCGTGGAATCCGGTGTGTACGGCGTGCCCGACCCGATGGCCGGCGCCCTCGTCCACGCCGCGGTCGTGCTCCGGCCCGGCTTCGGCACCGAGGCCGAGGTGCTGCGATCGATCACCGCCCACGCCCGCCGCCGCCTCGGTGCCGCCGTGGCCCCCCGCCTGTTCGTCGTGGTGGCGGAGCTCCCCAAGACCCGCAGCGGGAAGATCCTGCGTCGCCTGCTGCGCGCCCGGGAGCTCGGCCTGCCCGAGGGCGATCTGTCCAGTCTGGAGCCGTCCCATGCGTGAAGGTATCGATCTGCTGCGCGACATGCTGCTCGTGCGCCACTTCGAGGAGCGCTGTGCCCGCCTCTACCAGGAGAGCAGGATCCGAGGGTTCCTGCACCTCTACGTGGGCGAGGAGGCGGTGGCGGCCGGCGTGCTCGGCGAGCTGGAACCGGACGACAACCTCGTCGCCACCTACCGCGAGCACGGCCATGCCCTGCTCAAGGGCGTGGACCCGGGCGCGGTGATGGCCGAGATGTTCGGCCGTCAGGAGGGCTGCTCCGGCGGCCGGGGCGGTTCGATGCACCTGTTCGACGCCGCGCATCGCCTCTTCGGCGGCAACGCCATCGTCGGGGGCGGGCTGCCGCTGGCGGTGGGTCTCGCCCTCGCCGATCGCCTCACCCGCACGCCGAGGGTCACCGCCTGCTTCTTCGGCGAAGGCGCGGTGGCCGAGGGTGAGTTCCACGAGTGCATGAACCTCGCCGCCCTCTGGGAGCTGCCCGTGCTGTTCTGCTGCGAGAACAACCTCTACGCCATGGGCACCGCGCTGGAGCGATCCGAGGCGGACACCGACCTCAGCGTCCGCGCCGCGACCTACGGCATGGCCGCTTGGTCGGTGGACGGCATGGACGTCGAGGCGGTGCAGCACGCCACCCGGCGGGCGCTCGCCATGGTCCGCGCCGGGCAGCCGTGCTTCCTGGAGCTGCGCACCTACCGCTTCCGGGCCCACTCGATGTACGACCCGGAGCTGTACCGGGACAAAGCGGAGGTGGCCCGCTGGAAGGAACGGGACCCGATCGCCGCGTTCCGCGGGCGGCTCGAGGCCGCGGGCGTGCTGAGCCCCGAGGAGGCCGAGCGGCTCGACCGGGAGGCGGCGGCGAGGGTCGACGATGCGGTCGCCTTCGCCGAGGCCGGCACGCTCGAACCGCTCGAGACCCTCACCCGTCACGTCTACGCCGATCGGGGGACGCGGTGAAGCTGACCGGACGGGAGGCGATGCGCCAGGCGATGCGCCGGGCCATGGCGGCAGACGATCGCGTGTTCCTCATGGGCGAGGACGTCGGTCGCTACGGCGGCTGCTTCGGGGTGTCGAAGGGGATGCTGGAGGAGTTCGGCGCCGAGCGGGTGCGCGACACCCCGCTGTCGGAATCGGCCTTCGTGGGCGCCGGGATCGGCGCCGCCATGGCCGGGCTGCGCCCGATCGTGGAGATCATGACGTGCAACTTCTCGTTGCTCGCCCTCGATCAGATCCTCAACAACGCGGCCACCCTGCGGCACATGTCCGACGGGCAGTTCGGCGTGCCGCTCGTCATCCGGATGACGACCGGCGGTGGCCGCCAACTCGCCGCGCAGCACTCCCACAGCCTTGAAGGCTGGTACGCCCACATCCCCGGCATCAAGGTCCTCACCCCCGGCACCGTCGAGGACTTCGCCGGCATGTTGCAGCCCGCGCTCGACGACCCCGATCCGGTGCTGATCTTCGAACACGGCGCGCTCTACAACGCGGAAGCCGAGCTGGCCGACTCGGCGCCTGCGGTGGACATCACCTCGGCCGCGCTGCGCCGCACGGGCACCGACATCACGCTCATCACCTACGGCGGGTCGCTGCCGCTGTGCCTGGACGCCGCCGACCAACTCGCCGCCGACGGCATCTCGGCCGAGGTGGTCGACCTGCGGGTGCTGCGCCCGCTCGACGACACCACCGTCATCGCCTCGGTCAGCCGCACCCACCGGGCCGTGGTGGTGGACGAGGGATGGCGCTCGGTCGGCATCGCCGCCGAGGTGTCGGCCCGGATCATGGAGCAGGCGTTCTGGGAGCTCGACGGGCCGGTGGCCCGGGTCTGCACCGCCGAGGTGCCCCTGCCGTACCCGAAGCACCTGGAGGAGGCCGCGCTGCCATCGGTGGGGCGGGTGCTCGACGCGGCGCGCGAGCTGGTCGGCCATGGCTGAGCAGCGCGACCGCCTGGCGTTCCGGATGCCGTCGTTGGGCGCCGACATGACGGTCGGTACGGTGCTCGAGTGGCGCATCGAGGTGGGCACCGCGGTGCAGCCCGGCGACATCGTCGCCCGGGTCGACACCGAGAAGGCGGAGATCGAGGTCGAGTGCTTCGACGGGGGCGTGGTGGCGGAGCTCATCGTGCCCGTCGGTCAGCAGGTACCGGTCGGTACGGTGCTGGCCTGGCTGAACCCGGTGGGTGCGGCCCCGGCCGCGACTCCGGCCACGGCCGCGACCCCGGCCCCAGCCCCGGCCGCGACCCCGGCCCCGGCCCCGGCCGCGATACCGGCCCCGGCCGCGATCCCGGCCCCGGCCGCGATCCCGACTCCGGCCGCCGCCCGGATCGACCCCCGGATCGTGTCCCCCCTGGTGCGGCA
>JADLEF010000193.1 GCA_020846295.1 Acidimicrobiales bacterium
CCGGAGATGCGTCAGCTCGCCGCCGACGCCGGTGCTCGGTTCCTCGTGGCCAAGCCGTTCACCGCTGACGACCTCCAGGCTGCGCTCGGGAACATCTGATCAACGTCATCTGGAGGGACACCATCATGACGACTACAACATTGGAACTTTCCCTGCCGGTCGTGCTGAGCATGTTCAGCGACCTGTTGGGCAAGCGCGTGACAGGTCAGGAGACCGCGGAGGCGGATCTCGCGAACGAGGCGACGCTGGTGCGGGGCATCTTCCTGGGTGAGAACCAGGAGGTGGGTGCGGTCTACTTCATGAACGTGGGCCTCGCGGCGGCCACCGGCGCAGCGCTGGTGATGATGCCGGCCGGGCTGGTCAAGGAGTCGGTGCAGGACAAGACGCTGCTGCCGATGCTGGTGGACAACAGCTACGAGGTGCTCAACGTCGCCTCCCGGTTGATCAACCGGGCCGGGGGCGTGCACTACAAGCTGCGGGAGCAGCTGCTGCCGGGCGTGCCGCTGCCGGCCGACGCGGCCGAGCTGCTCACCGCAGCCTCGCAGCGGGTCGATCTGGAGCTGACCGTGGACGGGTACGGCAGCGGCGTGCTGTCGATCCTGGTGAAGTGAACCGCGTCCTGCGCTGACCGGGGGCGATCCGCTCCCGATCCACCGGAGGGGCCCCCGCCGCGCTCGCGGCGGGGGCCCTGCCGCGTGGCGTCGATAGGCTGCTGCGGGTGCAGTGGGTGACGATCGCAGCCGGCGCGCTGCTGGTGGCGGTGGTGCTCGCCGCCTGGCAGCACGGACGCACGCTGCGCGCCGAGCTCGACACGAGGGCGCGCGAGCACGATGTCGCCCGGGCCCGCCTGCGCAACGAGCTGAGCGCCGCCGCGGCGGTGGCGGCCCGAGCCGAGGCAGAGGCCGATCGAGCCCGCCACGCAGCGAGCAGCGCCCAGCGGGAGCGGGAGCGGCTGCAGCAGCGGCTGCAGGACGTCCAGGCCCACAGCGTGACCGGGGTCGAGCACCGGGCCCTGCAGGATGAGGCCGAGTCGCTGCGCCAGGAGGTGGCGGTGCTGCGCCGCGAGCTCGACCTGATCGGCCCGGTGATCGCCGAGCTGAGCCTGCAGCGCAGCTACGTCGAGACCCTCCAGCGCGAGCTCGGCTTGCGCGACGAGCTGGTCATCAGCCTCGAACAGCAGGCCGCCGGCCTCGCGGCCCGCCCGGCGGCCGGTCTGCACGGTGGTCCGCCCCGCTTCCCGATGGAGCGCTCCCGCGCCTCGGTCGAGCCCGTGGTCATCGACCTGACCGAGGGTCACGCCGAGCTCGTCGAGCGCGGGTCAGCCGGGCAGCGGCGGCAGGTCGGCGTCGTCGAGCCAGCCGGCGAAGAAGGGGTCGAGGGGCCTGCCGGCGACGGCTGAGGACAGCGCGATGAACTCCTCGGTGGAGGCCGATCCGCCCGAGTGGGTCTGCACCCATTGGCGCACGATGGTGAAGAACGCGTCGTCACCGACGGTGCGCCGAAGGGCGTGCAGCAGCAGCCCGCCGCGCTCGTAGACGGCGGGGCCGAACAACTCGCGCACGCCCGGGTCGCGGATCGGCCCGAGCCAGCCCTGGCCCTGTTCCCGGATCGTGCGGGCATGGGCGTCGATGTCGAAGCCGGGCGCGCTGCGCTCCTGCCACAACCACTCGGCGTAGGTGGCGAAGCCCTCGTTCAGCCAGATGTCGTCCCACTGGGCGGGGCTCACCGCGTTGCCGAACCACTGGTGGGCGAGCTCGTGGGCGACGATCGCCTCGTCGGTGCCCATTGAGGCGTCGAACAGCGACAGGGTCTGGTTCTCGAGGGCGAACCCCAGCAGCTCGTCGACGACCACCACGCCGTACACCTCGAAGGGGTACGGACCGAACAGCTCGCTGAACACGTCGATCATCTCGCCGGTGCGGGCGAAGTCGGCGGCGTAGCGGTCCCCCTGGCCGGCCGGGAACGCGTTGCGCCCCGGCACGCCGGTGCGCGGCGCGGTGTTGGTTCGCTCGTCGAAGTCGCCCGTCGCCACCGACACCAGGTAGCTCGCCGCCGGATCGCGGGCGACGAAGCGCCAGGTGGTGCTGCCCGGTCGGGGGCCGGGCACCTTCTCCTGCAGCGTCCCCATGGCGATGACCTCGGTCGGGTCGTCCACGGTGACCGAGATGCGGTAGCGGGCCTTGTCGGAGGGGTGGTCGTTGACCGGTAGCCACGTCGACGCGCCGATGGGCTCGCTGGCGACGTAGGTCATCGAGGCCGTCGCGCTCCAGCCGACCTCGATGCCGATGCCCGCGCCGTCGTCGACCGGGCGCGGCGTGCCGCCGTAGGTCACCGAGAGCTCGTGGACGCTGCCGGGGCTGAGGGTGCGGTCCCCGGCGATGAGCAGCTCGCCGCCACCCTGGGCCAGCTCCGCCTCCTCGCCGTCGATCGTCGCCGCGCTCGCGTCGAGACCGTTGAGGTCGAGTTGCACGCCCCGTCGCGGCTCGGTGATGCGCACGGTGAGGTTGGCGGTGGCCTCCAGTCGGCCGCGGGCGGTCCCGCCGCCGATGCCGCCGCGCTGCCAGTCCAGCTCGACGTCGACCTCCTCGACGTCGATGCCGGGGTTGCCCGCCGCCGGGAAGTACGGGTCGCCGACGCCGGCCGGCTCGGGGGCGGCGGTTTCCCCGCTGCGTCCGGGCGGGATGGTGCCGGGGCCGCCGCCGGCCGGTTCGGGGTCGGGGCTCGTCGCAGGGCCCCGGTCGGCGTCGACCCGCTCGGACTCGCGCGAGGCGATGGTGGCCGACGTGCGCCCGCCGGTGCTATCCCGGGGGTCCTCGCCGCCCCGGCAGGCGGCCGCCACCAGCGCGGCCACCGACACCGCCACGGCGAAGCGGCGCTGTCCTGGGGTCGGAGCCATCTCCGTCAGGCTAGGCCGCCGGTCGCCGGGGGCCGTCCGCCTCGGTTCGGGGGATCGGGCGAGCGCGCCGAGGCGGGATCGGAGACGGCGGGATCGGAGACGGCGGGATCGGAGACGGCGGGATCGGAGACGGCGGGGCGCGGCGGCTAGGGTCGCCGCCGTGGTCGCCCTGCGCATCGAGGTGAGCAGTCGGCGGGCCGTGCCCGCCCCGGACCTGCCGGCCGGACCGGCTGGAGGGGGATCGGGCCCACCGGGATCCGCCATGACGGTCGAGCGCCGCCGGGTGTACCTGCTGGCCGATCACCCCGGTGACGAGGTGCTCGAGGCGCTGTGCTCGACGGTGCTGGCCGACACCGTGGTCGAGGAGGCGACGGTGCAGCACGGCGCGCCGCCCCACGACCCGCACCGGGTGGAGGTCGGCTTCCTGCCGGGGGTTACCGACACCGAGGCCCGCGAGCTCGAGGCGGTCATCGTGCAGCTCGGTGGACCGCCCGTCGCCGCCGCGACGGTGAGGGTGTACCGCATCGAGGGGGCGGACGAGGCCACGCTGGCCGACCTGGCCCGACGGCGGTGGGCCAACGCCTCGATCGAACGGTGGGCGGTGGGGGAGCTGCCGGCCCCGTTCGCGCCGGCGCCGCCCGAGCACGCCCGGGTGGAGACGGTGCCGGTGACCGCGCTCGACGACGACGCGCTGGCCGAGCTGTCGCGCCGGCGGTTGCTCTCGCTCGATCGCACCGAGCTGCGCACCATCGCCTCGTTCTACGCCGCAGAGGGCCGCGAACCGACCGACGCGGAGCTCGAGACGCTGGCCCAGACGTGGTCCGAGCACTGCAACCACAAGACGTTCCGGGCCGAGATCTCCTTCACCCACCGCGAGGCGGACGGGTCGGTGCGCTCGGTGGAGTCCATCGACGGGCTGCTGCGCAGCCACCTGCGCGCCGCCACCGACGCGGTGGCCAAACCGTGGGTGCGCTCCGCCTTCGTGGACAACGCGGGGATCGTGCAGCTCGACGAGCGGTGGGATCTCGCCATCAAGGTCGAGACCCACAACCACCCGTCGGCGCTCGAACCGTTCGGTGGGGCCAACACGGGGGTCGGCGGCGTGGTGCGCGACGTGATCGGCGTGTCGGCACGGCCGATCGCCTGCCTCGACGTGCTGTGCTTCGCCCCGCCGGACACGCCGGCCGAGGCCGTCCCCGAGGGCGTGCTCGCCCCGGCCCGCGTCGCCGAGGGCGTGGTCGCCGGGATCGGGGACTACGGCAACAAGCTCGGCCTGCCCACGGTGGCCGGTGCCGTGGTGTACCACCCGGGCTACCTCGGCAACCCGCTGGTGTACTGCGGGGCCGTCGGCATCCTGCCCCACGGGGCCCACCGCACCGGGCCGCGTCCGGGCGATCTCGTGGTGGTGATCGGCGGTCGCACCGGGCGCGATGGGATCCACGGGGCGACGTTCTCCTCGGCGGAGCTGGAAACCGACACCGCGGCGGTGGCCGGTACCGCGGTGCAGATCGGCGATCCGATCACCGAGAAGGCCACGATGGAGCTGGTCTGCGAGGCCCGCGACGCCGGGCTGTACCGGGCGCTGACCGACTGCGGCGCCGGCGGGCTGAGCTCCGCGGTGGGCGAGCTCGGCGCGCCGACCGGGGTCGAGGTGGACCTCACCACGGTGCCGCGCAAGTACGCCGGCCTGGCCCCGTGGGAGGTGTGGATCTCCGAGGCGCAGGAGCGCATGGTCCTCGCCGTGCCGCCCGAGCACCTCACCGCGCTGCACGAGCTGGGACGCCGGTGGGACTGCGAGGTCACCGCCATCGGTCGGTTCAGCGAGGACGGCCGGCTGCGCGTGCGCCACGGCGGCGCTCCGGTGGTGGACCTCCCGATGGACTTCCTCCACGACGGTTGTCCCCGCCGTTCGCTGGTGGCCGAGTGGCGTGAGCCTGCCGTCGCCGGCGGTCGCGTGGCCGACGTGACGGTGCAGAGCGCCGGTGGGTTGTTGCTGGCTCTGCTCCGCCAGCCGACGATCGCCTCCAAGGCCGACATCATCGCCACCTACGACCACGAGGTACGGGGCGGTACGGTGGTGCGGCCGTGGTGCGGTCCGGAGGCGGCGGGGCCGTCGGACGGCGTCGTGTTGGTGCCGCACGAGTGCTGGGAGGACGGCGAGGCCGCCTTCGCCCTCGGCGTCGGGGTCAACCCGCGCTACGGCCGCCTCGACCCGTACCGCATGGCCCTCGCCGCGGTGGACGAGGCGTTCCGCAACGTGGTGGCGGCCGGGGCCGACCCGGATCGGGTCTCGCTGCTGGACAACTTCTGCTGGGGCAACCCCAACCTGCCCGATCGCCTGGGCGCGCTGGTGCGCGCCACGCAGGGCTGCCATGACGCGGCGATCGCCTACCAGGCGCCGTTCGTGTCGGGCAAGGACAGCCTGTTCAACGAGTTCGACGGGGTGCCCATCCCCGCCACCCTGCTCATCACCGCACTGGGTGTCGTCCCCGACCGCCGCCACACCGCCCAGGCGTGGCCCCGGGCCGGAGCCGGCGCGCTGTTCCTGGTGGGCGAGACCCGGGCCGAGCTCGGCGGGTCGATGTACGCCGAGCTGGTCGGCGAGGACGGCGGGTCGGTGCCCGGCCCGCCGGCGGGCGATCCGCTGGTCACCTACCGGGCGTTGCACCGGGCCATCGGTGCCGGGCTGGTGGCCGGGGTGCACGACTGCAGCGAGGGCGGGCTGGCCGTGGCGCTGGCCGAGTTCGCGCTGGCCGGGTCGCTCGGGTTGGACGTGTCGCTGGCCTCGGACGGCCTGCGCCGCGACGAGCTGCTCTTCAGCGAGTCCAACGGCCGGTTCGTGGTCCAGGTGGCGGCGGGCGCGGAGGAGGCCTTCGCCGCGGCCATGCCGGATGGTACGGCATGGCGGCGGATCGGCACGGTCAGCGCCGCCGACGCCGTGCTGCGCATCGCCGTCGACGGCGAGACGGTGGTCGAGGAAGGGGTCGACGTCTTGCGGTCCGCCTTCGAGGGCGGGCCGAGGATCGGAGCGTACGCATGAGCAGCCCGTCGATCGCGGTGGTGATCGCCCCCGGCTCCAACCGCGAGGGTGAGGCGGCGCGCGCCGTCCGCCTCGCCGGCGGGCAGGCCGAGATCGTACCGATCGGTACGCCGCTGGACCGCTTCGCCGGCGTCATCCTCCCTGGCGGGTTCTCCTACGGCGATGCGCTCGGCGGGGGGATGCGCTGGGCGTTGCAGGTGGGCGAAGCGGTCGCCGCCTTCGCCGACTCGGGCCGGCCGGTGCTCGGGATCTGCAACGGGTTCCAGGTGCTCGTCCGCGCCGGCTTGTTGCCCGGCAGCTCCGACGGGGCCGGGTCGCGGTCCGTCACCCTCACCGGCAACGCCCACGGGCGCTTCGCCTGCCGTTGGGTGTCCCTCGCCGGCGCGGCGGGCCACGCCGCCGGGCTCGACGGGCTGCTGCCGCCGGTGATCGCCTGCCCGGTGGCCCACGGGGAGGGTCGCCTGGCGGTGCGCGACGCCGAGGCCCTCGACGCGCTCGCCGCCGGAGGGCGGGTGCTGTTCCGCTACGTGGAGGGCACCAACCCCAACGGCTCGGTGGGCGACATCGCCGGCCTGTGCGACGAGCGCGGGCTGGTCTGGGGGCTCATGCCGCACCCGGAGGACCACGTGAGCGACCTGCAGAACCCCTTTCCCGACCGGCCCGGCCGCAGCGGCCTGGCCCTGTTCGAAGCGTTCGTGAACCGTGCTCGATCGATCTGACCTCAGCGACCTGCTCGGCCCGCCCACCCGGGGCAAGGTGCGCGACGTGTACGGCCTGCCGGGCGACCGGCTGCTGTTCGTGGCGTCGGACCGGCTGTCCGCCTTCGACGTGGTGCTGGGCTGCGTGCCGCACAAGGGCCAGGTGCTCACCGAGGTGTCCAACTGGTGGTTCGATCGGCTCGAGCCGATCGTGGCCCACCACGTGGTCGACCGGGTGGACCCGAACGCGGTGGTCGGGGTGCGCTGCACCACGCTGCCGGTCGAGGTCGTCGTGCGCGGCTACCTCACCGGCGTCACCTCGACCGCGCTGTGGCCGCGCTACCGCGACGGTGCCCGCGAGCTGTACGGCATCCGCCTGCCCGACGGGCTGCGGTTCAACGACCCGTTGCCCACGCCGATCGTCACGCCGACCACGAAGGCGGTCCACGGCCACGACGAGCCGATCACCTCGGCGGAGGTCGTCGAGCGTGGGCTGGTCGAGGCCGGGCTGTGGGCCCGGGTGCAGGAGGTCGCCCTGGCGTTGTTCCGCCGCGGCGGCGAGCTGGCCAGCGAGGCGGGCCTGACGCTGGTGGACACCAAGTACGAGTTCGGGCTGGACCCGCACGGCGCGCTCACCCTCATCGACGAGGTCCACACGCCGGATTCGAGCCGGTTCTGGTTGAACGAGACCGGCGAGAACCTCGACAAGGAGCTGGTGCGCCGTTGGTATGCCGACAACGGCTACCGGGGTGAGGGCGACCCGCCGCCGCTGCCGGACGAGCTGGGCGCCACGCTGTCCACCGCCTACCTGGAGATCCACCGGCGGCTGTGCCGCCGGCCGTTCGAGCCGGGCGAGACGCCGGAGGCGGAGCGCCTGCACCGCAACGTGGCCGACTGGCTGCACCGCCACGGCATCGACCGGCAGCGGCTGTGAGCGCGGCGCAGCCCGGTCCCTCCGCCGAGGGGCCGCTGGTCGGTGTGATCATGGGCAGCGTCTCTGACTGGGAGACGATGCGCAAGGCAGCCGAGGTGCTGCAGCGCTTCGAGGTACCGTTCGAGGCCGAGGTGGTGTCCGCCCACCGTACGCCGGATCGCATGGTGGACTACGCCACGTCGGCGGAGGGCCGGGGCCTGCAGCTGATCATCGCCGGCGCGGGCGGCGCCGCCCATCTGCCCGGCATGGTCGCCGGCCACACGGTGCTGCCGGTCATCGGGGTGCCGGTGCGCTCGCGGGCCCTGTCCGGCATGGATTCGCTGCTGTCCATCGTGCAGATGCCGGCCGGGGTGCCGGTGGCGACGATGGCCATCGGCGACGCGGGGGCCACGAACGCGGGGCTGCTCGCCGTGGCCATGCTGGGCGGTACGCGATCGGAGCTGCGCGCCGCGCTGAAGGCGTTCCGGGCCGAGCGGGCGGCGGAGGTCGCCGCCACGGTCCTGGACCTTCGCGCTGACCTTGGACCCTAACGAGGCCACCGCCGCAGGGGCCATCGTCGCAGCATGACCCCCGTCGATCGCACCGGCATCGAGATCCTCCCCCTCGACGACTGCAAGCGCATGCTGGAGGCCAGTCGCATCGGGCGGGTGGCGTTCCTGTACCAGGGCACCGTCGCCATCCTGCCGGTGAACTATCGCTGGCACCACGGCGCCGTCGTGTTCCGATCGGCGGAGGGCGCCAAGCTCGACGCTGCGTCGGGCGAGCAGCTGGTCGGCTTCGAGATCGACGCCTGGGACGACGAACTGCACACCGGCTGGTCGGTGCTGGTCGAAGGTCGGGCCGAAGAGGTGTACGACGACATCGAGGTCGCCGAGCTCGAGACCCTCGGCGTCCGTCCCTGGGCCCCGCACCCCCGGCGCAACCGGTGGGTCCGCATCGTCGCCGAGGAGATCACCGGCCGCAGGGTCGGCTGAGCCGTCGGCCGCCGGCGGCTCACCCCACGGCTCGCCTGTTCACGCAACGCTCGGCGCCCTGGTCGAGATGCTGAGGGAGAACCCTCCGTGCCGATGCAGGGCACGCGATGATGCCCAGCGTGGATGCCGCCGAGTTCCGGTCGTCGTTCAGCCGTCGGTGAGCGTCACCGAGGCGACCTGGGAGGCGGGGACCGCCGGCCAGCCGGTCACCTCCAGGTTGTACGGCGCCGAGCCGCGCACCCGGCCCGGCAGCTCGGCCAGCACCGACCCACCGGCGTCGCGCACGGTGACCAGTACCTTCGCCCGCCGGCACTCGTTGCCGAACGTGCGCACCAGCACCTTCTTCAGCGTCGCGTCGCCGTTGGTGGCGAGCGCCAGGCTGAGGCCGGCGGTGTCGTGGGGGCAGCTCATGGCCACGTGGAGCACCGGCCCCGCCGGGACGGTCGTCGTCGGCGCGGCGGTCGTCGGCGTGGGCGCTGCGGTGGTGCCCGGCGAGTCGGCGGGGCCGGCGGGCTCGGTCGGGGTGGGCGCAGGCGGCAGCCAGATCGTGTCCGACACGGGCGCTGCGGTGGTGGCGGGCCAGCCGGCATCGGTCGCCCAGGCGTCGCCGCCGTCGTCCCCGCCGTTGCCGCTGTCATCGCCCCCGTCCCCGGCGGCATCGGCGGCATCGGCCGCGCCCTCCTCTTCCTCGACGGTGCCGTGCTGCACCGCAGGGAGCTCCGCGGCGGGGAGCAGCTCCGGCACGCTGGTGGGGGCCGGCTCCGCCACGGTGGTGGCCGGCTGCGGTTCGGCCGTGGTGGTGGTCGTCGGGCGGTCCGGCACGGTGACCGCCAGGTCCGAGGTCGTCTCGCCCTGCGCGGCGGCGCGCGCCACCGACACATCGAGGAAGGGAACGTCGCGGTTGAGCGCCACCAGGCTGGTGGCCAGGGCGAGGCAGGCCAGCGCCCCGGCCGCGGCGATCAGCACCCGGTCCCGACGGTCGCGCCGGGCCGGTGCGTGCTCGCCGGTCGCTTCGAGCGGGTGCGGCGGCAGCAGCGCGAACACCGCCCGCTCGTCAGCGCCGGCGGCAGCCCCCGGTCCGGAGGCATCGATCGCGGCGGGCGGTTGGTGGTTCGCGTCGAAAGCCTTCACACATCACGTATCGCGCCGTTCGGGACGAACGGCACAGAGGTCGATGGGCCCTCGGACCCATCCCCCAGCGAGGGTACGCTCAGCGCCATGTCCCGCACCCAGGCGCCCTCGAACGGCGGCGCGCCGCCGCTGCTGGGCATCTACGGCACCGGTCAGCTCGGCCGGATGCTCGCCCTCGCCGCCCGCCGGATGGGTGTGCCGGTCCTCACCGCCGGCGACGACGCGGTGGGTTCACCGTGCGGTCAGGTCGCGGAGCCGGTCCCCGACCTCGAGCAGTTCCTCGCCCGGGCGGAGGTGGTCACCACCGAGTTCGAGAACGTCGATCCCGAGGTGCTCGCCCGGGCGGCCTGTGCCCGCCCGGCGGCGTCGGTGGTGCACACCTGCCAGAACCGCCGTCGCGAGAAGGCGTTCCTGAGCGACAACGGCCTGCCGGTGGTCCGTCACCAGGTGGTCGAGGGCGTCGACGCCAGCGGTCTGGTCGCCGCGCTCGAGCGGTTCGGGCTGCCGGCCGTGGTGAAGACCGCCGCCTTCGGCTACGACGGCAAGGGCCAGTGGGTGTGCCGTGACACGGCCGATGCGGCCGCCGTCCCGTCGGACCGCCAGCCGTTCGTGGTGGAGGAGCTCGTCGAGCTCGCGCTCGAGGTGTCCGTGATCGTCGCCCGCGGCGTCGACGGGGCCACCGTCACCTACCCGGTCATCGAGAACGCCCACCGCGACCACATCCTCGACGTCTCGGTGGCGCCGGCCCGCATCCCGCCCACCCTCGCCGCGCAGGCCGAGTCGCTCGCTGTGCGGGCGGCCGCCGCGCTCGACGCCGTCGGCGTGCTGTGCGTGGAGTTCTTCGTCACCGCCGCCGGCGAGCTGCTGGTCAACGAGATCGCGCCGCGCCCGCACAACTCGGGTCACCTGACCATCGAGGCGGCGCCCACCTCGCAGTTCGAGCAGCAGCTGCGCACCGCCTGCGGTTGGCCGCTGGGCGCCACCGCGCCGTTCCGCCCGGCGGCCATGGCGAACCTGCTCGGGGACCTCTGGGTCGACGGCGAGCCGGACTGGGCGGCCGCGCTCTGCGTGCCCGGCGTGGCCCTGCATCGGTATGGAAAGGCCGACGCGCGCCCCGGCCGGAAGATGGGACATCTCACCGCGGTGGCCTCAAGCCCCGCCGAGGCACTAGAACTGGTGCTGGATGCTCGGCGCCGACTCACCCAACGGCCGTGACCCCGGCGGAGACACACTCCACGAGGAGTGCGGGGTGTTCGGCATCTACGCACCCGGTCGTGATGCCGCCAGGCTGACGTTCTTCGCCCTCTACGCACTGCAACACCGCGGCCAGGAGGGCGCCGGCATCGTCACCTTCGACGACGGCGTGGCCAACCTCCACAAGGGCCTCGGCCTGGTGTCGCAGGTGTTCAACGAGGAGAACGTGGCCACGCTCAAGGGCCACCACGCCATCGGTCACACCCGCTACTCGACGACCGGTGCGGTCACCCTGCGCAATACCCAACCGTATGTGCTGGAAACGTTCGACGGTCCGCTGGCGTTGGGCCACAACGGCAACCTGATCAACTCCCCGCAGCTGCGCCGCGAGCTGCTCGAGCGCGGCGTCGGGCTCTCGTCGAGCTCGGACACCGAGGTCATGATCCACCTCCTCGCCGGCGCCGGCGGTCCGGGCACCGACTGGGTCAGCCGCATCCGGGTGCTCATGGCCCGTGCCGAGGGGGCGTACACGCTCACCATCGGTACCCGCAGCGCGGTCTACGGCGTGCGCGACCCGTGGGGTCTGCGGCCGCTGGTGCTCGGCGAGATCGAGGGCGGCGGGTACGCGCTGGCCTCGGAGAGCTGCGCGCTGGCGACCATCGGTGCGGCCATGATCGCCGAGATCGGGCCGGGCGAGATCGTCCGCATCGACGATGCCGGCTACGAGATCATCCCCGGGGCCGTGCCCCGCAAGCTGAGCTTCTGCACCTTCGAGGAGATCTACTTCGCCCGCCCCGATTCGGTGTTCCGGGGCCGCCTGGTGCACCAGACCCGCCAGGCCATCGGACGCCAGCTCGCCCGCGAGGCCCCGGTGGAGGCCGACATCGTGGTCCCCGTCCCGGATTCGGGCATCCCCCATGCGATCGGGTACGCCCAGCAGAGCGGCATCCCCTACAGCGAGGGGCTGATCAAGAGCCGCTACATCGGCCGGACGTTCATCGAGCCGACGCCCGAGCTGCGCCGCGACAAGGTGCGGATGAAGTTCAACCCGCTGCCCGCCAACCTCGAGGGCAAGCGCGTCATCCTGGTGGACGACTCGATCGTGCGTGGCACCACCTCCGGTCCGCTGGTGGCGCTGCTGCGCAAGGCCGGCGCAGCCGAGGTCCACCTGCGGGTGGCGTGTCCCCCCATCGCCCATCCCTGCTTCATGGGCGTGGACATGGCCAGCCGGGCCGAGCTCATCGCGGCCAACCTCACCGTGGACGAGATCGCCGAGCACATCGGCGCCGACTCGCTGGCCTACCTCAGCATCGACGGCATGATGGCCGCCCTGCACGAGCGCGAGGGCGATGCGCCGGTCGAGCCGGAGATCAGGCTGAACGGCAACGGCACTGGCACTGGCACTGGTTCGGCGGCACCGCTCGCCGGCTACTGCAACGCGTGCTTCACCGGGGTGTACCCCTTCGAGGGGGTGCCGGTGGACCTCGAGTCGAAGGAACGCTTCGCCGGCATCGTCGGTCACGGCTAGGCGCCCGATGCGGATCCTGGTGGTCGGCGGCGGTGGCCGCGAACATGCGCTGGCGTGGCGCCTCGAGCAGGCGGGTCACGACGTGGTGTGCGCCCCCGGCAACGGGGGCACCCCCGGCAACCGCCCGGTGGCCGCCGATGACGTCGCCGGCCTCGTGCGCCTGGCCGAGGAGACGCGCGTCGGTCTGGTCGTGGTCGGCCCCGAGGTTCCGCTGGTGGCCGGGCTCGTCGATGCGCTCGACGCTGCCGGCATCGCCGCCTTCGGGCCCCGCCAGGCGTGTGCCCGCCTCGAGGGCTCCAAGGTGTTCTCCAAGGACGCCATGCTGCGCTGGGGCGTGCCCACCGCCGACTCGGTGACCGTGCACGGCTTCGAGGAGGGGCTCGCCGCGCTGGACCGCTTCGCGACGGCGCCGGTGGTCAAGGCCAGCGGCCTCGCCGCCGGCAAGGGCGTGCTCGTCCCCGACGACCGCGCCGGCGCCGAGGCGGCGCTGCGGGCGATGTTCGTCGAGCGCGCCTTCGGCTCGGCGGCCGATGAGGTCGTCCTCGAGGAGCGCCTCGTCGGGCGCGAGGTGTCGGTGCTGGCGCTGTGCTCGGGCACCACGTACCGGCTGCTCGTCCCCGCCCAGGACCACAAGCGGTTGCTCGACGGCGACGCCGGCCCCAACACCGGCGGCATGGGCGCCTTCGCCCCCTCCGGCACGCTGTCCACCGGTCTGCTCGATCAGGTGGGCGACACCATGATCGCTCCCATACTTGATGGTATGGTCCGGGATGGTACGCCGTATGTCGGGATCCTCTACGCCGGGGTCATGCTGACCGACGCCGGGCCCCGGGTGCTCGAGTACAACTGCCGCTTCGGTGACCCCGAGGCGCAGGTCATCCTGCCGCTGTGGGCCGGGGACCCGGCCGAGGCGTTCCTCGCCGCGGTGCACGGCCGACTGGACGAGGTGACCCTCGAGTGGCTGCCGCAGGCCGCGGTCACCGTCGTGCTGGCCGCCGAGGGGTACCCCGACCGGCCCCGCGCCGGCGAGCTCATCGCCGGGCTCGATGCCGCCGCGGCCGCCGGTTGCACCGTGTTCCACGCCGGCACCGCCGCCTCACCCGAGGGTGTGCGCACCGCCGGCGGCCGGGTGCTGGCCGTCACCGGGCTCGGGACCGACCTCGACGCCGCGGTGGCCACCGCCTACGCCGGGGTGGGCGAGCTCTCCTTCGCCGGCATGCAGTTCCGCCGCGACATCGGTCGCCGCTCCCCGGAGGGAACATGACGAGCTACCGCGACGCGGGCGTGGACATCGACGCCGCCAACGAAGCGGTGGCCGGCATGGCCGCCGCGGTGCGCGCCACCTACACCGACCGGGTGCTGTCCGATGTGGGCAGCTTCGGCGGGTTGTTCTCCGTGGAGGACTGGCCGGGCCGGCCCGTGCTCGTCGCCTCCACCGACGGGGTGGGGACCAAGGTCAAGCTGGCCGCCCAGCACCGCCGCTGGCGCGGCATCGGCCACGACCTCGTGAACCACTGCGTCAACGACATCCTGGTGCAGGGCGCGCGGCCGCTGTTCTTCCTCGACTACGTGGCCACCGCCCGGCTCGAGTCGGCCGTCATCGTGGAGATCGTCACCGGCATCGCCGAGGCCTGCGGTGCGGTCGGTTGCGCCGTGCTCGGCGGCGAGACCGCGGAGATGCCCGGCGTCTACGTCGAAGGCGCGGTCGACGTGGCCGGCACCATCGTCGGGATGGTGGACCGCGACGCGGTGCTGCCCCGCCTGGGTGACATGCGGGTCGGTACGCCGCTGTGGGCGCTGCCGTCGAGCGGCCCCCACACCAACGGCTACTCGCTCATCCGCCACCTCATCGAGGGCCGCGACCTGCCCGAGGGGTTCATCGACGCCCTGCTGCAGCCGCACCGCTGCTACCTGGCCGACCTGGCCGGCACCGACGCGCTGGGCCTGGCCCACATCACCGGCGGCGGCCTGCTCGACAACGTGAACCGGGTGCTGCCCGCCTCGCTCAGCGCCCGCATCGAGCTCGGCTCGTGGGAGGTCCCCCCGCTGTTCCGCCAGTTGGTGGCGTGGGGCTCGCTGCCGGTGCACGAGGCGTACCGGACCTTCAACATGGGCGTCGGCATGGTCGGCATCGGCGGCACCCCGCCGCCCGGAGCGTTCCCGGTCGGTGAGCTGGTGGACCGGCCCGCCTCCGGCGAGGCCGTGCTGCTGGTGCCGTGAGCACGGCCGCGGCCGCGGCCGGGCGGGGCCGCCTGGTGGTGCTGATCTCGGGCAACGGCTCCAACCTGCAGGCCCTGCTCGACGCCGGGCTGCCCGTCGTGGCGGTGGTGTCGAACCGCAAGGCGGCGTTCGGCCTCGAGCGCGCCGCCCGCGCCGGGGTGCCGACGGCGTACGCGCCGCTCAAGCCCTACACCGACGCCGGGCGATCCCGTCGGGACTACGACGCCGACCTCGCCGACGTGGTGGCGCGCTACGAACCGGATCTGGTGGTGCTGGCCGGGTGGATGCACGTGCTGTCCTCGGCGTTCCTGGACCGCTTCCCCCTGCGCGTCGTCAACCTGCACCCGGCCCTGCCCGGGACCTTCCCCGGCGCCCACGCCATCGCCGACGCGCTGGCGGCGCACGCCGCGGGGCGCATCGAGCGCACCGGGATCATGGTGCACCTGGTGCCCGACGAGGGCGTGGACGACGGCCCGGTGCTCGCCACCGTCGAGGTCCCCATCGAGCCGGGCGACACGCTCGACACGCTGGCCGAACGCATGCACACCGAGGAGCACCGGCTGCTGGTGGAGGCGGTGACCAGGCTCCTGGCCGACCGCCAGCGGTAGCGTTGGCTGCGTGCCGTACGACGCTGGGACCGCCCTCGTGGTGGTGGACGTCCAGAACGACTTCGCCGATCCGGCCGGGGGGCTCTACGTGACCGGCGCCGAGCTGATCGTGCCCGTGGTCAACGCCGAGGTCGCCGCGGCCCGTGCGGCCGGCGCCCAGGTCGTCTACACGACCGACTGGCACCCTGCGGCCACACCTCACTTCCTCACCGGGGGCGGGCCGTGGCCGGCGCACTGCGTGAAGGGCACCTGGGGCGCCGAGCTGCACTCCGACCTGGTGGTGGACGGCGACATCGTGCGCAAGGGCACCGGCGGTGAGGACGGCTACTCCGGGTTCGGCGTGCGGGATCCGTTGACCGGCGACGAGCGGACGACCGGGCTGGCCGCGCTGCTTCGGGCCCGAGGGGTGTCCGCCATCGTGGTGGTCGGCCTCGCCGGCGACGTGTGCGTGCAGGCCACCGCGCTCGACGCGGTGCGCCTCGGGTTCGCCACCCGGGTGGTGCGCGCCGCCACCGCCTCGGTCAACCTCACCGAGGGCGACGAGGACCGCGCCTTCGCGGCGATGGCCGCGGCCGGCGTCGAGGTGGTGTGACGCCATGCCGGAGCTGCCCGATGTCGTGGTGTACCTCGAGTCGTTGGAGCGGCTCGTGCTGGACCGGCCGCTGCGCAAGGTCGACGTGCGGGGCATCTCGCTGCTGCGCAGCTACGACCCGCCGCTGAGCGCGGTCGAGGACCAGCCGGTGATCGGCCTGCGCCGGCTGGGCAAGCGGCTGGTGTTCGCCTTCCCCGAGGAGCTGTACCTGGTGCTGCACCTGATGGTGGCCGGCCGGTTGCAGTGGAAGAAGGTCGGCGCGCCGGTGCCGGGCAAGGTCGGGCTGGCCGCGTTCCGCTTCGACCACGGCACGCTCACCCTCACCGAGGCGGGCACCAAGAAGCGGGCGTCGCTGTGGGTGGTGCGCGGCGAGGAGGCGATGCTCGCCGAGCACGACCGCGGCGGCATCGAACCGCTGACGATGACCTTGGCGCAGTTCACCGCGCAGCTCACCGCCACCAACCGCACCCTCAAGCGGGCGCTCACCGATCCCACCGCCTTCTCCGGCATCGGCAACGCCTACTCCGACGAGATCCTGTGGTCGGCCGGCCTCGCCCCCACCCAGCGCACCGGCCAGCTGGACGAAGCGGCGCTCGCCCGGCTGTACGAGTCGGTGCAGGCCACGTTGGTGCTGTGGACCGAGCGCCTGCGCGGCGAGGCGGCCAAGGCCAAGGACGGCTTCCCGGAGAAGGTGACCGCCTTCCGGGACGACATGGCGGTGCACGGGCGCTTCGGCAAGCCGTGCCCGCGCTGCGGGGACCCGGTGCAGCGGATCTCCTACGCCGAGAACGAGGTCAACTACTGCGCCACCTGTCAGCACGGCGGCAAGCTGCTGGCCGACCGCTCGCTGTCCCGCCTGCTCACGGACGACTGGCCGAAGACCATCGAGGAGTGGGAAGGCCTCCGCCGGAGCTGAGCGGCGCACGGCTGGGTCGATGCGGCGGCGTTTAGCCCGTGCCCCATCGGGTAGCGCGAGGGCATGACCGAACGAACCAGCCCCGCCGATACGCAAGAACGTCCCACCGGCGCTGCTGCCGGGCGCGGACCGACCCCCCAGGAAGCCGAGGCCGCCGACCG
>JADLEF010000194.1 GCA_020846295.1 Acidimicrobiales bacterium
AGAACCTGGCCGGCGCCACCGGCATCGACTTCTTCAACCCCACCGGCCTCACCGCCAGCAGCTTTCAGCTGAGCGTGGCCCTGACCACCTCGACCGACAACATCGCGGCGGGCACCAGCGGCGGCGTGGGCGACAACAGCGTGGCGCTCGCGCTCGCGGGCCTGCGCACGGCAGGGGTGGCGAGCTTCGGCGGGCAGCCGGTGGGGACGGCCTACCAGAAGCTGGTGTCGCGGCTCGGCGTGCAGCTGCGCGACGCGACCGACAAGGCCACCGCGCAGGAGGCGGTGGTGAACCACGTGGACGGGCTCCGCAAGAGCGTCAGCGGGGTCTCGGTGGACGAGGAACTGACCAACCTGATCGCGCAGCAGAACGCGTTCGCGGCCGCCGCCCGGATGGTCACGGTGGCGGACGAAATGATGCAGTCCGTCATCGGCATGGTGGGCTGACGGGTGCGGGAAGGAGGCGGGACGGCGCCGTGCTGATTCTGAATCGTCGCCAGGGAGAGGCGATCATCATCGACGGAGGGATCCGCATCGTCGTGCTGTCGAGCGACCGGCGCGGCGCGCGCATCGGGATCGAGGCGCCGACCTCCATCAACATCCAGCGCGAGGAACTGGTCTCCCGGGTGGCCGAGGAGAACCGGCGGGCCAACGCCCGCTCCACCGGGACCGAGTGGCTGGAACAGCTCCCCTTGAGAAAGCCGGTCCCCGAGCCCTGAGGGCGTCCCCGCGCCCGCGGCGGGCCCTAGCCCCCGCGGCGCCAGGTCGGGAGCCGGAGCACGGCCCGGGTGCCGCCCGTGGGGGCGGGCGCCAGCTCGAGGCTGCCGCCATGCCGCGCGGCCAGGCAGCGCGCCACCGCCAGGCCGAGCCCCAGGTGGCCCTCGCGGCCGTGCACGAACGGCCGGAAGGGATCGGCCGCCACGGCGGCCGGGAGCCCCGGCCCGATGTCTTCCACCACGATCCGCACCATCCCCCCTTCCGTCGCGGCCAGCAGCCGGAGCGCCGGCTGGGGCAGCTCCGCCATGGCCTGCTTGGCGTTGGAGATGAGCGCGAGCAGGATATGGCGCAGCTGGGCCTCGTGCCCCCGCACGGGCGGCAGCCCGCCGGGAAGCTCCAGCTGGGTCTCCACCGCGGGCAGGCTCCGCTGGTAGCGCTGCAGGTCCACCACGTAGGCCAGCAGGTCTTCCACGATCACCGGTGCGGGATCGGTCTCCAGCGGCGCGTACACCTGGCTGAAGCAGCCGATGGTGTCGGCGAGGTGCTGCACCGATTCGCTCACGGCCTGCCGCAGCCGCGCCCCCTCGGGCCCGCCGAGCAGGTCCGCGTTGGGATCGACGAGGAGGGTGAGGGTCTGGAGCGGGCCGCGCAGGTCGTGGGCCATGCCCCGGGCAAGGGAGGCAATGACCTGGGCGCGGTCGGCACGGATGAGGAGTTCTTCGAACTGCGGAGACGACACCTGCGCCGAGAGGCTCGGCTGGGCGGTGACGGTCACGGCTGTGTTCTCCCGGGGGGATGGAAGGTTAATGCGGTCCCCCCGGGCCCGACAAGCGCCCGCCGTGCCTCAGCGCCGCGCGATCCAGACCCCGTCGATGATCGGGTCGGCCAGGTGGCGCCGCTGGATCACGTCGAGCATGCTGGCGGTGACCGTGGCCCCCTTCGCGAGCAGCTTGACCCCCGAGCTGGTCGAGAGGTCTGCCGCGAGCACCATGCCCTCGTGCAGCTGGTCCACGCCCACCTGCATCCGGCTGGTGCGCCACTCGCTGCGGGGCCGGTCCAGCACGATCGACTCGAGGTGCACCACCGCGAGCGGGTCGTACCAGGTCCCGCTGTGCTCCTTGAGCACCTCGATCGCGGCATCCGGGGCCAGGCCGCCCCGGCGGCCGTCGCCGTCGACCAGGCGGTAGAAGTCGGTGGTGATGCGGAGGATCCGGGCGCGAAGCGGGATCTGCCCCGACACGAAGCGATTGGGCATCCCGGTGCCATCCCAGTTCTCGAACATGCCGCCGATCAGCTCCGACGCCCCACGCAGCCGGGCCACCTGCTCCAGCAGCGAGCCGGTCACGACGGCGTAGTGCCAGTCGGGCTGCGCCGGGGCGCCCAGCGCGTGATGCGCGGCGTCCACCACCTTGCCCACCTCGTGCAGCTGGGCGGCGAGTTCCAGGTCGGCCAGCAGCTCCACCGGCACCTCGAACCGCTCGCCCACCTGGCGGGCGAGGGCGGTGAGGCGCCGGCCCCGGTCGGCGGCGCCGGGGAGGCCCAGGTCCACCAGGTGGATCAGCAGGTGCAGCAGGCCGTCGAAGCTGTCGCCGAGCTCGCCGTGCAGCCGCTCCAGCTCCGACTTGCCGTTGCGGAGCTCGTCCTGCAGCCGCTTGATGCGCAGGCTGGCGCGCACCCGCGCGATCAGCTCGGGGATCTCGATTGGCTTGGTGAGGTAGTCGTCCACGCCGAGATTGAGGCCCCGCACCTTGAGGCTGGTGTCCGTGAAGCCCGAGAGCACCACGAACAGGCACCCCTCCAGCGCCGGCTCCTGCTTGACCCGCTGGCAGAACTCGAACCCGTCCATCTCCGGCATCATGTAGTCGGAGATGATCAGGTCGGGGAGGAGCTCCCGGGCCCGCGCCAGCCCGTCCCGCCCGTTGATGGCCGTGGCCACCCGCAGGGCCGGCTCGTGCTCCAGCACCGCCTTGAAGTGGGCGAGGGTGGTCGGGTCATCGTCGACCAGGAGGATCGTGCTGACGAGGCGGGTCACGGCGCGTACGCCGCCCCGCCGGTGGAGTCCGGCGCGTACCCGGCCGCCAGGGTATCGGTCGGGAAGCCGAGGGTATCGGCGGCGGTGACCGGCGGCAGCAGCATCGTGACCGTCACCCGGCGATTGCTGTCGGCCTGGGGGTGCTCCGGGTCGCGCAGGCGGCGATCGGCCCAGCCGCGCACCTGCTGGAGCTGGGCGTCATTGAGCCCGCCG